>JACRJM010000004.1:325231-650463 GCA_016219965.1 Candidatus Schekmanbacteria bacterium
TGACAGGCTTTGGATACATCGTTTCAGCCAGTTTTCTGTAGTTGTTGAACTGTTCCTCTTCATCAGGGGTTGTCAATCTGTTGAGATATAGGAATTCGGTCCGGTAAAGGCCGATTCCGTCAGCTCCGTAACTATCAACGGCTATAGCTTCTTCAGGGAGTTCAATATTGGCAAATATCTTAAGTTTAAACCCGTCAGCGGTTTCTGCAGGAAGATCATGAAGCGATAAAAAAGTCTTTTGGAGTTCATCAAATTTTCTTTTCTTTTCTTCATATTTCTGAAGTGTGAGTTCATCCGGATTGATTATTACATCCCCTGAATTTGCATCAATAATGAGACGATCGCCGCTCTGGATTTTAGTTGTTGCATTTTTTAACCCAACAACAGCAGGTATCTCAAGGCTTCTTGCCATTATGGCTGTATGACTGGTTTTCCCTCCTACATCGGTTGCAAAACCAAGTATGGTTTCTTTGTGCATTAACGCAGTATCCGCAGGCGCCAGATCATGAGCGATTACTATGACAGGCTTTTTTATATCGCTAATACCTATATGTGAAACACCGGCAAGGTTGGAAAGTATCCTGCTCCTGATATTTCCTATGTCGGTTTTTCTTTCCTTCAGGTATTCATCATCAAAACCGGAGAATATCTCTATCAATTCGCTTATTGCCTCATCAAGAGCCCATTCGCAGTTGATTTTCTGTCCTTTTATTCTTTTTATAGTTTTATCTCGAACAGTTTCATCTTTAAGCATCAGGATCTTAGCTTCGAAGATAAGTGCATGCTGATATCCAAGTTTTTCCTCAACGCGGGATTTGATCTCTTCAAGCTGATGTACGGAAACTTCCACAGCTGTATCAAGGCGCGCAATTTCCTTCTCTATATCATTTCCACTGATATTATGTTTGGGTACATGATTAATCGTCTGGTCGAGGATAAATGCCTCGCCAATTACGATCCCAGATGTAACAGCAATCCCTTTTATAAAGTCATCCATGTTTTCTGATGGTTAAATACTGTATTGACCCAAAAAAATATATTTCTCATACGTTTTAGAGAAAATTGCAAGGGCAATCTATTCTTCTCCGAATTTATTATGCACAAGCTCCTGTATGGCACTAATTGCTGATTCACTGTCCGTACCGGTTGCTGTTACTGTTACCGAATTCCCTTTGGCTGCTGCAAGCATCATCACTCCCATAATACTCTTACCATTAATTGATTGGCCATCCTTTTCAATCTCTATTTTTGATGAAAACTTGTTGGTAAGTTTCACCAAGGTAGCTGCGGCTCTTGCATGCAAACCAAGTTTGTTCCTGATAATAAGCTTAACCACTTTTTTTTCCAAGTTCCCCCCCTTATAATAAAGGAAAAATATATTCCCAGATTAAACACAAGAGTAAGATTATATATATTACTGCTTTGGCTGAGATGTTTTTTGAGAGTAAAAAATAAATAAGATGAAACGCTGAAAGCACTATTAACATGTTAAATAGAAATCCTGAATCAATAAATTTAAACGTTGTACTCCTGCATATCAACGGAATACAGACTCCAAGAAGGATTGCCATAAGCATTTTTGCCTCATTGAGCACATGATATAAATTCATTCTTCTAACATCAAAAATAATGTCCTTCCCTGATTTATAACCTGCAAATGCGCCATAGAATCTAAATCCCAGGCTGAAGATGTTGTATAGTATCAGGAATAAGAATGCTGAGAGGATTGATTCGCGAAGTGCAACTATAAGGGCTATAACCGAGACAAGAGGTCTGAGAGTTGCCCAAAAAACCGAATCACCTATAGCGCCAAACGGCCCCATGAGGGAAGCTTTGATAGAATCAGGGTCGTCTTTAGATACATTATTAAGGGAAAGATCTTCTTCGCATTTAACGACTGCTCCTGCAATAGCAGAAGAAAAATATGGGTTTGTATTGAAAAAATCTATATGTTTTAAAAACATTTTGTTCAATGTGCTTGGGCTTGAAGCTATTTTTTTCAGGGCTCCTGAAATGGTATAGAGAAAACCAAGAGACTGCATTTTATTGAAATTCCAGCTTGCCTGAATGAAAAGGGACCGCAAAGCAATTAATGAAATATCAAAAAATGTTATATTTCTTTTATTATCCATATCTGAGCATCAATAAAATTATTATTATCTGAACACAGGCACCGGCTATAAAATAATAATAAAACTTCTTTATCAGAAGGTTTTTCAGTATGACTGCTACTCCTATTACCGGGAGGAGCCTGAATAGGTGCGAAAAAGAGGAAATGATTTCCTTTGGAAGATGAGTTAAAATATTTGGCAACAATAAGATCAGAAATGACAATGAGACTGCCAAGAACACCATGTTTTTTAAAAAGAAGAAAAGTATTCCGCCAAGGTTGTATACCCCTATTAAAGACAGGTCGTCTCTTTTGATAGCTTTGATTGCTGCTTCAACCCAGATGTAGTTATTCTTCCTTACGAGCATATCAGCTTTTTCTTCGATGGAAAGCAAAGGGATTACGCATAAAAAAACAGCTCCGCATATAGACATGCTTGTAATGCCGCTCATTTCAGGGAATTGCATAATTATTATTGATGCAGAAGTGATAAGTATTGCAGCTACAGAGGCATTGGGGACTATGGCTGCACCTATCTGCAGTGATGGCAACCATATGAGCTGAGTTGCAGCTCCAACATGCAGACCGAGAATGGGATTACCGAGAAAATAGCCGATTATTGGTGACGCAACTATTGGCTGTGAAATCATCAGCTGGAGAACGGCTGTGCGGTCAAGAGCTATTATGCTTCCCAATATAACAGCAACAATTATTTCATTTATCATAGTCTACTAATGGTTATAAAAACTATTTCATGCAGAAAACTATTCCAGAAGGTGCTTCTTGGCAAAAAGTTCTTTAAGGTTTTTTTGTTTCTCTCCAGGAACTGACTGTATGTTTATGTCTATTCCCATTTTGAGAAGCATATTAAGTGTTTTAATTTCTGTAGCGCTTACAAAAACCGTTTGAGAAAGCTTCATTTTATTTTCAACAGATCTCATCCCTCCCAGGTTTAGCTTGTCAAGTTTAAAGCCATTATCCACAAGTCTGTATACGTCATCTATAGTGGAGAAAAGAATTATAGTTCGAGAGTTCTCATTTTCGATCAGTGGCAACTCATTAACCATGTTGTCAATGGTTGAAAAAATTGTTTTTATTTCTGGAGGAACTGCAAATTCAAATATTAGCTTTTGAGACGCATCACTAGCTATACGGTCATTTACTACAATTATCGTAGTAACCGAAAGAGGCCTTGCCCAGCCTTCCACTACCTGACCGTGAATGAGACGGTCATCAACTCTGAATAAAGAGAAATGCATTTTGAAAGAATCAGATCAGTTGTTATGTTCTTCTTTTTGCTGACCAAGTATTTCAGAGGCAACCATGATATGTTTTTTCCCGTATTGTTTACAGAAAGAAACGAGCTTCTGAAGCGGGTTATGTTCCCTCTCGGTCAGGAATTTAATAAGCATTGGGAGATTGACGCCAGTAACCACTTCAATTTTCCCTTCATCCATGAAAGAAAGACTCAGATTAGTAGGTGTACCGCCAAACATATCAGTAAATATGAGAATACCTTCTTCTGATTTAACATCAGAGATAGCTTTTTTGATGGCGTGTACTATATCTTCTTCCCCGTTGTTTAGCTTGATACAAACAGACAGCAAGTGTTTTTGCCTTCCAAGTATCATTTCAGCGGATTTAATAAGCTCAGCAGCTAGGTTTCCGTGTGTAACTATTATTGCTCCAACCAAGTTAATTCTCCTTATTTTGCTTACTGTTTCTGCGCTTTGAATCAGCTGTAAGACTCTTTTCTTCTTCGATGATTTTGTTTAGCAGCTTTCTGTTCAATTCTTCAGCCGGATTATAACCCATTTTCTTCAAAAGATAGTTTCTTGCAGCAATTTCAATTATCATTGACATGTTTCTTCCTGGAGCAACAGGCATAAGAATTTTTGGTATTTTTATCCCGAGTATGTCAGCATAAAGCGTATCAAGCCCGAGTCTTTCGTACTGACTTTCCAACTCCCATTCTTCAAGTTCAATTACGATCTCTATTCTCTTGCTGTCACGTATAGATGTAACTCCGAAAAGGTCTTTTATGTTTATTATACCAAGTCCTCTTATCTCCATGTGGTGACGGATGCTTTCCGGACTGGAACCGAGAAGCGTCATTTCTCCTGTTTTCTTGATTACAACTACGTCATCAGATACAAGACGGTGGCCTTTTTCCACCAGGTCGAGAACGATCTCACTTTTGCCGACGCCGCTTTTCCCGAGTAAAAGAACTCCAACTCCAAAAACATCTACAAGCACTCCATGCAGGGTAATTGATTCTGCCAGTTTTTCCTCGAGAAAATTGAGAAGCCTGGAGATAAGAATTGTGGAGTTGATAGTTGAACACATAACAGGGGTGTTGGTTTTTGAAGCTATGCCCAGAAGATCGCAGGGAGGAGGATTGCTGTTAGATATTATTATGCAGGCAAGGCGAAGTTTAAGAAGCTTTCTTAGAGAATCATTGCATTTACCTGCCGGCAGCGTCTTTAAGTAAGATGTTTCTGTGTTGCCTAAAATGCTTACTGTCTCACTTTTTATATTTTCAAGATATCCTGCAAGAGCAAGTCCAGGCTTTTGAATGTGGTAATTGCTGATCTTATTTCTTAGACTGTTTTTTGCACATAGGATACTGAGATTAAGATCTTCTTTTGTTTCATTAAAAAACTGTTTTACTGTAATAAATTTCTTCATGAATGGTCAGCTATATTTTGAATCTTCGTCGGCAAGAAGAGTGAACATTTCATTTTTGCTTTCTGCATTCAACAGTTTGTTTCTTAGTGTAGGGTTACTGAGAATCCTTGAAAGTTTAGCTAAAGCCTTAAGGTGCATGCTCGCTGCATTTTCAGGTCCAACAAGTAAGAAAAAGAGATGTACAGGTTTACTGTCCATCGCATTAAAATCTATACCATCCTTTGACCTTCCAACTATAAGAAGTTCTTCGTCGATACTCGGGACTTTCCCATGCGGGATAGCAATCCCATCTCCAATACCGGTACTGCCAAGTTCTTCTCTGGACTCAAGAATCTTAAAAAGAGTATCTGTTGTTTCCTTTATCTTGAAAATTGAGACGAGATGAGAAGAAAGCTCTTTGAGAATTTCTGCTTTGTTCCTGGAAGCCATTGTTGGCAAGATTGCTTCCTCTTTCAGCACATTAGAAATTTTCATAATGTCTCTTTTTTATTCAGTGTCAGCTGTTTCCTCACCTTCAGCTTCATCGGAGCGTTCTTTCTTTCTTGATGATGAGTAACGTGCCTTACGCTTATTCAACTGTGTGTCTAATTTCTCAATACACTGGTCTACAGAAGCATAAAGGTCATCAGTCTCTGCTTTGCTGACAAAAAGCTGATCATCTACATGTATGTTTATTTCCGATATGTGCCGGTATTTCTCTACACTTAAAATTACTGATACTGTTAGAATATTATCAGTGTATTTTTTTAGTTTTTCTACCCTTTTTGTGACATGATTTTTTAAGGCCGGGGTCAATTCTATATGTCTTCCCTTGATTGTTATTTGCATAAATCCTCCATGTCGTTGTCAGATAATTTTCTTTCTCTTGCTCGAAGGCAAAAAGTTAAGTTCTTCTCTGTATTTTGCTATTGTTCTCCTTGCTATATATAATTTTTGACTGGCAAGAATCTGCGCTATTTTTTCATCGCTCAGAGGTTTTGATTTATCTTCATTCTGGATTATATCTTTAATCATGTTTTTTATGGATTTTGAAGAAACACTATCTCCGTCTCCAGCTGTAATGCCGCTTGTAAAGAAAAATTTAAGTTCAAATATACCATGAGGAGTGTGCATATATTTATTGTTTGTAACACGGCTTACAGTGCATTCATGGAGAGAAATATCCTCTGCTACTTCCCTTAATACCATAGGTTTAAGATATGAAATTCCCTGTTCGAAAAAATCTCTTTGTTTCCTTACTATGCTTTTTGCAACTTTATAAATAGTCCTTTGTCTCTGTTGTATTGTCTTTAAAAGCCATACCGCAGAGCGCATTTTTTGTTCAAGATAATCTTTTGCCTCCTTGTTATGAGAGTTAAGTTTATGAATCATTTCTTTATATGATTGGCTTATTTTAAGGTTGTTAAATCCATCATCATTCAAATGGACAACATATTCGTTGTCAACTTTTACAACAAATACATCAGGCTGTATGTAACGGGTTTCTTCCCCTCCAAAATTCCTGGCAGGTCTTGGATCAAGGCTTTTAATGACATAAAGAGCGGTTCGTATATCTTCTTCCGTTGCTCCGCAGATATCGGCCAATTTCTTGAGATTAAGGGACTTTAGATCTTCCATGTGATTCGTCAATATTTCCATGGCAAGGGGGTTGTAATCTTCCCTGTTTTCTAATTGTATTATGAGACATTGCTGGATATTTTCAGCCGCAATACCGTCAGGATCGAAGTTTCTGAACAAGGAATGGACATGTTGAAGCTTATCCCTGTCCAGGGTATAGCGCTGAGCCATTTCATCGAGAGTCATTGAAAGAAATCCGTTTTCATCTAAATTCCCGATTATTAAGCTTCCTATTTTGCTTTCTTCATCATCAGATACTACAAGGGCGAGTTGCTTATGTAAATGTTCGCTTAATGTTTCCTTGGAAGCAATTATATTTTCTAGATTGGGACTGTCTTCAGAAAAATCACAGCTCAGATTTGTTCCATAATTTTCATGATATGACTGAAGAAAATATTCCCAGTCTACCTCGTTAAGAGGTTTGTCAGATGTGGGATCATCCTTGTGAACTTTATCAGCCGGAAGAAAAATCTCTTCTTCACTGATTGGAAGAGCTTCCTCTTCAGATACAGGTTCAGTCGTTTCCTCGAGAACAGGATTCTCAAGAAGTTTTTCCTTTATAATCTGCTGCAGTTCAAGCCTCGAGAGTGTCAGAAGCTCGATGGCCTGTCTCAGCTCTGTTGTCATCACAAGCTTCTGAGTTTGCTTTAGCTGAAGCTTTACTTCAAGAGCCATTGTTTTTATCAGTTAAAAAGTTCAAAATTATTTCCAAGATAAATTCTTTTAACATTCTCGCTTTTTGCTATTGCATCCGGGATACCATGCTCTATTACTTTACCGTCACTGATTATGTAAGCCCTATCAGTTATTTTTAGTGTTTCTCTTACATTGTGATCGGTTATTATTATGCCAATGCCTTTATTTTTTAGGTTGCAGATTATCTGTTGTATTTCATCCACTGCTTTGGGTTCTATTCCTGCAAATGGCTCATCTAGGAGAATGAAATGTGGATTTGTTATAAGACTTCTTGTTATCTCAACTCTTCTTCTTTCGCCCCCAGACAATGTGTATGCCTTACTTTTTGCCAGATGAGAAAGGCTTAATTCCTCTAGCAGCATTTTTAATCGTTCTTCCTTCTCGTCTTCGGGTATCAGAAGCATCTCCAGTATAGCAGAGAAATTCTCTTCTACAGTAAGCTTTTTAAATATTGAAGACTCCTGCGGCAGATAACCTATGCCGCGTCTTGCTCTCATATACATCGGAAGTGATGCGATATCATCGCCATTTAGGAGTATCTCTCCGCCATCAGGCTTTATAAGGCCTACCACCATGTAAAATGTCGTAGTCTTTCCCGCTCCATTTGGCCCCAAAAGTCCCACTACTTCACCGTTTCTTATTTCCATCGAAACATCGTCAACTACTCTCCTGTTGCCGTATGTTTTATTTAAAGATTTTATATTAAGCGTTTTAACCTGGCTCACAATGCACCTTCCTCTGAGTCTGATTCTTTATTCCCTGTCTCTTTCTTGGATTTCCCCATGCCAGGCGCATTCTTCATGCTTTTAGGCTTAATTTGAACATCTGCGGAGTTCACTATTATTCTATCTTCATTGAGATGCATGCTTATGCTGTTGCCTTTAAGCACATTACCTTTCTGCCATACTTGGGGGCTTCCCTCTAAAAGAATTTCCTGCGTGTTATCAAAATATGTCGCCTTTTCAGCTGTTGCATTCTTATCTTCCTGATTAATTCTTACATTTCCGAGCGCAACGATTTTTTCGATTTTTTTATCTTTTTGATTTAAATAAATGTCCATTCTGTCTGCAAGAAGGGTCGTGTCACTTCTAATTGCCTTAACATTGTCGTAGAATATTATAAGGTCTTTTTTGTTATATGCTTCCATTCTATCTGATGTTATTTTTATTGGGATATCTTTGTCTGAACCTTTCCCCAGCATATCCATTATGGAGTTTTTTTCTTCTGTTCTTCCGGTTAATGTAAAAAGCATGATTAGAACCGTAAAGCCCGCGATAGAAATTCTTTTTAAATTTGTCATGTCCTCATCCATTTTATATTTGTGATACTATTATAATACAAAAAAAATTTAAATTAAACCATTCTTGCTGAATTTCTTAACTGCACTCGGAGAGACAGTCAGTTCGACATCCGATAAAAGTTCTATTTTTTCATCCTTCAAAACTGCCTTCATTCCTTTCCCGTCAATTCTGAAATTTTCTCCATAAAGAGATACTCGTCCGTCTGTTGTCACAATCCCTTCACCACCGCTCCATTTCAGATTTTCAGTTGTAAAATTCAAACCGCTTGTTGACACAGCAGTAATTGGTGCATCGCAGTATATGTCGGAATTGCCAAGCCCCATTGTCATGTCATCATTGATTTTAGCATTTATTCTTGCCTTTAACCCTGAAATGGTAATCTTTTTCCCCTTTTCATATGTGTAAACAATCTTGAAATTATTAAGAACCCCGTTGTTTTTGTCCTGATAGAAATCAGCTTTTTCAGCTGATAAGGAAAATCTTGGATATTCTGTCGTTGCCTGGGAAAATTTGAGCGGTTTTATGCTTATAGAAGGAACTTCAGTTTGTGGAAGTGTGGCAGGAACAGTTACCTTCTTTTCACTAACTCTTCCCGGTATGAACACACTGAATAGTGTGGCAATTAACAGTAAAGTGAAAACAGTGAGAAAATGGTACTTAAATTTTTTTATATAAGATCCCTGCATGTTTCACCTGGATATTACGCATAATACCTTTCCATCAAAGTATCCCATTTCCCCTGAGCTTTAAGAATAAAATCTATTACTTCCCGCACAGCTCCGCTTCCGCCATAGCGTTTAGTCACCATGTCAGCTGATTCTAAAACCTCCTGTACTGCATCAGAAACAGCTACTGATAAACCGACTCTGCGCAATACCGGCAGGTCTGGCAGATCGTCTCCAATGTATGCTATTTCTTCTGTGCTTAATTTAGTTGATTCAAGGATTTTGTTAAAAGCCGACTTCTTATCGAGAGCTTTCTGTATTACTGTCTTAATTCCAAGTTCAGAAGCACGCTGGTCAACAATAGAAGAACTTCTGCCGGTTATTATAGCTACTTCCAATCCAAATCGATGTGCAGCTTTTATTCCATGTCCGTCTTTTACGTCAAATGCTTTTATCTCTCGCTGGGTGCTGTCAAATATTATTTTCCCGTCTGTTAAAACGCCGTCAACATCAACAATCAACAGTTTGATTTTTTTAGCCTTTTTTTTCAGTTCAGGAAGTTTAATGGCCAATTTCAGACAACTCCTGACTTTAATATATCATGCAGATGAATTATTCCTTCAGCTTGTTTACCATTGAGGGATACTATGAGTGAGGTGATAGAGTATTTTTCCATGACTTGCAGGGCTTCAACAGCAAGAGCGTCAGGTTTGATGGTTTTTGGGTTCATCGTCATAATTTCACACGCTTTTTTTCTCATTATATCTGGATGCTTTTCCATGGCGCGACGAAGGTCGCCGTCTGTGATCAGGCCCTTAATTTTTTTCTTGCCGTCTGTTACAATTGTCAGACCAAGTTTTTTCGATGTTATTTCATAAATTGCATTCTTAACAGAAGAATCAGCTAGTACAAATGGTATTTCTCCGTCAGAATGCATGATGTCATTCACTTTTAAAATGAGTTTCTTTCCCAATGTGCCGCCAGGATGGAGAAAAGCAAAGTTGTCTTTCTTGAATCCTCTTCTTTCAAGGAGGGCTACTGCAAGTGCATCACCCATTGCCAGCGCGGCAGTTGTACTTGCTGTTGGAGCAAGACCGAGAGGGCATGCTTCTTTATTTACATGGATATTCAGAACAATATCGCTCTGTTTTCCTAAAGCAGATAATGGATTGCTTGTAAGGGAAATAAGCTTTATCCCAAGTCTTTTTATTACAGGGATTATCTCATTAATTTCCCGGGTTTCACCGCTGTTAGATAAGGCGAGCATTACATCATTTTTAACTACCATTCCAATATCGCCATGAGAACCGTCGGCAGGATGCAAAAAGAATGCCGGAGTTCCGGTACTTGCAAAGGTTGCCGCAATTTTGCCGCCTATCAAACCGGATTTTCCCATGCCTGTAACTACAACACGCCCTTTACAGTTATATAACGCTTCGACAGCCTTATTGAATGACTCATCAAGTTTATCAATAAGATTGAGAATTGCTTCAGCTTCAATTTTTAAAACTTCTTTTGCTTTTCCTATACTCATGATTTAACTAGATATTGGTAAGGTGGTTAAATTCGTTGAAATTTAATAATATTTTTTTGTTTATGTCAAGCTATTTAGGGGAGTGCAAAACGAGCTTTTACAAGGTTTGAGGGATAATTTATGGTTTTATTTAATCCAGAATAAACAGATCACCAGTGGAAAATTTCAGTATGTTCTCATCCTGGCACTTTACAAGAAGATATCCTTGTTCATCGATATCGACTGCTTTCCCTTCGATAATTTTTTCTCCGTCAATTAACCTGACTTTTTTGCCCAGGCAGAGCGAATAAGTTCTATAGATGGATCTGACCTCATCTTCTCCGTTCTTTGAAAGGAGCAATTTATAATGATTGTAGAATGAATTAATAAATGATGCGATAAGGGCTTCAATGGCTGTTTTCTCTTTTGTTTCAAGGAAAAGAGAAGTTGGTGGATGCAGAAATTGCCCCTCAAAGTGTTCAATGTTAACATTTATGCCTATCCCGCAGATTATAAAATCTATTTTATCATATTTTAAAGATGCTTCAGTCAGTATCCCGCCTGTTTTTTTGCCGGCTATAAATATGTCATTTGGCCACTTCACTCCGCATTTTAACCCTGTGCATTCTGAGATTGCCTCTACAGCGCTGATACATGGGAGCATTGTGAAGAAATAATATTTGGAAGAGGGAAGGGAAGGTCTTAGAATTAATGATATATATATACCTTCACCTTTAGGTGAATACCATTGCCTTTTCATCCTTCCACGCCCGGAAGTCTGTGAATCTGCAATGACTACAGTACAGTCCGGAAAACCTGACTCGGCCAGCTCTTTTGCCTTATTATTTGTAGAATCTATTGAAGCAAAATGATGGAAGCTGCTTGCAAAGGGATTTAATGCTATTCGTTCTTTAATGTATTGTATGTCCATCGAGTATTGTTTATCATTTAAAGTATATGTATATTATAAGTAATAAATAACTTTTTCAACCACGATACATACCGAAATTACTTCGCGTTCATTAATATCAAGGATTTGACTTTGCATAATTCATAATTTAAAAGAAAATAGCATTTAAAAAATATAACAGGAATTCTATTGTGAGATTTTATGGCAATCTATAATTATTCTTCTGATGAGGTTATACTGAAGATTGTTTATTATGGAACAGCAAGAGGAGGAAAGACAACTAATCTTGAATATATATATAACCACAGCGATCCCTCAACAAGGGGAAAACTAATTTCTCTGATGACAGAAAGCGACAGGACATTGTTTTTTGACTTGTTGCCGATGGATTTGGGGCAGATAAGAGGCCTTAACGTAAAAATACAGCTTTATACTACTCCGGGTCAGGTGCAGCTAAATTCTACAAGAAAGCTTGTCTTAAAGGGAGTAGATGCACTGGTCTTTGTAGGAGATTCACAAAAGAATCAGATAGAGTCTAACCTTGAAAGCCTTGAAAATTTAAAATTAAATTTAAGTGACATAGGCCTTGATTATAATAGCATTCCGATTGTATTCCAATTCAACAAGAGGGATATTGAAAATGTAACTTCAATTGAGGAAATGAATGCTATTCTTAATCCTATGGGATTCCCTTTTATACAGGCATCGGCCATAAATGGGGAAGGTGTTTTTGATACATTGAAGTCAATATCTAAATCTGCTATTGATAAAGCCCAAACATTGAGACCAACTCCGGTACAGCAGCCTCCGATGATAATTGAAAATATATCTGATAAAAAAGAACCAGAGATACCAAAGCTTAATACTGAAGCAGCAAAAACCCCGGGTATCGATTTGCAAAAGGACATAATAGATCTTGAAGAAAAGATCTTTGATGCCCGCCGTACTTTAAATCAGCTTGTCAAGGTCCTGATCGATATTGAATGGAAGATAATGAAATCAGGCCAGTAAACTGATTTTATCTTGCATACTCAATTGCCCTTGTTTCTCTTATAGCAGTAACCTTAATCTGTCCGGGATAAGAAAGCTCCTTTTCTATCTTCTTAGCTATATTCCTGGCCAGCATGTAAGTTTCATCATCGGAGAGGTCAGAATTATTAACTATTATCCTGATCTCACGTCCTGCCTGTATAGCGAATGATTTTTCAACACCTTTAAAGGAGTAGGCTATTTCTTCCAGCTTCTCCAGGCGTTTGATATAAGATTCCAGCATCTCTCTCCTTGCTCCGGGTCTTGCAGCAGAAAGTGCATCTCCTGCCTGTACAAGGATAGCTTCAAGGCTTTGAGGTGAGGCTTCTTCATGATGGGCCTGAATGGCATTAACGACGATTGATGACTCACCAAACTTCTGAGCCATTTCTGCTCCAATAATAGCGTGCGAACCCTCTATCTCATGGTCAATAGCCTTGCCTATATCATGAAGAAGACCAACCCTCTTTGCGAGTGTTGAGTCCAGTCCCAGCTCTGACGCCATCATACTGCAAAGTGAAGCAACTTCCTTAGAATGTTCGAGAACATTCTGTGCGTAGCTTGTCCTATATTTCAGCCTGCCGAGCTGCTTTACAAGCTCATTGTTTAGTCCGTGTATCCCAAGGAGAAAACATGCCTGTTCTCCTTCCTTTTTTATATCTTCATTTACTTCATCCTGTACCTTCTTGATGATTTCTTCGATTTTTCCCGGATGAATCCTTCCGTCACTTATAAGTTTCTCAAGAGTCCTCTTTGCAACCTCTCTTTTTACCGGATCATGGGCAGAAAGGATTACTGCTTCAGGAGTGTCGTCGATTATAAGATCAACCCCTGTTGCTATTTCGAAGGCCCTAATATTGCGTCCCTCTCTTCCTATTATTCTTCCCTTCATTTCATCAGATGGCAGGTCAACTACCGACACTGTTGTTTCGGCAACATACTCTGACGCTGTTCTCTGGATAACCGTCGCTATTATTTCCCTTGCTTTTCTTGCCGCATTTTCCTTTGCGTCGTCGTCAATTTTCCTTACGAATTTCATTGCTTCATGCTCAGCCTCTTCCTTTATGCTGTCTATAAGCATCTTTTTTGCATCTGAGGCGCTTAACCCGGAGATCTTTTCAAGCCTTCTTTTACATTCGAAAGTCACTGTATTAAGATTTTCCTCAGCTTTTTTCAGTTCGTCTTTCTTTGACAGGATCTCTTTTTCCTTGGATTGAATATCAAGATCTTTCTTCGCGAGGAAATCTATCTTCCTGTCAATATTCTCTTCTTTCTGTATCAATCTTTTTTCAAGTATCTGGAGCTCTTTCTTCTGCTCCCTTGTTTCTTTCTCAAAGTCACTCCTTGCCTTTATGGCTATCTCTTTTGCTTCAATCTTGCTTTCTTTGACGACTGATTCTGCTTCTCTCTTTGCTTCCTTTATTATTTTTTCAGTTTCTTGTTTTGATGCTTCGAGACTGCTTTCCAATTTTTTCCTGTTTGTAAAATAAAACAGGCAGGAAACTGCAATCCCGGCGATTACTCCGATTGCAAGAAATATATACTGAATATACTGGTCCACTAATTTCCTCCTATCAGCTTTAATTGATTGATTTGTGTTTGAGACTGCAATTAATAGTCCTTTTTTCAGTTACTATCAGATCCACATTGATGTCGTGAGGATCTGACGGGAGTGTGTCCAATATCTGAAAATCGAAGGCTATGCCGCATATTGTAGTTCTCTCCGGGGCGGGAGAAAAAAAACGATCAAAATACCCGCCACCGAACCCTATCCTTGTTCCTGTTATATCAAGGGCCAGGGATGGTACTATGGCAAAATCTATATGACTCTTTACCCCGAGTTTTTTCAGCAAAGTTTTTGGTTCCATTATTCCATGATATCCCTTCTCCAATTCGCTATGAAAGGATTTTAAATAATAGAACTCAATCCCTTTGTTTCCCGGATTGACTTTAGGAATTACCACTTTTTTCCCCATATCCAAAAGCTTTAATATAAGTTTTTCAGTTTGAACTTCTTCCGGTTTTGCAATGTAACAAGCTATAATATCAGCTTTCTTCAGTATGCTGAGTTTGAGGACTTTATTACATATTTCATCTGAAAGCTTTACTCGTTCCCCATAGTCTAAGTCTAATCTCAGCTGCTTCATTGCAGTCCGTATGTTTTTTTTGCCAGATTGCAAATTAAATATTCCCAATAAACTATTTTACTCTGGATGATAAGATGTAATAAACAGCAGGTAGAAAAAGTAGGAAGAAAATTAAGCAGACCAGTTTTGTGTTAAATCTGGTATGCAAATAAAGGTGAGAGAAATTAGTCCTTTGCGAAATTTCTTCAATTCTGTTCGCAAAGTCAAATCACTGTTTATATTGATTAAAATCTCCAACTTTTTTATCACCTTTTTTTAATAATAATTTTCTTCAAATCTATTTCACGTCTTTCTTCACCTGCAGGGATTTTATCTTATCCTCTTCTTAAAAATTGTTTCTGTTTTTTTTGGATTATCCCTGTAATTGTCATTCAAATTCCTTAATATTCTTGTTAATCAAGTCCAGAAGAGCGGCAGTCCTTTCATCACCTGCTTGTGCTTTCTGGTTAAGTTCTTTTCTTGCATTGAAAAGTTCTTCGGCAATTTGAAGCGATGCAAGTACAGCAACCTTGAAAGAGTCTATTATATTTGCTCCGCTTGAAATACCCTTCATTTTTTCATCAACATAGGATGCAACATCCATAAGATATTTATGGTCTCCTTCATACATCAATGTGTATGTTTTGCCAAAAATATCTACCTGTATTTCTTTTTTGTTTAAAATACTGTTTTCCATCTGCGCTATTTAAATTATGTTTTCAATATCCTGCAGTATTTTTTCTATATTTGATTTTACCATATTTTTTTCATTTAGCAAAATTTCTTTTTCTTTTTCAACGGCAAGCAGCTTTTCCTTAAATCCGTTATTGCTGGAGATATCGTTTTCATGTTTGGCTATTACTCTTTTAAGACTTTCTATCTCTTCCTTCAACCTCACTGTTTCCTCTTTGTAATTATTTGCAACATCGATTAATTTTTTTACCTTTTCTTCTAAAAGTTCTATTTGTTGCATTTTTCAGGAAACTCCTTCATGTAAGTGTTTGATTGTTTTAATCATAAAAAAATAAATCTGACAAGCGAGAACAGAGATACAAAAATGTTTCTGTTCTCTTAACTTCAATAAGTTAACCTTAAATTATTGAGGCAATAATATAGGAGGGGAATCAAAAGTCAAGATGCAGCTGAACATATGTACGACAACCATCTGGAAGCGTGCTATGTTCGTATATAGAAGAAATTTAAACAAATATGAAATTGTTTGGTCTGAGATTTGTGTATTCTTGCGGAATGCCAGGCTAGGATCAGCTTCTGATTTCAGCTTTTAAATCTTTCTCAAGGGAATTCAGTATTGATTTCATGGTTTCTGATATTTCCTGATCAGTCAGAGTATTTTCTTTTCCTCGGAATGTAAGAGAAAAGGCCAGGCTTTTTTTACCATCTGCAACCGGTTTGCCTTTATAAAGGTCAAACAGAGTAACTGCCTCGAGAATTTTACCCCCTGCATCCGCTATACACTGCATAATCTTTTTGGATGAGATGTTATCTGGAACAACAACTGCGATATCCCTGTAGGAGGGAGGAATTTTGGAAAGGGGAGAGAACTTTATTAAGCTCCTGTCGGGAAACTCAATAGAGTCAAGATCTATTTCAAAAATATATGCGGGTGCTTTCAATTCAAACAACTCAATTAAATCTTTGCTTATTTTCCCTGCAAATCCGCATTTAGTCCCGTTAACGATTATGTCTGCAGATTCAGCAATGGAGAGAAACTGTATGTTGTGAGTGAATGGCTCAAATTTTATATGTATTCCTCTGGCATCTGCTAATGTTTCAATAGCCCCTTTAAGGTCAAAAAAATCTGCATCCCGTGGCTTTTCCAGCCAGCTTGCAGAAGATGCTTTACCGCTTATTAGAGCTGAAAGATAAAGACGCTCATTCGGAAGATCAGCTGCACTGTCAGGGAGATAGACTTTTCCTGTTTCAAAAATCCTGAGGTCAGGATTATATCTTTTTGTATTTAATGAGGCGGTTAAAATTAATCCTGCTAAAAGTGATGTACGCATGATGCTCTGCTCTTCAGAAAGCGGATTTTTTATTGAAACTGCTTTTTCACTATCAATCCCAAGTTTTGCGGCATCTGAAGGATTGATAAAGCTGAAGTTTATGACTTCATTAAATCCCATTCTAACGAGCTCTGATTTTAGTTTTCTGGCTGCTGTCCGCCGGTTATCTTCTTTTCCAATTAGTTCTGATGTTATAACCGGGCTAAGGGATGGTATCTTTTCATAGCCGTTTATCCTTGCTACTTCTTCTATTATGTCAGTTTCATTTTCTATGTCATGTCTGTAGGAAGAAGGAGAGACACTCAATCCGCCTTCGTTTTGAGTTTTTACCTGCATTCCAAGATTTTGAAGAATGCTCATGATTTTTTCCCGCTGTATCTTAATACCGAGAATGCTGCTTAATCTTTCATCACGAAGGTGGATAAATTTGCTCTGATGTTTTTTTATAGTTTCCCCCACTATTCCTGAGCAGATTTTCCCCCCTGCAAGCATAGCGGCCATTTGGGATACCCGGTCAGATGCGAATTCAAGAATTTCAGGATCTGCTCCTCTTTCAAACCGGTATGATGCTTCTGTTGAGAGTGAAAGAGCTTTTGATGTTCTTCGTATGCTGGAAGGGATGAAATATGCGCTTTCTATAAGTATGTCAGAGGTTCTATCCGTAACTTCAGTATCTTTTCCTCCCATTACTCCTGCTATGGCAATACCCCCTTTTTCGTCGGCTATTAAAAGCATTCCTTCGCTGAGTTTTCTTTCAGTACCGTCAAGGGTAACAATCGTTTCGCCTTCTCTTGATCTTCGAACAATTATCTTTTTGCCTTTTATGGTATTACAGTCAAAGGCGTGCAAAGGATGGCCTGTTTCTATCAGCACGTAGTTTGTGGTATCAACTATGTTGTTAATACTCCTTATCCCTGATGCTTTAAGCCGGCGCTGCATCCATGAAGGAGATTTTTCAACTTTAATATTTTTTATTACCCTGCCTGTATACGAAGTGCAAAGATCCGGTGCTTCTATAGTGATAGATATGAATTCAGATGACCTTAACCCGATTTCGGGAAGCTTGATTTTGTTGAGTTTCAGACTGTTTCCTGTCAGGGCAGCTACTTCCCTTGCTATACCGATTATGCTGAGGCAGTCAGGCCTGTTTGGAGTAACTGCGACTTCCATTATGGCATCTTCAGTCTCAATATGTTCCGATGCTTTTTCTCCTGGTTTAATGGAGTCAGAAAGAATAATTATCCCCGATGATTCATCTACTAGCCCAAGGTCTTCCTCAGAGCAGAACATGCCGCAGGAATCTACTCCCAATATGGTTATCTTTTCGACTTTTTTCTTGCTGCCTAATTGCGTTCCCGGAGATACAAAGGCAACTTTTGCATGCATTGATATGTTAGGTGCCCCAGATACAACTGTAACGGTTTCGTTCCCTGTGTTTATTTTGCATATTTTAAGTTTTTCTGATGATGGATGCGGTTCTATTGAAACTATCTCTGCTACGAGAATATTCCTGCTGATATTCTGCGCCTGCCATGCAATCTCTTCCACTTCAAGGCCGGCCATGGTTATCCGCTTTGCCAGTTCATTATTGTCAAAAGGAATATCAACAAACTCTCTTAACCACTTGCATGATACTTTCATTTTATCCCAGCCTGAAACTGTTTTAAGAATCTTATATCGTTTTCATAGAACAACCTTATGTCGTCGATTCCATATTTAAGCATCGTGATTCTCTCTACGCCCATACCAAATGCAAAACCGGTGTATTTGTTTTTATCGTAACCAACGATATCAAAAATATTTGGATGTACCATCCCGCAGCCTAAAATTTCAATCCACCCTGAATTCTTACATACCCTGCATCCGGAACCGCCGCATATTACGCATGAAACATCAACTTCTGCACTGGGTTCAGTGAAAGGGAAAAAGCTTGGTCTGAACCTTATTTTAGTCCCTTTGCCGAAAATCCTGCGAAAAAAGAATTCAAGAGTTCCTTTTAGATCTGCAAATGAAACATTATTGTCTACATAGAATCCCTCTACCTGATGAAACATAGGCGTGTGCGATATATCGGCATCCCTTCTGAAAACCTTTCCCGGCGCAAGAATCCTTATTGGAGGTTTCTTTTTCAAATAGGTCCTTATCTGGACAGGCGAAGTATGTGTTCTTAAAAGAACGTCATTTTTTATGTAAAAAGTATCCTGCATATCTCTGGCAGGATGATCTGCCGGCATGTTAAGAGCCTCGAAATTGTAGTAATCAAGCTCAACCTCGGGTCCTTCTTCTGTTACAAATCCAATATCACCGAAAATATTCACGATCTCTTCCATTACAATAGATATGGGGTGAAGGCTTCCTGAAGGGAGTGTTCTGCCGGGGAGTGTAATATCTATTGCAGATTTCTTTTCAGATTCTTCTATCTGACGTTTTCTGATTTCGGAACTTAGTTTGTCGATTTGTTCTGATGCACTGTTTTTAAGCTGGTTGACAAGACTTCCTATAGTCCGCTTTTCGTCATCAGAAAGATTCTTAAGTGATTTTAAAAGCTCGGTTATTCTGCCTTTTCTTCCCAGGTACTTTACCCGAAGTTTTTCAATCTCTTCTTCAGAGCCTACCTGCTTTAATTCTTTGTCAAATTCCTCTGAAAGCTGCTTTACAAGTTTTTCCATATTTTAAAGTCCCGCGGAAGGTAAACAAAGGCTAAAACAATTAGCCTTCATCTTGAAATTGGGAAAATATTTTATCCGAAATGATGCTGAAAAGCCAAATAAAAAAAATGAAAAATCAGTTTCCTGATGCTGTTTTGGCAGTTTCAACAATTTTTGTAAATGCTGACGGGTCTTTTATCGCTATCTCTGCAAGCATCTTCCGGTCTATTTCTACATTTGTTTTTTTAAGCCCGTTCATCAGTTTGCTGTAGCTTATCCCGTTTATTCTTGCGGCAGCATTAATTCTGGTTATCCAGAGTTGTCTGAAATCCCTTTTCCGCACTTTTCTGTCGCGGTAAGAGTATGTTAAGCTTTTTAAAAGCTGTTCTGCTGCCTTTGCATAAGCACTGCTTTTAGTGTTCCAGTACCCCTTGGCAAGCTTTAACAGCTTGTTTCTTCTACGTCTTGTTTTAAAACCACCTTTTGCTCTCGGCATCTTATGCCCTCTCCAACTCTTTTAGTTGTAAGGTATCATCATCTTAACATTTTTTGCTTCAGTTGATGACACTAAATTGTTTTTTCTCAAGCCTCTTTTTCTTTTCCTTGTTTTGCTTGTAAGTATATGACTTCCATAGGCAGTGTGTCTTTTCACCTTGCCTGATGCTGTCAATTTAAACCTTTTCGCCGCTGATTTTTTAGTTTTCAGTTTAGGCATTATTATTTATCTCCTGAAAGACGGTCTATATAGAAGAAAATACTCATAAAAGTCAAGCGGAAAAGTTTTTATTATATGCTTTTTGCCTGGAAAGATATTTATTTTCTTACTATGACTTTATTCTGAAAAGCTTCTATATTAAATGATGGATATTATTTTTTCGGAGCGAGTACCATTATTATTTGTTTTCCTTCTACAACCGGAGGTTGTTCGACTGCCGCAATATCCTGCAGCTCTTCCGCTATTTTATTCAATATTTCAATACCCCTGTCCAGGAGTACCATTTCGCGTCCATAAAGCGACAACCTCACTTTTGCTTTATTCCCGTCGGCAAGAAACCTTTCGATATGTTTTTCCTTGAACTCGATGTCATGTTTTTCTGTTTTAAGCTTAAGCTTTATTTCCTTTACAAGGATTACCTTCTGCTTTTTCTTTGCTTCGTGCTGTTTCTTTTTCTGCCTGAATTTGTGTTTTCCATAATCAACTATCTTACATACGGGTGGAACTGCATCAGGCGATATCTCGACAAGGTCCAATCCTTCGTCTTCAGCCATTTTGATTGCAACGCTGGGAGAAAAAATTCCCATTTGTTCTCCGCTTGAAGAAATCAACCTCACTTCCTTTGCAGTTATCATCTGGTTAATTCTTACTTTATCAACTTCTCTGGAATATTTTTTGATGTTATACACCTCCTTAATTAAGGGTTAATCATTTTCTTTTTAATATTATCTTTAACTTTTTCTATAAAGTCATCAATTGACATTGTTCCCGGTGTTGCACCTCCTCTAAGTCTTAGAGAAACATTTCCCTCTTCCATCTCTTTTTTCCCGATTATAAGCATATAGGGGACTTTAGCTAACTGCGCCTCTCTTATCTTAAAGGAAATCTTTTCATTTCTGAGATCGAGCTGACAGCGTATTTCGTTGGTTTTAAGCATCTGCTCTATTTTTACAGCATATTCATCTACAGCATCGGTCACTGTCATGATTTTAACCTGCGTAGGGGAAAGCCATACTGGAAAAGCTCCGGCAAAATGCTCGATGAGAACCCCCATGAATCTTTCCATCGCACCTAGAATTACCCTGTGGAGCATTGCCGGCCTTTTGTAGGTGCCATCGCTCGCCACATAGGTAAGGTCGAATCTCTCTGGTAATGTGAAGTCGCATTGTATTGTGGCGCACTGCCATGACCTGCCGAGTGCATCTTTGAGCTTAATATCTATTTTCGGACCATAGAAAGCACCTTCACCTTCACATATTTCATAGGAAAGATTCTTCGCCTTCAATGCCCCTTTGAGGGCAGAGGTAGCTTTCTCCCATGTTTCATCTGATCCTATGGATTTTCCCGGTCTTGTGCTTATTTCGAGATGGTACTCGAATCCGAATATTTTCATTACGTCGTCTACAAAATCAAGTATTGCAACTATTTCACTTTCAAGCTGTTCCGGCATGCAAAGTATATGTGCATCGTCCTGTGTGAATCCTCTCACTCTCATAAGGCCATGAAGTACGCCTGAACGTTCATGCCGATGGACAGTCCCTAGTTCGAAAAGTCTAAGAGGGAGGTCACGGTAGCTTCTTAGCTTAGACTTATAAACAAGCATGTGGGCAAGGCAGTTCATTGGCTTAATGCCATATTCCTGCTCGTCTATTTTTGTGAAATACATCATTTCCCGGTAGTTGTCGTAGTGGCCGGATTTCTTCCACATGTCGAGCTTTAATATCTGCGGGCCTATTACCAGCTGGTATCCACGCTTCAAATGTTCTCTCTTTTCGAAGTCTTCAAGGACGTGTCTCAGTAAAGCTCCATTGGGAAGGTAGATTACCAAGCCTGCCCCTACATCATCGCTTATTGTAAAAAGATCAAGCTCTTTTCCTAGTTTTCTGTGGTCCCGCTTTTTTGCTTCTTCAAGGAAGTTCAGATATTTTTCAAGGGCTTCTTTTGTGGGGAACACGGTTCCGTAAATACGCTGGAGCATCTTATTTTTTTCATCCCCGCGCCAGTACGCTCCGGCAGAACTCAGAAGTTTAAAGAATTTTACTGATGAAGTAGCCGGAATATGCGGACCACGGCAAAGGTCTATAAAGCTTCCCTGCTGATAGAGAGATACTGTGTCGTCTTCGATTTCATTAATGATTTCAACTTTGTAATTTTCTCCTTTGCCTCTGAAGTGCTGTAAGGCATCTTCTTTTTTACTGATATTTTTTGCAAAAGGAATGTTACTCTTTATAATTTCCGACATTTTTGACTCTATTTTTGCAATATCTTCGGGCGTAAAAGCTTCATCCTTCTCAAAGTCATAATAAAAACCGGTTTCTATTGCAGGGCCTATAGCAACCTTTGTGCCAGGAAACAACTCCGTTACAGCCTGTGCCATTACATGAGATGTACTGTGACGTAGAATCTCTATTCCTTCCTCAGAGTCTGCTGTAATAAGGGAAATTTCAGAATTTCCTTCGGGAATATATGAAAGATCATATAGGTTGCCCTCAATCCGACAGGCAACTACATTTTTTAAAAGCTTGGGATTCTGTGTGGTAAGTATTTCCAGAATTGATTTTCCCTGAGGAGCCCTGACCTTTTTCCCGTCAAGCAAAGATATTTCGATTTCCATCATAAACTGCTTATCTCTTCCATTTCCTCCATGGATCCCCTCTGATCTAATCACCTTATATGTAAAATTTCTGTTATGATCTGTTTGCTTTTAGGCACGAGGGGTTTCGAACCCCTGACCTCTGCCGTGTCAAGGCAGCGCTCTCCCGCTGAGCTACGCGCCTGAAAATCGACATTTTTATACTAAAGACGAGTGTAAATGTCTATAAGATTTTTTGAAGTTATTTCCCGCAGCCAATTCCTATGTCAAAGATATCAATGTTTTTAAGAACCATTTTATAGTGGCTGCCATCAGGATTCATTACCTTTATCTCATGGAAACTATAACCTCCATTCCTATCGACCCATAATGATGTTATTCTCCCATCGTTCAATACACATGGAGAGTTGTCGTTAGGAAAATCCACGCTGATAAGTACCGGTTCTTCAGATCCGGGAGAAAGTTTCCAGATTTGCTGTCCATTCCAGCTTGATTCAAATATAATACTTCCGTCTGATACATAGTCCGGATGGTGAAGGGCATTATCACCTGAGTCTACGTACCCTGCAGGGATATCGTCAGGTGTGATAACTACTTTGAAGTCAGAACCATCAGTTGAGACTTCGCATATTGAGGTTCCGGGTGCTCCGTAAGGCCCGTCGCCGCCGTCGAAGACTACTTTTTCCCCATCATTCGAAATAGCAGGCTGCGTATTGAAATCATATGGGGAATCTTCTGTGAGAAGGACAGGGGTTTTCCATCTGCTCTTACTGGATTTACGGGAAACCGCCCATAAATCACGCGTGTGTGGCCCGCTGTCACCAGAGTAGATTATAAGATTGCCTGACGAGGCAACAACATTGAATCCGTCAGTGTGTATAACATCTCCATTGACCTTAACAGCATTTCCAGATTTCACTTTACTGTCAACAATAGAAAGGCAAGCCCATCCAATACAGTCAGGCTCAAAGCGTTCAGAATTTAATACTAGCCACTTGCCATTGGGTGATACATTAAGTCTGTTATCATTGTTTCCTTCAGCTATACTGTCAAGTGCCTTGCTTATGTTTTTGGGTTTTGCACCTTTTTTTGCTTTAATCCTGTAAACTTGCCCATTGGAAAGAGAGTATGTAATATAGCTGTCGGATTTGTTTCTGAGACTATTTTTATCTGCTGAGGCTTGATTTGAGAACAGTATGGCAGTAATCAAAATTGCCACACTAAGAAATTTCATGTCGCTCGTCCTTTTTTGAAGTATTGATTTGGTACCAATAAAATAGAACATTCTTAAAAATAAATCGAGGTAATATACCATTTTTGAGTGCTTTATCCTAATATCGGTTTACCATAGTTCTTATATGGATAAAAATCTGTATCATTTGTCTCAATCGGTTCCTCATATATATTCAATTCAATATGTTCAGTATCAGTTCTTCTTGACATTGATTGTAAATTTGCTAAAGAAACCCACGCTATTCAGTAAACAGTGAACATATCTATGGAGTTTAGGAGGCTTTAAATGATTTCAACTGCAGATTTCAGAAAAGGGATGAAGCTCAAGCTTGATGAAGGGCTATTTGAGATTGTCGATATTCAGCACACCAAGATGGCGCGAAGAGGTGCAACGATAAGAGCTAAACTGAAGAACATAAGAACCGGAGCCGTAATTGAAAGGGTTTACAACTCAGGCGAAAAATTTGATGTCCCGGATTTTGAACAGAAGCCTGTCCAATATCTTTATACTGATTCTGGACAATACCATTTTATGGTTATTGAAAATTATGATCAGTTTCACCTTTCAGAAAATGAAGTAGGAGAGAACAAATGGTTTCTGAAGGAGGGTGACCAGTGCAGTGTTCTTTTCTTCGAAGGGAATCCTATAAGTCTCGATATTCCTCTTAATGTTGTAATGAAAGTAGTAGAAACAGAACCTGCCATAAAAGGCGATACTGTAAGTAATGTTACCAAAAGTGCAACACTTGAATCAGGTTTGGTAGTAAAGGTTCCCCTGTTTATAAAAGAGGGAGACAAACTGAAAATTGATACGAGGTCTAAAGAATATATTAGTAGAGAGTAGTTATTAAAATCTTTTAATCGTTGCACCGGTATACATTTTAATAAACCTCAGCCATTCTTGCAGCATAGCGTCTTGTCCTTTTTTAATGACTGAACTTACAGCGAACTGAAATGTTACTCCGCTTTTAAAGGATGCAGCTATCTGCCCAAGGGCTGCCGGAGTATAATTGGATTCGATGTAATCAACGAAGGAAAGGGCCAGCAGTCTGTAAATACGTTTCTTTTCTTTGTCCTGTGGAAGAGAGTAAAGAGATAATACTTCCGAAAGTCTGGAGATTTCCGCTATTCGTTGCAGGGATACTCCTTCATTTGACAGATCTAATGAACCGGAAATTTTTAAAGCTGTTCCTTCATAGAGCAGATTCCCGGCAGGCAAATCAGAATAATTAGAAAAAATATTTTTAGCTACAAGGTATTTAAGCCTGGATTTTAGTACACTGTTATGAATATCTATCGAATCTCCGGACAAGATGATCTGATTCGCATAACCCGGAGCATCATATATATTATCGCTGTTAAGGTTTATAGCATCTGGCGAGGAAGTTAAATAAAGCAAAACCTTATTGTTTACTGTGAACTGATAGTAGAATTTAAGCTGATTAACGGTCTCCCCACATGTAGAGTAGATAAAGTCCTCTGTAAGCTTATTTGTCTCTTTATCTGATTTTATAGAAGCTATCGTTTTTCCGTATTCAAGCATTGAACTGCCGATACCTGTGGCATTTTCAATTCTTTTTCTGAGGCTATCTAAATTAGGATTAACAGGATTGAGCAAAAAAGCCTTTTCCATAAGATCGTAAGCTTTTTCGATATTTCCGTTCTCAAGAGCAGTGCTTCCGATGACAACGAGGAAATCAGGATCATTTTCAAAGACAGACATATAATTTTCAAGGAATGAAATGGCTTCTTCAGATTTTCCCTCGAGAAGATAGGTATTAGCCTTGGCCAGGATAATATCTTTTTTTGGAGCTATATTGATTGCAAGATCATAATACTTATGAGCTTCAATGAAGTTTCTGTTGTTGGTCATTTTAAGTCCCATGAGTATATATACCTGCTGAAGACTTTCTTCAGCTTCTTCTGTTTTTCTGATTTCAAGGGCTTTCTGTATAGAAGATACTGCGTCTTCAAGGTTCCCGTTCTGAAAAAGAAGAAGACCCTTCCTGTATTCGAGTTCATAGCGCTCATCGAAAGCAAAGCTCCCATCTTTGTTTTCTGTTGCTGACCCTTCCGGAGATACTCCCGGCAACTGTTGGGTATTTGTCTCCCTTTTGATTGATGGGACAGAAGGGAGATTTGGAGATGTGAGGGTAGGTGAGGATGGTGCGCCGGCATTGCGGGATTTTCTAATTGCAAATGGATTATACCAGAAATAAACCATTATTATTATAACTATGATGCTTATGGTTATATTTCCTGCGAGATTTTTTATTTTAATAGGATGACGTTTCCTGTTCATATAGAGGTTTGGGTTTAGAGTTAGAGGTTATCTAACCTTGAATCCGAAGAACTCCAGTAAATATGCTACTATTGCAGTGGCGGAGATTAATATCAATACCTGAAGAGGGTACCCAAGAAGAAATGTATATATTTGGCTCCAGTAATAGGTCAGGTAGTTCCCAACATCGTTTAAGGTTTCATCTTTAATATATAGATAACCGGCACCTGCCATAAGGGATGAAATAAAATCAAGTGCAAGAAGTATAATAAGAAAACCTTTTGAACTTCTCAAAATTAATCCAGCCTTTATTTATTGGGCTTACAGTATTTCTTTCATTCCAGTTTTTTTTAGATGTTCTACAGCCTGTTTTGCATCCTGCGATTTGCCTCTGCCGCAGACAAACACCTTGTTTTCTGATTTTACAACAATAAGGTCCTTTACGCCAAGCAGTACGATGGATCCTTCGGAACTGAATACAATACAGTTTTCAGAATTGATGAAATGATTTTTTCCGCGTGAAACATTGCGTGACTTGTCTTTAGGATAAATATTTTCAAGAGCATCCCAGCTTCCAATATCTGTCCAGTTCATCGCTGACGGGATAACCATTGTTTTTTGAGATTTCTCAAGTATGGCATAATCGATCGAAATGTTCTCGATTTTTTTGTATTCTCTTGAAATCACTTCATTGTACTTTACGGTTCCTATGGATTTCTTGATTTTCTCAAGAGAGATGAAAAGATCAGGGCAATGCTCGGCAAATTCCATCATTATTGTTGAGGCTCTCCATCCAAAGATACCGCTGTTCCAGAAATAATTTCCGGATTTGATGAATTTACGTGCCTTTTGGACAGATGGTTTTTCGGTGAATTCCTTAACTTTATGTACGTCATAGCTTCGGACTTTTTTTATTACTGCTCCTGCCCTGATATAACCGTAACCTGTTTCCGGGTAAAGAGGTTTGAATCCGATTGTATATAACCCGTCAATTCTTTTCATCGTGCCTAGCATGGCTTTTAAGGTCGAGCGCAATATATGTGGTTCCCTGATAATATGGTCAGAAGGGATAATCGTACAATCTGCGTCGCCGGAACGTGACAGAATGTGGATTGCTGCAAGACCTATGCAGGGAGCAGTATTCTTCCCCTCAGGCTCGCAGATTATATTTTCTGCCGGAAGTTGCGGAAGCTGCTTTCTGGCAATAGCCTGATGATTTCTGTTGGTTATAACTAAGATATTTTTCCTGTCAAAAAGCGGTTCTACTCTTTTTACAGTTGTCTGGAGAAGGCTCTCTTCTCCAATCAGGGTTAAGAACTGCTTGGGTGTATCTCCGGTGCTTAACGGCCAGAAACGGGTTCCTTTGCCGCCTGCCATTATAACTGCATAAGCATCACTCATTATCTCTCTACCAGTTCGGTAAGTATTCCAGCCGAGCTTTTAGGGTGTATGAATGCGATCTTAGTGCCGTGAAGCCCGTTTCGCGGTGTTTTATCTATAAGAGAAACACCCTGATTCTCAAGATCTGCAAGGGCAGCCCTGATATCATCAACCTCATAAGCTATGTGATGAATACCTTCCCCCTTTTTTTCAATGAACTTCTTAATAGGGCTTTCATCGCTGATTGCTTCTAATACTTCTATTTTTGATTCGCCTATCTGGAATGCCATGACTCTTACTTTTTGCGATTCTATTATTTCAACGTCGTAGGGTTTGAGGCTTAGTATTTCCGAAAAGAAATTCCCTGCGCTTTCGATACTGTTTACTGCTATACCAATGTGATCTATCCGGTTAAGTTTCACGCCAAACTCCAGGTTAAGTCGCAGATTAAAGGCTGCCTTTGCTTCATATTGTTAAAACTTCTTTGTATTCTCCAAAAACCTTTTTCAGGCATCCGGAGATTTCCCCAAGAGTTGAGTAATTTCTTACGGCATTTAATATTGCTGGCATAAGGTTGGAGCTTCCTTTAGCGCATCTTTCTATCTCTGTAAGTGCGGATTCAACTTTCTTGTTATCTCTCCTGCTTCTTAACGCTGAAAGACGGGCCCTCTGTTTTTCTTCTATCTGAGGGTTTACTTTGAGTATATTTACCTTAGGCTCTTCCTTTATGGTAAATTCGTTTACACCTACTATGATCTGCTTTTTATTTTCTATGCTTTTCTGATAATTATAGGCGCTGTCCTGAATCTCTTTCTGAATAAATCCTGCTTCAATGGCTCTCAACACACCGCCCATATCGTCTATTTTTTTGATGTAATCCATTGCCCTGGATTCAATTTCGCTCGTAATGGATTCAACTGCATATGACCCGCCGGCAGGATCAACCGTGTTGGTGACACCTGATTCGTAGGCGATTATCTGCTGGGTGCGAAGGGCAATACGGACAGCTTCCTCGGTAGGAAGTGCAAGTGCTTCGTCCATGGAATTAGTATGAAGGGATTGAGTCCCGCCCAGCACTGCTGCAAGCGCCTGGATTGTTACACGCACTATATTCGTGTATGGCTGCTGGGCAGTAAGGGTGCATCCGGCTGTCTGGGTATGGAACCTCAGCATGCAGGAGCGGGCATCTTTTGCCCCGAAACGCTCTTTCATTATTTTTGCCCAAAGCCTGCGGGCTGCGCGGAACTTGGCTATTTCTTCAATGAAATTGTTGTGCACGTTGAAAAAGAAGGATAGACGCGGTGCAAATATATCTACATCAAGACCTGCTTTAATCGCGGCATCAACATAAGCAATTCCGTCTGCAAGCGTGAATGCAACCTCCTGGACCGCAGACGAGCCTGCCTCCCTTATATGGTATCCGCTGATGCTGATGGTATTGAACTTTGGCAGGGTGTCCTTGCAAAAGGAAAAAATGTCGGTAATGATCCTCATCGATTGTGCTGGCGGGAATATATAAGTCCCGCGGGCAACGTATTCTTTCAATATGTCATTCTGGATGGTCCCTGAAATATTGCCTGCGCTTACTCCCTGTTTTTCAGCAACAGCCATGTACATGGCAAGAAGGATGCTTGCAGTGGCATTTATAGTCATTGATGTGCTTACTTTATCAAGAGGGATCTCATTGAAAAGTATTTCCATGTCTTCCAGCGAATCAATGGCAACCCCGACTTTCCCTACCTCTCCTTTGGACATTTGGTGGTCGGAATCATAACCCATCTGGGTAGGCAGATCGAAAGCAATGCTAAGCCCTGTCTGCCCGTGGTCAAGCAGGTAGCGGTACCTTTTGTTGGATTCCTCCGCGTCACCGAACCCTGCATACTGCCTCATTGTCCAGAGACGCCCGCGGTACATTGTCTCCTGTATCCCTCTGGTGAATGGAAAGCTTCCGGGTTCTCCGATATTTTGGTCATAATCTATGGCTTCTGAATCAATGGGGGTATAAAGAAGTTTTATGGGTATATGGGACGTTGTATTGCGCGGCGTAAGAAGATCTTTCTGCTTGCTTTTATTTATTTTACCTTCCCATTTATCAAGTCGTTTTTTTATCTCATCTATATCATCAGGCACTTTATTATTTCTCCTTTCTGCGTCTTTATGTTATTGCAAATCATTAAATTTTGTATATTAAAGAAAAAGCCCAGTCAAGGGATGAATATGATTTGCGGGTGCAAACCCAATAGTCCTAAAAAACTTATATATGAAAAATCTCCCGGTTTATTCCGGGGGACTTCATTGTAAAAATTTAAAAATAATTGCAGGTCTGATGACTGATAAAAGGTTAAATGCTACAAGTACGATTGCTGCGGTTATACTTTTGTTTACTGCATGTTTTATCCTTTACAGGACGTCCCTTAAGGTTCCCTTTCTTTTCGATGATCTGCTTTTCATTTCCTCTAATAGCAGCAGTAACTGGGGTATAAGTGTTTTTTTTCATAATATGGGGATATTTATTTCCAGGCCATTGCTTGGATTAAGCTTTGCCGCGAATTATGAGATATCCAGGAATTCACCGGCAGGCTTTCATATAGGCAATCTGATCATTCATTCTATAAACTGTTCGCTGATATTTTTTGTTCTGAAGAAACTGTTAAGAACAACATATGGTGAACTTACGATTCTTAATAAGAACATCGTGTCTTTTTCAGGGGCTTTGTTTTTTCTTGTACATCCACTCGCCACGGAATCTGTAACCTATGTTTCCGGCAGGTCGTCACTCCTTTATACCATGTTTCTCCTTTTGTCAGTGCTGCTTTACATTTCATTTGAAGAAAACAAAGGTGAATGGAAATGGTTCTTCTATGGTTTCTCTTTGTTGGCATATGTTGCTTCTCTGGCAAGCAAGGAGATAGCGGCCATATGTCCTTTGATACTCATTGCGGTTATTTTCTTTTTTCTTTTGAGAGATAATAAGAAGTTAAATCTTATTCCAATACTTCCGTTCTTTTTTATTCCAATCGCGACTGTCCTTTTAAGGAAGGCTTCACTTTTAAGCGGGGCCAGCCCTGATGGAACTTCAAGAAATATAATAGTTCAGCTTATGACAGAAATATACGTATTGGCTGAATCTGTTTTCAAGGTGTTATTCCCTGTTAATCTTAATTTCGATCCTGATTATTCAGACATCACAACGCCCATTGATTCGGGATTTTTTATTGGACTCATTGTTTTAACTTTCATGATTGCAGCAGTGTTTTATGTGAGAAAGAAAAATCCTTTTATTGTGTTTTCAATTTTATTTTTTTTGATCTCTTTTTCGCCGCATCTTTTTATACGTCTGCGTGACTACATGTCAGAACGCTGGCTTTATTTCCCTCTCATTTCTGTTTCATTTTTAATTGCCGGCATATTGGCAACAACGTCAGGAAAGAACCAGGCCAGAGGTTTTGTTAAATATTCCCCTGCGGCTATTATCTTTGTAGTTATTGTCATTTTCTCCGCTTTGACTTTAAGCCGTCTGGAAGTGTGGCAGAGCGCTGATCTGATATGGACTGATACGGTAAAAAAATCCCCGGGAAAATTTCGTGTTCATGCAAATCTGGGGCATGTATTCTTAAGAGAAGAAAAGTTCCCTGAAGCTGAGAAAGAGCTTCTAAAGGCTATCAATATAAACAAGGAATATGCGGAAGTACATTATGATCTGGCCCAGGTATACAGCAATTTAGGCAAAGATGAATTAGCCTATGCGGAGTACGGGAATGCCTTAAAGTACATGACATATTACGATGACCCGGCTTATTCTGTTTATTATAACTCTATGATAAACATGGGTGTTATCTCTTTTAAGAATGGTGACAAGCAAAAAGCCATGGAATTATTTTCAAATGCAATTAAGCTGGACAACCGGTATCCGCAGGCATTCAATAATCTCGGGATAGTCTTTATGAACATGGGGGACATGGAAAAGGCTGAACTTAATTTCCTGATGGCTCTAAACAGAGACCCCAAATATGCAATGGCGTATTATAACCTTGCCGACGTGTATATAAAAGAAGGACGAAATGATGAAGCTGCAGAGATATTGAAAAAGGTAAAGTCCGTTAAACCTGATTAATCTTTACTCCATGTTATTCCCCGGTAACCTGAACGGGTATTTCTGTAGCGAAGCGTTTCCGGCTCAATTTTAATTACCCTGTAATTAAAATCCGGGGAAAGTCTGGATTCATCTATTTTCATTATCTTCAGGCATTCACGGAATTTTGCAGGTGTTGACTTTCTGGAATAAACTGTTGCCTTTCCCCATATTTGCAGGCCCTTTGCTCCAAAAAAATCTTTCTTAGGGGCATACGGTGAGGCTATTGATGCTGCGACTTTTTTATTTTTGCTGAGGTTTACGAATTTTCCGCCTCCCTCTGAAAACATATAAATTATGAGACCGTCATGCTTATACTCTATGGGAGTGACTCTAGGGACATCACGGTAAGTTGTACCAAGATGAAGAACGTTATTTTTATCCAGATAGCGGACAACCTCTTTCTCAAAATCTTCCGTAGTGATTTTTTCCTTTAATGTGATTCCATTTTTTTTGAGTATATCTCGGAGTTTTTCTGAGAATTTCGGGACATTTATCTTTGGCATAATCTCATCCTTTTGGAAAAGGTTAATACTGGGGGACTAGGATTTGAACCTAGATAGACAGATTCAGAGTCTGCAGTCCTACCATTAGACGATCCCCCAAAGGCATTAAAAATTGTGGGCAGTTTATAAGATAGCAAAGCCTTTTTGTCAATCACTCTAATATATGTTCTATTAAGTTGTTTCCGGTATCTTCCAGATGATTAATACGGTTTTCTCTCCAAAATGGTCATACTCAGGAGAACGGTAGATTTCATCTGACCGTTTAAATTTGATTGTCCCGCCCGGGACATTGTAAAGATGGCTGAAACTTGTAAATATGTAATTGTCATATTTGCCGCTTCTTATTTCCGGATTGTTCCAGAATGCATGGTGCACAAAATATTTTATTTTTTTATCATGTATGTATTTTTGAAATTCCCTTCTTTTTAAATAGTCCTGCAACTCGAAATTATTTATAACACCATCGATATTAATAACCTTTCTCTCGGAAAAATAGGCAATTATACCTGCATCTTCCAGCATGAAGATATCATCTTTACCCGTATTTTCCTTCATCCACAGGGCTTCCTTATAGCATTCATACTGTAATTGGTTATCGATTGACCTTCTTATTGAGAAGACCTGAAATACTAAGGCTGACACTACGATCACGTATAATAATGATGTTTTGGCACTCTGTGGCAAGCTTATCTTAAAAGAATTCTTGAGAAAACTTTCGGCAATGCCTGTCAGCACAGGCAGGACAAGGATGAGAAATACTGTATATCCTGCAAAATGCCACCTGAATACAGCCCATTTCATGAAGAAAATCGTATCAAAGAAATGGATAACCACATAAAGGGCGAGTACTGTCAGGACAGCGCGGTAATCTTCGTCAGGGATAAACTTAGAAATACTGTTCTTATTGAAGAAAAGTGCTGCCAGAAAAGCAAATGCTATTATAACGATAATGAAAAATTCAGAGAACTGTATGACGTAATCCGGGTTAAATGTTGGAACAGGAAATGAATGTTTAAGGCTTCCGCTTATTGGGGTAAGATGTCCGAATGTAAAATAGTTCCATGCCAGATAAGGAAGCGGAATTAATGAAGCCGGGATGAATATGAGCAGAATTTTCTTAAACAGACCGGGTTTAATTAATTGAGAGTGGGTTCCCATGCTTCTTACAAATATGCCTGACAGAATATAAATGGCAGCAGATAACAGATAAAAGACAGAATCAAGCCTTGCGAGAAAAACTAAGGCAAGAATGATTCCAAACCAAATAAATTTTCCATTATCCTGCTGAGAAGTGAATATCCTGTTATTCAGGGCATAAGATGAAGAGATAAGGAGGAACAATATCAGAAGACCAGCTTCTAGTCCGTATTCTGTCTGGCTTAGGAAACGTGGCCACAGGAGAACAGAGAGACCTATAAGAGGGAAAGGCGAACCGAACCTGCTGTATAGGATTTTTCCAAAAAGAAAAAGAATTCCTCCGAGCAATATTACCTGCAATGTCATGACAAGGTGAATTGAAAGTTCCGCGCTTCCCTTTGTGAAGAAGAAAACAGGGAGTATGCATAACATCCAGAGCGGATGATAGCCATTGGTCAGGTTTATCCCGTCGAAAGTTGATATGCCTTCTGTTACTATGTAATGGGCAGTCTTAAAATAATAGAATGCATCATCAACAACCCTGCTGAGCAGGAAAGACATATCGAGCCATGAGAATAGCAGACGTACAGCCAGTGTGACTGATGCCAGTATTAAAAATGCCTTGTTATCTTTCAGGGGAATAGTCATTAGTGTTTTGACAGCTCTTAAAAGTCAGGGAATTATATCCTTACTCTTTTCGATGGGGCAATAGAATTGTTTACACATTAAAAAAAATGACAGACTGCTTGCATTGGAAATTCATAGTGTTATCATATAAACTATAAGTTATAATATTTTGTAATTATGATGAAATTCTAACTATTGCTGAAGGTAGAGAAAATGCTCTCTACAAGATTTACGAGACTTTTAAGCTTCAAGCTGTTCTTCCTGCTTATGCTTCTCCTTGTCGTATTGTTTTCCTTGTACATGTACATCAACCTTAAACTTAACACCGATCATCTCATGTCCGCAATAATCGCAAGTGCGAACAGATCAAGTGATCTTATAAAAAATTCCACAAGATACAGCATGCTTAAGAATCAGAAAGAGGATGTTGATCAGATAATAACAACACTGAGCAGTCTTTCTGGAATGGATGGGATAAGGATATACAATAAAAAAGGGATTGTAATGTTTTCAGGCAATAAAGATGAGAACGGACGCGCTGTTGATATGAAGGCAGAGGCCTGCAACATCTGTCATAGCGAGAAAATACCTAAAGCAGCCCTTTCATCAACAAACCGTACCAGGATATTTAATTCTTCAAACGGACATAGGGTGTTAGGACTTATAAACCCGATTGAAAATGCTCCTGACTGTTCAAATGCCCCGTGCCATGCCCATCCCCCGGAAACAAAAATTCTCGGAGTCCTGGACATTAAAATGTCACTTGAACAGGTTGATAAAAATATCAGCGAAAGCCAGACCAAGATGATATATTTTGCGCTTCTTTTTATCCTGTCGGTAGCAATGGCATCCGGTGTGTTCATCTGGATAATGGTCCATAACCCCGTAAAGAAACTTACCATAGGTACACAGGAAATATCTAAAAGAAATTTTGATTATAGGATTGATGTGAAGTCTGATGATGAAATAGGTGAACTGGCCAATTCCTTTAATTTTATGATGACGGAACTGAAGAAGGCTTATAACGAAATTACAAACTGGTCAAAAAGCCTTGAATTAAGAGTGAAGGAAAAAACCGAAGAGCTTGAGAAAACTCAGTCACATATAGTCCAAATGGAGAAGATGGCGTCTCTTGGGAAGCTTTCAGCTACCGTTGCACATGAAATAAATAATCCGCTGGGCGGCATTTTAACGTATACAAAACTGCTTATGAGAAAGCTTGAAAAGGTCAATATTGGGTCACATGACCCCTCCATACTCGAATTTCTGAAAATAATTGAAAGCGAGTCCAAACGTTGCGGTAAAATAGTAAAAGATCTTCTGGTTTTCGCAAAGTCTTCTTCAGTCAACTTTTCCAGGGAAAATATAAAAAGCATAATAGAGAAAAGCATTGCTCTCGTAAATCATCATCTAGAGATAAAAAATATAAAAGTCGTGAAAAAATTACCTGATTCAGATTACTATTTGGCATGCGATTCAAACCAGATCCAGCAGGCATTTATAGCTTTGTTGATAAACTCTGTTGAAGCGATGCCTGTAGGAGGTACAATCACAATAGAAGTATTGCCTTTTAAAGAAGAAAATCAGGTCAGGATAAATATAACTGATACGGGAGTGGGAATTCCTGAAGAGATAATCCCAAATATTTTTGAGCCTTTTTTTACAACAAAAAAGGATGGTTCAGGCGTTGGACTTGGGCTGTCTGTGGTTTATGGAATAATTAAAAAACACAATGGAGATATAAACGTTTATTCAAAAATCAATGAAGAGACAACTTTTACTATTGTTCTTCCGACAAATTTATCTGTCGGAGAACATGACATAATTGACCATGTTGTCTGAAAAAAACAGGAGCTGAAAAATATATGACTAAAAATATTGGGATACTGATAGTTGATGATGAATTTTCCGTACGAAATTCCCTTTACAACTGGTTTAAGGAAGACGGCTACAGAGTTGAAGCTGCTGAAAATGGCGTAGAAGTACTGAAAAAACTCCAGGAAAACCCATGGGATATAATCCTTCTCGACATTAAAATGCCGGGTATGGATGGAATGGAATTGCAAAAGCGCATAAACGAAATAGACAAGAGTATTACTATTATTTTTATGACCGCTTATGCGTCAATAGAAACGGCAGTGCAGGCTTTAAAATCAGGTGCATTTGACTATGTTACAAAGCCAATAGATCCTGATGATTTGAACCACATAATCCGCAATGCGATAAAACAAAAAGAGCTCATAGCTGAGAACATACAACTCCGGGAAAAAATCGAGGAGTTGTCCAATTATGATGAAATAATCGGCGAAAGTCCGGCGATGCAAAAAATATTCGGCCTTGTGGATATGGTTGTAAAAACTGATTCTACTGTAATGATCCGAGGGGAAAGCGGTACAGGAAAGGAGCTTGTGGCTAAGGCAATCCACAGCAAAAGCTCAAGACGTTATTTCCCTATTATTACTATAAATTGCGCTGCTTTTCCGGATACTCTGCTTGAGAGCGAACTATTCGGTCATGAAAAAGGGGCGTTTACAGGTGCGCAATACAGAAGAAAAGGGAAATTAGAGCTGGCACATGGAGGGACTATATTCTTTGATGAAATCGGGAATATCAGTTTAAAGACACAGGTAGACCTTCTCAGGGTCATAGAGACAAAACAGTTTGCGCGACTGGGGGGAAACGAAACAATAAATGTGGACTTCAGAATCATAGCAGCAACAAATAGTGATCTGGAGAAGGCAATAAAGGATGGTACTTTCAGAGAAGATCTCTATTACAGGCTTAACGTGTTTTCAATATTCCTTCCTCCATTGAGGGAAAGAATAAACGACATTCCTGTTCTCACCCAGCACTTCATTAAAAAGTTTGCTATATCAATGCATAAGAATATAACCGGAATTACGCCTGATGCAATGGATATCCTTGTACGTTATAACTGGCCGGGGAATGTCAGGGAGTTAGAAAATGCAGTAGAAAGAGCAATGGTCGTAGGTAAAGGCCCATTAATAAGAAGTGAAGATTTACCATTCCAAATCATTCCAGGTGCTTCTGCACTCTGTACAGACACGCTTGAGGACATTGAAAAAAACCACATATTGAAAATACTCAACCGTACAGACTGGAATATAACTCACGCGGCTGAAACATTACAAATCGACAGGGTGACACTTTACAATAAAATCAAAAAATACGAATTGACCAGAGAGAATGTTTCAGAACAGTAATAGGCAAATGTCCCTTATCAAGATTGTACCTATAAACCTTCCTGTTCATCTCGATATCGATTATGTTGCTGAGGTTGTTAATGACACGTTCAGAATTGACACTATCGTATCAGATCTCAAAATTGATGTTTCGGATGCCTATGACGACAGGCGCAATCAGTATAGGTCTTCTGTAATGCTTGCAAAACTCGATGAAACGGCAGGAACAACAGGAACAGGGACAAAGATTTTAGGAATAACAGAGCTTGATCTGTTTATGCCAATACTGACATTTGTTTTCGGAGAGGCACAATTAGACGGACCTGCTTCGGTTATCTCAAGTTTTAGGCTGAGGAATGAGTTTTACGGATTGCCTGAGAACAATGTGTTGTTGAATGAAAGAATCTGCAAAGAGGCGATACATGAAATAGCTCATAACTTCGGCCTTCTGCACTGCGATGACTATATGTGTGTAATGAAGTCATCCACCTATGTGGAAGATATCGATATTAAAAATATGGAATTGTGCAGTTCATGCAAAGAACTGTTAGAAAACACGATGTCAGCCTGTGAAGCTCCACACATTTAAACCTGACAACTGACATGGAACTTCAGTTCAGTTAACTTCCATCCTTAGACTGTTAAATACGTGCAGGAAACTTTTGAATATTTCCTCAGTCAATACGTTATTGTGCTGAGGTCCTCTGTTGTTAGTAGTCTTTCTGCTGAGGTTTCTAACTATTTGCTTTTTATGCCCGGCCAGTAAATGATCTATTATCTGCTTTCCATGGGAGACAAATAGTGGCGCAGCCTCTTTGCCCGGAAAAAGATTATTTATGTCTTTTTCTATTTCGAAAGGCTTTATTTTCATAATCCATCCGGAGCCGTAAGGATCGTTATGAATAGCAGAAAAATTATTGATGAGATTCTCATTTACAATGTGTACTAACCCGCTGACCGGTGAAAGAGCAGTAATCGTTCCATACTCGTCGAATATCCAGCAGAATGGCTGTCCTTGAAGAACAACACTTCCTTTATGAGGCAAAATTACATCTTTTATATGGTATAGAAATTTACAGATGAAACTGTCCACTCCTGTTATGACTAGCTTATTGTCACTTAAGTCAGCCCAGGAGTGGATCTTATAGTAGTAGAAGTCATTCACAATCTTAAATCTGAAGAGTTCTCCAAAATATTTTTTTTCGTCGTCTGTGTAATAATGAGTCTTGCTGTTTTTTATATGTTCCAGAGTATCGACCTCGATGTATTTATTCTCAGATTCTGCAATAATATCCCCAAGCGTTGAGTATTCGGCTGCATCACTAAAAGCGATATTGAATGGGCAGAACTTGCAATTGTAATCATAATCGCACAGTTTGTATGCTATCTGCCCCGCGGACATCCAGATACACTTCAATTCGCCGTCAGGAATTATCTGTCCGCCATGTTGAGCTTTTATATCATCATATTCCTTGATGTTTTTCATAAACATTACTCACGGTTCCTGAGACCAGATTAGCTTTATACTTTTGGATAGGACGCGATTGTCCCCGCAGTTTCGTCCTGTAAAAATTCAGTCGTATATTCCTCAAACTTTTCCGTGGACTCTTCACTTTTTGCAGGTTGAAAGATCGTGAGATACTTAACTGCAAGTGCAAATACGACAAACCCTATTGCTACGATGAAAGCTGTTATTGATATCTCCATCCATGTAGGGAAGTAATCAACCCCTGATGATGCAGCCATACCGGTGATACTGACATTCATTCTGTTCATGACAAAACCTATTACTACCATGAACGCTGATATAAACAGTCCTTTTTTGTTAATCCTGACCTTTGGCATTGCAAACAGGATAAAAGGAATGATTACGCCTATAAATATTTCTGCAAGGAAAAGCGAGCGTTCCATTCCTGGGACGAGAAGAAGAGGTAGCACCCCTCTATGGGTGATATCCAGAATCTTTAATACGAAATAGCAGCCAAGGACTACCACTATTACCCTGCTTATTCCTTCAAGAAGGTCAATTTCAAGTTCCTTCCTGAAAAAACGGTTACTCAGGAACGATTCAAATATTACCATGGACAATCCTGCCGCAATTGCTGAAACAAAGAAAAAGAGCGGCAAAATCGGTGAATACCAGAGCCCGTTAAGCTTTTCCGGAACTATGAGGAACAATGTTCCAAGCGATGACTGGTGAAGAGTGGAAAGAAGAAACCCGGTAATTACGAGCGGTATGGAAATCTTCCTCAGTATACGCGATGGACGTTCCATGTTGAACTTCTCAAAAACTATGGGGAGAAACTCAAGAGCAAGCACAGTGGAATAAAGCATTACGCACCATGCTACCTCAAACATTACGGAATGCGGATTCCACATAACCAGAGGATGCCAGATATTGTATGGTTTCCCCAGGTCATAAAGAAGGGCTGTGGATACAAGGATGTAGCCAAGAAATGCAGTCAGAACAGTGGGCCTTATTATGGGTTTGTATTTTTTCATGTTAAATATGTAGACCGCAGCCGTTATTGTAAATCCGCCTGCAGCCAGGCCTACACCGCAAAGCACATCAAACCCTATCCACAGGCCCCACGGGAACTGGTCACTCAGAGCTGTAGAAGCTCCAAGCCCTTTTATGAACCTGTATCCCGTAGAGTAGATGCCAAGAAGCATGATGACAGCTATAACACCCCTCCAGAATGTAAGCTTGGGAAATTGTATTGTTTTCATGGTCATCAACCTCCAGATGGTTTATTGCTACTTGCTATCCTTTTTGTTCAGTGATTTTTCTTTATCTTTCTCCATCAATTCATGTAAGCTCACCTCGTTTTTCCTGTTTGTTAACCAGGCAATCCCGCCCATAATGACTCCTCCCATGATTACTATATCTGGAATCATGGATAATACTTTCCATGTAAGCATGGGCATAGGATCTTTTGCCAGGTCTGTCCTGAACCCGAGTTCGCTGAAAGAAACTCCGGCGAGAAACATCGTAGAAGTACCTCCTACTTCATTTTCTCCGTATATTTGATTGATATATTTATCCGGCTCTGCTTCAATCCTTGATCTTCCTTCTTCAAGAAGCGCTTCCCTGTCACCGAATGTTGTCGCTCCATACTGGCAGGCTTCAGCACATGCAGTCTGCAATCCCTTAGCAAGCCTTTCTGCACAGAATATGCATTTTCTTATTCTCGGAAGAGGATTACTCCACTCATATTTTGGAACACTAAAGGGGCAGGCCACCATGCAGTATCTGCAGCCTATACATTTATCCTCGTCATAAACAACAGGTCCAGCGCTTGTCTTATGCAAAGCTCCGACAGGACATACTGATGCACAGCTTGGATTGCTGCAATGCATACACAACTTTCTTACATAGATCCCCTTGAATTCCTTTACAACTGTATATGTCTTCCATGAAAGTTCTTCAGTGTCTCCTTCGGGGAGATTATTTGCCCTCTTGCATGCTCCAACGCACTCAAGGCATCCTACACACTTTGTGGTGTCAATCAACAGTGACTTCATCTTGCCACCTCCTTTCACCTATCAGCATATTCCTCAGTTTCCTAAAAGCCCGGTCATCAATTAACACTGTCTTTCATTCTGCTCAGCTCTTTAAAAAGTTTTTCTCGAAAATAGCCCAGCTTTCGTCATCGAGATATTCAAGAAGCCCGTCAATAATCTCTCCGCCATCCTGAATCGTAGCAAAGTCAGGACAAAGTCCTAAGCTTCTTGCCATCATTGTTTCTTTGAATCTCTGAACTTCGCCCTTTAGCCAGAGAGCTGCTTCCTTAGCTACTTTCATGCTCCTGATATTTTCACTCAGGTTGCTGGGTTTTATGGCACAGAGCCAACCGTAAGTATAAGGATCCTTTTTAATTGCATCCGGCTGATCCAGCAACATATGGTTAACACTGCATACAACTCCGTCTATAGGTGACTGAAAAACCGCTTTTCTGTTTCCCTGTTTGATTGAAAAGACCTTTTCACCCTGTTTTACTTCTCTTCCAATAGGCGGAAGATCGACTTCATTAATTCTCCCTAAACTGCGCTGAGCAAAGTCATCTATTCCAACCTTAACGTATCCGGAAATAAGAATATTTGCCCATGTATGTCCCTTGTGGAAAAAAACTCCCATCGGGATTCTGTAACTGTTCTCGCTGAATCCCCTTATTCCCCTTGTTGACCCTGTCAGTTGAATTTCTTCAGAGACAAATGCTTTTTTCTCACCTGCATAAACAAGTTTTCCCTGTTTTTTTGCTTCATATGACTGAATTGCAAGATCGACCAGCACAAACATAATGATGGTTGCTACTACGAGTAATACTACCATTGTAATCCCCTCCTTTCTCTCCATTTTAAGTTGTTATTTGTTTCTGCTTCTGCTTTTACATAGTGCAAATAACATGCCTAATCTGTTTGCTGAAAAGAAGTTGAATACAAAAGCATTTTTTTCCATGGATATTCAAAGTGTTAAGAAATTAAACGAATTGTCGTGTTGCTGAGAATGGATTTTTTCAATAGGAAGAAGTGTTGAGTAATTCTACATATGATTTTAGCAACAATTTAATAAGTACGTTAATGACTTGATATTTCAAATTGTTAGTTGCTGTTGAATTTGTATATAGTGATAGTTGAATAATTCAACACCATCGGCTTTGAAAATTTTAAACAGTGACAGAAGATATGATATGACGAAAATATTCTGGTATATTTTTTCAAATAACATCTAAAATAAGATTTGACAGTTTATCTTCAGTAACGCTATTAATTTAATGGCCACTGTATACGGGTTAATTACTTACTGTTAATAGAAAATGCGTAGGAGGATTTGAGAAATGGGAATTAAGGGGTCATTGACTGAAAAAAATCTGATTGCAGCGTTTGCCGGAGAATCGCAGGCGCGAAACCGTTATACTTATTATGCGAGTCTTGCAAAGAAAGAAGGATATGAGCAGATATCAGCAATATTTTTGGAAACAGCTGATAATGAGAAGGAACATGCTAAGGTTTTCTTTAGACTACTTGAAGAAGGGGAGGCTGTTGTAAATGCTTCTTATCCTGTTTCACTTGGAAATACACTGGCAAATCTGAAAGCTGCTGCCGAAGGAGAGAAGATGGAGTGGTCTACGCTTTACCCTGAGTTTGCGAGAGTTGCCGGCGAGGAAGGGTTTCAGGAGGTTAAAAAGGCATTCTTGATGATAGCAAGGGTTGAGATAGAACACGAGAAACGCTATAATAAACTTCTAGAGAATATTGCCTCTGACATGGTTTTTAGAAAGAATACCGAAACCTCATGGAAATGCAGAAACTGCGGTTACGTTCAATCTTCTGCAAGTGCACCTGATAAATGCCCGGCATGTTCACATCCGAAGGCTTATTTTGAGATTCATAGTGAGAATTATTGATTACTATAAGGTTATATGTTTTAGTGCCTCACTCTTGACAAAAATAAAAGATTGTGGTTTGTAGCCGTTTCCTTAAGTTATAACAAACTCTAATAACCGGGTTATCTATGGCAGGTTTTTCAGAAAAACAGATTGAACGTTACAGCAGGCATATAATATTGCCGGAAGTTGGCGGTAAAGGGCAAAAAAAACTTCTTGAATCGAAAGTTCTCGTTGTAGGTGCCGGAGGTCTTGGTTCGCCTTCCATATACTATCTTGCAGCAGCCGGCATTGGAACAATAGGTATTATAGATGCTGACATAGTGGAGTTAAGTAACCTTCAGAGACAGATTATTCATTCTACCCATGACCTTGGTAAACTTAAGGTAGAATCCGCTAAGGAAACTGTTTTAGGGTTAAATGATGATGTAAATGTGATAACTTACAAAGAGCGCCTGGACTCATCTAATATAATGGGAATAATAAAAGATTATGATATTGTTCTCGATGGGACTGATAATTTCCCTACGAGATATCTTATAAATGATGCCTGCTATCTTACACGAAAGACAAATATTCATGGGAGTATATTCCGTTTTGAAGGTCAGGCTACAGTTTTTAAGCCTGATGCCGGACCATGCTACAGATGTCTTTATCCTGAGCCTCCTCCTCCAGGTGCTGTTCCAAGTTGTCAGGAAGCAGGAGTGCTTGGAGTGTTACCAGGGATAATTGGTGTTATTCAAGCTATTGAAACAATAAAAGTTTTGCTTGATATTGGTTCACCTCTTATAGGCAGACTTTTAATGTATGACGCACTTACAATGGAGTTTCGTGAGGTCAGGATAAGAAAAGATCCGGATTGTCCTTTGTGCGGAGAAAAACCAACTATCAAAGCCTTAGTTGACTATGTCCAGTTTTGCGGCATAAGAAATGAATCGTGAACTCAAGGAGTTAGTGTCATATATGCATTTCATTAGCTAGCGGCAATACTTAAAGACACGAAGTAATGTAGTTTAACTCTTTGATATATAAAGTATAATAAAATAAAATAAATTTATGGTTGACAGAGTCAATACCTCGGTATAAATAATAAGCTACTGGATGAATCCAAAAAGGAAAGGTAAAAAGGACTTGTTAATAACAGACACAATAGATATTACAAAAGATACATGTCCGATTACTTTTGTGAAAACGAAGCTCAAACTGGAAAGCCTTAGCGAAGGCGATGTGTTAGAAGTCTTCCTCAAAGAAGGTGAGCCGGTAAAGAATGTACCACGGAGCGTTCAGGAAGAAGGGCATAAGGTTTTAACATTGGAACCTCATAATGGCGATATATACCGCCTTGTAATACAAAAACAGTAATACGGCTTTACATAACAATGGCTATTCTCTCTCATTAGAGAGTGACTCAAGGGGCTTAAAGGAACTTCGCAGCTTTAAGCCCCTTCCTTATTTCTAAATTTCTGATATTTCAAAAATAATATATTTAGATGGTAAATTTTCTTTCATTTGCTATTGAGAAAAAAGTTGTTTTGGCTATAATCTAAAAGAAGTAGCTCTTTAATATCATAGGAGGAGTAGTTTATGGCCCGTGTTACTGTTGCAAAAGCTACTGAATTTGAAATTGCGGCATTTCAAAAAAGCGGAATTGAACTTAAAAATCCTACGGCTGAAGAGGTAGAAAAGGTAATTAAACATTATCTTGCAGCAAATAATGTACTTCATCTTGCAACCTGCAAGGATAATATTCCACGTTCGACGCCTCTTGAATATCATAGCGAAGGGATGAATGTTTATATAATCTCTGAGGGAGGCGGGAAATTTGCAAATCTGAAGGATAATCCAAAGGTTTCATATTCCATTGCTTCAGTTTATAAACCTCTTGAAGATTTTTTTAGTGCAAGAGGACTTCAGGTATGGGGTACTGCGGAAGTTTGCACCAGAGATTCAAACCCTTCTGTATTCGAAGAGGGTTTAAGAGTTATAAAACCGGAAAATGTTTTAAAGCAGTTAGGTATTACGGAATTGCCCAAGAGTTTTAATTACAAACTTATAAAAATCGTACCTGATAAAGCTACTTACCAGCATCTCAGAGCTGGTTACAGGTATGTCACATGGTATAGGGAGTAAAATAAATGAATAAATCATGGAAGATTATTTTTACTTTGGGTTTGCTCTTATGTGTAAATTCTCTTTTTGTTTATAATGCAGAATCAAAGGTTAAATCAGTTTCTATTAAAGCAGGACCTTCAAGCGTTCAAATTGGGAATACTTTGCAATTTAACGCTGTTGTAAAGAGAACAGGAAAAACTTCCAAAGACGTTACATGGTCAATAAGCGGCATTGATGGCATAGATAATGGAACTATAGATGAAACAGGACTGTATACAGCTCCGTCAGCAATTACTTACACAAAAGTTATAGCTGAAGAGCTTGGTGTTACTTCTACTGTTGAAGTACAAGCAATTGATGTTAAGATCAAGGCTACAAGTGTTGCTAACAACTCTAAGACTGCTTCAAAGAAGGTGACAGTATATAATTTTCCGGCTGTGCTTAATGTGTCTGTTAAGCCATCTAGTTTTAACATCTTGTTTAATAAGAAACAGACATTAACGGCTTCAGTTACTAAGAAAGGAAGTGCTAGCTCTGATGTTACGTGGCATCTCCTTTTAAATGGAGAAGAACCAGATGGTGATAAAGCAGGTAAGATAAAACCATCGTCTGGGAAAAAAGTAACTTATACAGCTCCTTCTTCAAAACCTAAAGGTGATATTACTATCGTTGCGAGAAGTGAGTTTGATAAAACCAGGGAAGGTGTTTCAACGGTTAAGGTAATTGATAAACTAATACTTTCTGGAATAGAACCTCTCGTTAATCTTGGAACTGTTACAATCGGTCAGGATTTAAATTATAACCGTCAGTTTTCTGTACTGTCTAGTTCAGGAGATGGAATAGGATGGCAGGTTTCAAAGATTCCTTCATGGATAAACATTGATCCTATCAGCGATACGACACCATCATCCAATGTGACTCTTTCTATCATCGATACGGGGACACTTCAACCAGGACAAAACATAGGGGAGATAGTTTTTAAGAGTACGAAGAAAGGAGTGAGGTCTGCAAAGTTGCAAGTCATTATAAATGCAGTTTTGCCGACGGAACCTTAGATTTAAGATTAAGCAGAATATCTGCGAGAGGTTATAATGCGTTTTTACTTTTTTCAGATTATGCTTTATGTTCTTTTTTCTTTATTCATGAAATGGTAAGAAAACTCTGATATACTCCCAAGCATTCTATAGAAATATAGCTTGTAGAAAAATCTTTTTTCAGAGTTTCCGGAAAATATAAGTAAAAAAGCCGGCTTAACAAGTTTTCTAAAAGCCCAAAGCGGCGTTCCCCAAAGCCTTACATAGTTTTCCTTGTCATAGTAGTTGTGCTTTATCCGCGTTAATGAACCACCCAAACGGTAATACCAGTTCTTTATATATGTTTTGGATGAGCGCTCTGAAGGTACATAGTGATAAATAACTGCAGGAGGATAATAAAGGGCTTTTTCTCCTTTACCCAAGATCCTCCATACAAATTCAGTATCTTCACATAATCCGCAACTTTTATTCTGAGTGCCGTAAACGCCAAGATCTTCTCTGAAATATCCGTATTTTTCAAATACAAACTTCCTGAATATCATATTGGCACCTATTGGATTTTTCTGGGTTTTTATAGGGTATTCACATATCTCATCTCCGTAATCATGGGAAGGAAAGACACTCTGGATTACCGGATATTTCCCTTCAAAGCTGACCCATTTTGGTTTCATATTTTCCCATAGAGGAACTATTTTGCCTCCGAAAGCAGCATATTGCATGTAGGAATCCGAAAGTTTTTTCACCATATTAAGCCACTTACTGTCAACCGATACATCATCATCTATAAAAGCCAATACATCACCTGAGGCATTTTGTACCGCCAGGTTCCTTGCATAGGAGAGACCCTGCTTTGTTTCAAACAGGTATTTCACATTTATCTTCTTGTTCGTCTCGTATTCCTCACAGACTTTTTTGGTCTCATCTCTTGAATTGTTATCAACTATAATAAGTTCGCAGTCAGGGAAATCCCCTTCCTGAGAGAAAAAAGATTCAAGGAAGTTTTTGAAAAGCTGTGCGCGGTTATATGTGCAGACAATGACGCTTACCAAGATTTTTTTATTCATTATATTAAAAGATTTTATGTTTGTTTCAGGTTTCAGATTCATCCATGAACTTAGGCGGTTTGTTTATGGTTAAGCTGAAATCCAGTACTTTGAAAATAGTTAAAGCAGTCCATAAAATTATGCCAATGATAAATCCTGTTTTTGGTTCAAGGAATATAGGTGCGAATATAAATACAATAGTGTCTATCTCTACAGAGCTATATCTTGAGAGGACTCTGTGCTTCAGAGCATAGAAGCCAATAATATTTCTTAATCCTTTTGGCTTGATATTTTTCATTATAAGCTTCTTTTTGAAAGACAATGTGGGATCTTCAGTATAACTGGGGTTATATTTTAGCAGCCGTATCTTGTTTGCTTTTGTATAAATATACCATAAAGACATCCAGAAGAAATGAAATATGATATATACAAGGCTCATTATTATTATAACATAATCCCCTGTAATCCTGAACTGTCCATATGCGATTCCTAAAACAATCAACAGCAGCCGGAACTGGTCAAAAAGAAGTTCGAAAAATGCTCCTCCTGCTGAGGAATTCCCGGTTAGTCTTGCTAATTTTCCATCTATGCAGTCGCTCCAGAATGCGAGTTCAAATAAAATAGCGCCTGCAATAAGATATGGTTTTGTTCCCTGTATAAAGCAGGATGATGATATTGCTGAAAGAAACAAACCCAGGAATGTGAAAAAAGTTGGAGAAAGCTTTGTAAAATTGGAAACAAGATATATTATTGGAGTTACCAAAGGATCCACTGCAAAGACGGTCCACACAGCATCTGCGGTTTTATATGTCGCTTTAATATCTTTATATGTATATTTTTGCTTAGTGTTGCTTGTCATTATTGAACATACCCAAGGCTCTTCAGAGCTTTTATATCGTTCTTCTCTATGGATTTAACAGTTTCTTTCTTTTCTTTTCCAAAACCAAATAAAAGAAGCATTCTTTCTAACAGATTTTTTTTCTGTGAATCAATCATTTTGTCATATTCTTTTCTCATCGTAGTTTTTTCATTATTGTTTTTTTCAGCAATATTCTTAGTTTCATCAGGGTCATTTTTCAGATTAAATAATTCTTCGTTTACAATTTTACCTGACTTGTCTATCGAGACAGTAAATTTCCAATCTGGTGTCCTGATGGCTTTATAAAACGCGATGTTTTTTGGAACAGTAGGCGGCTTGTACTGGTTAAATGATTCCAGAAAAGCATATTCTCTAACCGGATTCTTTTCTCTAATAACCGGCAGCAGACTTTTCCCGTCAATGTCATCAGCTTTTCTGATATTAAGCATATCAAGGATGGTTGGGAAGATATCAATAATCTGCACCTCGCTATCAATTTTCCTTCCTTCAGGAATAATTGCCTGGAGATTGATAGCCAATGGAATTCTGACACATGATTCATAAACACGCCTGCCATGTTCGAAGTAATCATTATGCTCGCCGAGGCTTTCTCCATGGTCTGCAGTGAATATTATGATAGTCTTGTTCTTCAACCCAAGGTCATCAATAGTTTTCAACAACTGTCCCACGTTATAGTCCATATATGCTATTTCACCATCGTAAAGATCAATATAACTATTTGCATCGTTGTTATTCCCAATTCTCTGATATGCAGGTATAAGATTCATATCAACCGGCTTTTTATCAGAAGCTTTAAAGAGCGTGTCATATGGCGCTGGTGGAGTATAGGGGCCATGGGGATCTATAAAATGTGCCCAGAGGAAAAATTTCTTGTCTTTGTTTTTTTTAAGCCAGGATGATGTGGTTGCAAACATATCATCAGCCTTTCTTTCAAAAAAATCTCTGTTCAGTTCCTTGGAAGTTAAAGTGTCATCATAAAGATCAAACCCTTTATTATATCCGCACAACTTCGCCCTGAGGACAACATTGCTTACAAATGCGGCTGTTGTGTATCCATAATCTTTTAATAATTGAGGAAGAGTATTAATGCTTTTACTCAGCTTGTCGCCGGCATTCTTTCTTACACCATGATGATAAGGATAAAGACCTGTCAGCATTGACGCCATGCTTGCTGCTGTTTTGGGATAAGTAGTAACAGCTTCAGTGAATATTGTTGATTTTTTGAGAAAAGCGTCTATGTTAGGGGTAGTTTGACGGCTATATCCATACCCTGATATATGATCACTCCTGAGAGCATCAATTGATATTATTATAACGTTTAGCTCATTGGTTTTTGGGGGAGAACATTGAACTATGGAGAACAGTATGGGAAAAAATATAAATAACAATTTGACATTCCGCTTCATTTTATGAAAACCTTATTTTAAAGTTAATGGTATGGCATCAGTTTGTGCTGCGAATACCAGTAGAAAAACTGTAATCATTTCTTATACCAACAATCTGCGGTTGAGTCAAAAGCAGTTTTATTTTAATAGTAATCTTAGTTGGGTTGTATAAGAAAATTAGAATTGAATATAATCAAAGAGTTCAATGGAAAAAATATTCTGCGCAATTTAACAAAAGGTAATTAAGAGAATGAATGTCAAAAAAGTTGTAGGTAGAATTTTAAACATCGTTAGTGCTGTTTTAATTATTGCCCTAATCTATAGTATTTTCAGTAATGGTGACAATTTAAAGCTATTGGGAATTAAGATTAGTTTATCTTACGCAAACATAATCAGGGTAGTTGCAGTTGTTTTACTGATTAGACAATTGATCTCAGGTAATGGTTTATGGCTTTACAATGTAATAAGAAAGACATGCGAGCCATTCGTTGCTGGATTAAATAACATATATATCAATATTTTTACAGGAGGACTTCTTTTCCTTATCGGCGGGATTATGTTGGGAGTCTATGACGCTCTCTATGACCCGCAAATCTTCCAGATGGTCCATTTCACAGCTATCACACCTGACTGGGATATAATAATAACAAGGATCCTTTTTCTTTTTCTCTGTTATTCTATATCGTTTTTTATAGTAGGAGCGGTTCTGTCGTGGCTCCTGGCGTTTAAAATTAAAAATGGGAAAGAAATAAATATTGTATTTCATCTTTCTTTTTTAACTTTTGCCTTTGTTTCTGCATTACCTAAATTTTCACTAATCAGTCTTGAACCCTATGGCCCGCTGTCTTTTGCCGCTATAGCCATATATATAATTTTTTCCTTCGCAATGATGTTTTTTCTGGCTAAATTTATTTTTAGCCATAATAAGCTAAAAGTTATTTTAGCAGTGCTCGCAATTGTATTGATTCCCTGTGCATATATTGCTGCTTCTTATGTTGGCAGAATTCATTTAGAAGAAGAGGCAAAGAAACCTCACAAACGCATTATTCTTATTACAATGGATACAACAAGAGGTGATCATCTAAGCATCCCCGGATATAATTACAATAAAGAAACAACTCCGGAACTTAAAAAAATAGCAAGTGAGGGTATAATATTTGCTAAGGCTTATACAGATATGCCTACAACCGATCCAGCCCATACATCCATTATGACAGGGGCATATCCGAGGACGCACGGTCTTTTGAAAAATGGGATGGATGTTTCAAACCCTTCTCTTAGTTACCTGCAGGATTGGTTTAGAAAGAACGGAGTTGCAACTGCGGCGATTACGAGCAGGGTATTGCTTTATCCGGAGGCTCTCGGCTGGCCTGCATTTGATTATGAAAACTATCCTTTCAACAGCATGAAGGATAAAACCAAAATGAAGCATGAGGAATTTAACGCACACAATGCTTACAACCGTGCAAAGGTATGGATAGACAGAAATTATGACAAGGATTTTTTTATGTGGGTTCATTTCTGGGATCCTCACTGGCCATATGTTCCTCCAAAGAAATACAATTCAAAATTCAATTCCGGTTTTAAGGGTTATATTAAAAAAAATAAAGACCACGGCTTCATAAACGACAAGAAAAAATTCTCGATTGAGCGAACTGATTATATGAGCTCTCTCTACGACGGGGAAATAAACTATACTGATTTATATGTCAGCAGGCTTGTAAGGTATATTGAAAAGAAAATCCCGCAAGAATCCGGAGCGCCATTAATAATAATTACTGCTGACCATGGAGAGGCCCTTAATGAACTGCTGGATAAATTCAATTATGTTTATGACCATGGTGAAACTCTGAATTCAGGGAATATGTATATCCCTCTTATCATAAAATGGGATGGTATGCTTAAGGGGGGAAGAGTTGTCGATGAGCTTGTTGAAAGTGTTGATATTGCTCCAACTATTACTGATTTGTTTGGCGGGCGCGGCGAATTCAAATGTGATGGAAAAAGCTTTGCTCCTCTTCTTCGTGGAGAACAGTATTTGCCAAAGGAAGCGCTTTTTGGCCAGAGACGTGACTTTGACGAAAAACAGAAAGTCCAGTTTTTAAAAGTTCCTGAATATTCAGTTACGACAAAAGATTGGAGGCTTTTAATAAATGAAATACGCGGTATTGAACTTTTTGATGCAAAGACTGACAGGTACGAAGTGAACAATGTAGCTGATAAACATTCTGATGTTGTAGCGAATCTTACCGGCAAACTTGAGGAATGGAAAAATAAATATAAACCTGCACAAGTAAAACCCGGCAAAAAAGTTTCAGACGAAAAGGCAAAGGTGCTCAAATCGCTTGGATATGTTCAGTAATGTCTTGCCTGTTTCAATTGCAGTGTTCAAATCCTTTTTGACTAAGCGGATATTTGCTGTTATAAATTTCCCTTATGCTAACTAATCTGGCGGAGATTTAATTAAAATATGAATGTGTTTTCAAGAATAAAGATGCTCATCAAATATAATGACCTTCTGAGGATCATAGTTACTGCAAACCTCAAGGAAAAGTATCTGGGGTCAGTTCTTGGTTATTTCTGGTCACTGCTTGAGCCTCTTTTGAGCATGTTGATTTATTTGTTTGTGTTCTCTGTGATCGTGAAATTTAAAGTTGAGAATTATTCGGTTTTTCTTCTTACAGGGATACTTTCATGGAATTTCCTTCAAATATCCACAACTACAGGAGTTACTTCGCTGACGAGGAATTTTAATCTCATAAGAAAAGTAAAAATGCCGCGGGAACTATTCCCTCTTGCAGATGTGATTGCGAGAATGATTGAACTTTTGCTAAGTCTTATCTTTCTCCTTCTTTTCATCATGTACTATCAAGTTTCATTTACGGCAAATATATTCCTTTTTCCGCTTATCCTTTTTTTCCAGTTTCTTTTTATTTACGGTGTATGTTTATTTATTTCGCATCTAAACGTTCTATTTACTGATGTGCAGAGGTTGCAAGGTGTTATTATGAGGTTATGGTTTTATCTCACCCCGGTTATTTATCCATACTCTAAAGTACCTGCAAAAATATACCATTATTATATGCTCAATCCAATGGCCGTCTTTGTGAGTCTTTACAGGACGGTATTTCTCGGTACACCACCTCCTGAAATGCAATATATGATTTTTACCGGAGTTGTGACCCTCCTGATATATTTCAGCGGCATGGCTTTCTTCTTAAGAAATGAAAGAATAATGCTTAAATTTATATGAGCGTAACGCTATGAACAATAATATTGCTGTAGAAGCAAAGGGATTGGGGATTAAGTTCACTCTAAACCACAAGATAAAACAAAGATCAGGTACTGTACGAACCTTAGTTCTCAATATGCTGAGGTCAAATGATAAAAAAGAAGATTTCTGGGCCCTTCGCGATGTAAACCTTACTATTAAAAAGGGAGAGATAATTTCCATCATTGGGAAGAATGGTGCAGGTAAAAGTACTCTGCTTAAGATGATTGCAGGAACTCTTATCCCTGATGAGGGGAGCATAAGAACTGAAGGTGTCATATCAGCGCTTTTAGAACTTGGTGCAGGATTCAGGTCGGAGCTTACCGGCAGGGAGAACATATTTCTTAACGGTGCAATTCTTGGGCTCAAGCTTTCAACAATCAGGGAGCGATTTGACAGTATTGTAGAATTCGCAGAGCTTCAGAAATTCCTGGATTTGCAGGTAAAAAACTATTCATCCGGGATGCGCGCAAGGCTTGGATTTTCCATAGCTGCCCATGTTGACGCGGATATACTCATTATTGATGAAGTTCTTGCAGTGGGTGATGCTGCGTTCCGCGAGAAATGCAAGATCAAGATAAGTGAATTCATATCGATGGGAAAAACAATAGTAATCGTAAGCCATGATATGTCCATGGTCACAAAATTTTCTACAAGCGCTTTGTGGATAGAGAATGGATTTATTAAGGCATCCGGAGATGCCAACAAAATAATTGAAGAATATTTAAGATGCACGGTTTAAAACTTAACTGAATGTCAGGAGACAATGAATGAGGAAACCTATAACAAAAAAAGGGTACGAGGAACTTCAAAAAAGGCTTGAACTGCTGGAAAAAGTTGATCGTCCGAAGATTGTTCAGGATATCGTTGAAGCAAGAGCTCATGGAGATATAAAAGAAAATGCGGAATACCATTCGGCAAAAGAAAAACAGTCTTTTATCGAAGGAAGAATAAATGAACTTCGAGGAGCATTAAGCAGTTCTCAGATAATAGATACGAAAGGGCTCGATTCGGAGTCTGTTATATTTGGTGCGACTGTGGATCTCATAAATGTTGATAGCGGAGAGAAACGTGTTTATACACTTGTAGGTGAATATGAAACCGACATTGAGAGAGGACTAATATCCATTAATTCCCCAATAGCCAGAGCATTACTTAAACGGGAAATAGGAGAAGTTGTAAAAGTCAATGCTCCGGGGGGCATTTTTGAATATGAGATTAAAAATATATATTTTGGTGAATAAGTTTAAAACTGATCAATCCTGAACAGTTAAAAACTGTCGGGAATTTGAACAAAAATTTTCTTTACAAATCAAATGGTTAAGTGAATCATCAAAAAAGTGTTCTGAAAAGCTGACACTTTTTATCTTTTTCTATTCTTGCAGGTTTATAACTTATTGAAACATTGCTTTTTATTTAAATCATTTCGAATGGCACATTCTTTGCTTATATCCTAAATGAGCGTTCGTTGAATCCATATTCATGATGTTTTATTAGATCATATTCCTGCTCTTACTCTATTGCTTAAAAATAATGCGTGTTTTGCGCTGTACTAGTCATGTCCTTTCTACAGAGAAAAGAGGTGAGGGGATGAAAAGCAACAGAAAACTGCGGGTTATCTTTGTGGGAGATGAGCTTAAGAGATTTTATCCCCAGATAAATGCCTTGAATGACCAGCATGAATTTTTTGTTGAGGAAAGCGGTCTCTGTCTTGAAGGCGCTCTTTCTGTAAGCAATCTGTCTATGATAGTTTTTCAAAAGCGCGTTATATCTGACCATTGTGTTGAATGTATTAAAAAGATTAAAAGCATTATTCCTCAGACAGTAATTGTTACACTATGTGAAGAAATCCCCAAGGAAACATTGTTAAATCTTTTCAGACATGGGGTAAGAGATGTTTTAGAGCAGCCTTTTGAAAAATCCATAGCCCTTGAAAGGGCTATCAACAAAATCAGCGCTCTTTTCTGTAACACTCCCAAAAACAGAGAGAGGAGATATAACTATTCTTCTCTGCGCCATCTTAAAGAGATATCAATAAATAATAATAACACAGACAATACAGATAACCTAAATCTAAATGATGATAATAGAATAGAGCGGGCAAAAGCTTATATTGAAGACAATTACAGCGATCCTCTTGCATTGGCTGATATTGCAGGTATTGCCTGCATAAGCAAATTTCATTTCTGCCGAATCTTTAAGAAGAGTGAAGGGATTTGTTTTAAGGACTATCTAAACAATGTAAGGATAGAGAAAGCCAAAGAGCTGTTAAAAGATAAAAAGTTTTCAATCGCAGAAGTTGCCTTTGAGGTAGGGTTTCACTCATTGTCTCATTTTACAAGTCTTTTCAAAGACCATCTGAATGTTTCTCCCGGGAACTTTAGGCGCATAGCGTTTAAAATACTGGCTGTAGCATTGTTCTGCGAGAACATAGAGCAAATCCTTTTATCAATCTGCCCATAAAGACTGATCCTAAAGAGCATATTCTGCAAGTTATGACATGGCTCTACTTAACACAGTGATAGTTTTGCGTATTGAAGCTGGTTTTGCGATTTTGCTCATTATTGCATTATAGCAATTTAGAGCAAGAGAAGAGCAATCCGCTGGTTGAATAAGTGCTTTGTTTATAGCATCTATATATGGGTACTGGTCTGGATTCTAATGGAAGGCAGAGCATAGAATTCTGAGAGACTTTTAAGTTGCATATCTTTTTTCATATCAACGAGCTATTGGAAAGGGGGTGAGAAACAGTAAAACTGACTTTTCCAGAAACATCGTGATTTCTAGTGTTGGTTCAATTTAAACTGACTGACCGTAGTTTTTCGAAAATGTAACTTTAACTCCACATTAAGGAGAAAGGGATACAAATGATAAAGGGGATTAAGATTAAAAGTATTATGATCTATTTTTGTTTCGGCGTTGCCTTGATATCTGCTGCTTTTCTTTTAAGCAGTGACACAAGCAACGCAGTATGTCGTGCTCCTGACGGCTGTGTTGGATGTCATGATTTTATTGGAAATACGACTTACATAGTGAGAGAAGCGCCGGGAACCTGTGACCGCGGCGATTTCACAGTAGGTCCGAACATGAGTATGGGTCGTTTCATACACAGGACTGCAAAGCTTCAGGATGGAAGAATTTTACTCACTGGCGGCGCCTGGAAGCTTTATGATTTTACTGCAACGGTTGATATCTATGACCCGGCAACAAACACGATTACGCCTGCGGCTCCTATGAACATAAAGAGATGGTCCCATGCCCAGGTTACATTGAATAACGGCAAGGTCCTCGTAGTAGGCGGAAGGGATGCGGTAACAGGTACGACTGTGGGTTCTCATGTTCTTAAAAGTGCAGAGCTTTATGACCCGGCAACAAACACGTGGACCTTTACAGGTTCAATCAGCGTTGCCCGCAGAAGCCCGACAATAACTCTCCTTAATGACGGCAGGGTGCTTGTAGCAGGCGGCGGCGACCGTGCAAGTTCAACGGTAACACTGCCGTTGTCAATTGCGGAAATTTATGACCCTGCAACAGGGACATTCTCAGTTGTCGGCAACATGACAACACCGAGAAATGCCCATAGCGCAACTCTTCTTAATGATGGAACAGTTTTAATTACCGGCGGAACAGTCGGTATCAGCACTGTATGGCCCACAACTCTGGCAGAGATATTCAATCCTGCAGACAACAGTTTCACAGCAGTTGGTCCTTCATTATTCCCACATCTTGCACAGGTTGGCGTTAAAATGAGGGATGGCAGGGTACTGATTCCGGGAAGCTACTATAATGATCAACATAACACGGAAAGGGGAAACATTAGTCCTGAGTGCGAAATCTATGATCCTGCAACAAGGACTTTCTCTGCAACAGGTTCGATGTACAAAAAGAGAGTAGATGTTGGCGGACAGCTTCTCCTTGACGGCAATGTCCTTATATCAGGCGGCGTATCAACAGACCTGCAAAGAAGATGGCCAACTATGTTCCAGACAAGCTCGGAAGTCTATGACCCCAAAACAGGGATATGGCTTCTTTCCGGTCTTATGAGGGACGGCAGGGACGAGTTCAGCGGAATCCAGTTTGATGACGGACGGATATTTGTAAGCGGCGGATTCACGAAAGTAGGAACACTCCCATCAGCTGTTCTGGATACAACTGAAATTTACACCCCCGGGTTAATTAGCCAGATTAGAGGACTAATTAATGTAATCAATGACCTTCCAGATTCAGCGTTGAAATCAGGTACTGGAAGCCGCGGTGCTCTTCTTACAAACGTAAAAGATGTAGGGAAATACCTTGGCGTAAGTTTTGAAGATATGGACCTCTGGGCTCAAAATAAAAGTGAGTATGATGGTAAAGATATAGGAGAAAACCCAGGTGGTTATGACACAAAGCATGTTGTAAACAATAATGGCGTATATCACAGGCCGGGCTTTAGGTATCCTGAAGTAAACTGTGCAGGTTGCCACGGAGAGAATCTGAGGGGTGATATCGGACCTTCTTGTTACACCTGCCACGGACCTAAATGGGTTGCCAAAACTACTCCTGTTGATTATAACAAAGCCCTCGACCAGGCTAACAAACTCCTTTCAAGGATGGATGGTTGCTCAGGCAAAGTGCAAACAGATGATCTGATTGTTGATTGTACACAGCAGAAATATGTCGGTGGTGTTCTGAACGTATTGAGAGGGAGCATTCAGAAAATACTGACACCTAACCAGATTCCAACAGTTTCAGTTACTGCCACGCCAACATCAGGTTTAGAGCCGTTAGCAGTTGCATTTACATCAACAGCGAGCGACACAGACGGGACAATAGATGCTTACTACTGGCAGTTCGGCGACGGCAAGACCAGCAACATAGCAAACCCGACACATACCTATTCATGTGACGGGACTTACATTGCAACGCTCCGCGTAACGGACAATGCAGGCGGTTCAGCTCAGGCATCTGTGACAATAACAGTTGATCCTGCGAGCTCAACTTTGACCTATAACTGCGATGTACAGCCGGTTTTTGACCACTACTGTGTTGGCTGTCACGGCTCATTTGGCGGTGTGACTCTTACTAGTTGTGCAACAACAGCGACACCCGGTCCTAACGGTCCAAACATAGTCCCCGGCGACGCTGCGGCAAGCCTTCTCTATCAGGAGATTGCAAGCGGCGATATGCCTCCGTCAGGTGCCAGAGTACCAGCTGACGCTGTGGCAAGAATAGGCGCTTGGATTGACAGTCTTGATCCGCTTGATCCAAACTACTGCGATTAAGAGGTCTGATTTAAAGTAACAAGAATATATAAACAAGAGAGCCGGTATAAAAAAATACCGGCTCTTTTTTATTTTATTTGGGTTTATTTTAGAAAAAGCCTGTCAATTCTGTAGAACTGAAGGATTTTAAAGATTTCCCTTGATATACTTTATCATTTCCTCTTTATCCGCCTCTGAGAGCGGTGTGAGCTCAAGTCCGAGGAGGTATGTTTTTTCTTCAGTAATCATAGCCCTTACAACTTCCCCTTTGACTGAGATAAGCTTTTCTCCAAGGGCTACAGAGATTTCCAAAATCGAGTGAAGAGGGAATGGATAACCGCATTCAATAAGCATTCCGCATTCACTTATATCTACCGTCTTTGCTATTCCCTGACGTTTGTCAAATTCCTTCTGGTCAAAGAAATTATAGTACAACAGGTTGATTGATTTAATACGCGGATATCTTCTGCGGTCATGCGATTCTGTTTTTGGAAAATCCATAATAGTTATTTTACTTGTCATATCCAAGTTTTGTCAACAATATCGAGCAATTTTAAAAAACTTCTTTTCAGAAACCTTCTTATCATCTATATTACCTGCCAATTCTGATAATTAACTTTCCCTGTATATAATATGGAAAAAAACATTAACGATTCACAGATTCTAAATGACATTCCAATAAAACGGTTTATAAACATTGCCAAAAAACATGCAGTGCAATCGGCGCTTCTTTATGAACATGTTAATAAATATCATTCTATCAGCTATAATGAATTCCTGCTTCGTGTTTCTGCTTTTGCGGCAGGTCTTAAAAAAATCGGCGCTTCAAAAGGAGACAGGCTTGCTATCATTCATGCTAACTCACCTGAGTGGATAATCTGTGATCTGGCATGTCTGGCATTGGGGGTTGTTGATATTCCTCTTTATAAGAGCATTACCAATGAACAGCTGACCTACATAATCAATCAATGCGCTCCTAAATTCTTCCTTCTCTCGAATTACAGGTCATACAGGAAGATAATGGAGACAAACTCAGAGGTATTAAAAGAAACTAAATTTATTATTGCAGAGAAGCCTAATGATATTGGAAAGGAAATACCTAATTTGTTTTTTTACGACTCCGTTTACAGGATGGGACTTGCTGAAGTTGAGAAAGGTGAGTTCTCAATCGATGAAGCAGCCTTGCTAATAAGTGCAGATGATGATGCAACGATAATATATACATCAGGCACGACAGGACAGCCAAAGGGTGTCGTTATAACAAACAGAAATATAGTTTCAGAAATAGATGGTCTTTATAAGGCGATAGAAACCAAAGAGAATGACAGCATAATATCCTTTCTTCCATTAAGCCATGTCCTTGCACGTCTTGTTGACTACTTCATAATATTTAGCGGAAGAACTATTGCCTATTCTGAAACAATGGAGGCATTGGCAAAAAACCTTGTTGAAATAAAACCGACTCTTCTCGTAGGTGTGCCAAGGGTTTATGACAAACTTTATTCTGCGATTCGTGATGCTGCTAAAGATGGGTATGCAAAGGCACTTCTTGAATGGGGAATTAGGATCGGAGAGCGATGGAACAGCGCAGCTGATAGAGGTGAAGTTCCTGCACTTTTGCTGAGGGTATTACACTTCATAGCTGACAGACTTATCTACTCAAGGATCAGGGAAAAACTGGGCGGGAATATCAGGATACTGATATCCGGAGGTGCACCGCTGCGCAGGGATGTTGCAACTTTCTTCAGGAACCTTGGGCTTGTAATACAGGAAGGATATGGCCTTACTGAAACTTGCTGTGCAGTAACTCTGAACAGAAAGGATAGAATAAAGATAGGAACAGTGGGGGAGGCGGTTGAAGGCGCAGAAATTAAAATCGCTGAGAACAATGAGATCCTTATCCGCGGGCCCATGATAATGAAAGGTTACTACAGGAATGAAACTGCAACATCAGAGGTTATAGACAAAGAAGGATGGCTTCATACAGGGGATGCTGGTTTTATAGACACAGACGGCTACATTACAATAAATGACAGGATTAAGGAGCTTATAAAGACATCGAGCGGCAAGTACGTAGCTCCACAAAAATTGGAACATTTGCTGACAGAAAACAGCATGATTGCAAATGCTGCAATAATTGGAGACGGAAGGAAATTCATTTCTGCTCTTATAGTACCCGAGAAAAAATTTATATCCGGGAAGGCGCAGCAGCTTGGACTCAGTGCTCTCAATAATAATGAGTTTTTAAATAACCAGTCTGTTACGGCACTATACAAATCTCTTATATCAGATATTAACCGTAATCTTGAAAGCCATGAGAAAATAAAAAGCTTCAGACTGTTAGAAAATGATTTCTCTGTGGAAGGGGGAGAGCTTACACCTACACTTAAACTAAGAAGAAAAATCATATCTGAAAAGTACGGATATCTTATAGAAAGTATCTATGAAGGGTTTGATTGAGTTTAGGATTGACATTTAAATACCCTTATTATAATTAGCGTGCGGAACTTTTACAACTGTTTGCTTTATAAGAAAAAAATGTGATTTCACCAAGAGAGGAGGACGCCCGTGAACATTGTTGTTTGTATGAAACGCGTGCCGGACACAGCGGCGAAAATCCGTGTGAGTTCTAACGGAAAAACTATTGATGAGAGCGGAATTGAGTATGTAATCAATCCATATGACGAGTATGCAATAGAAGAAGCATTGCGTATAAAGGAAAAATCAGGCGGAGAGGTTATAATCCTTACCCTTGATTCAAGCGATGCACAGCCTGTAGTAAGGAATGCACTTGCCATGGGAGCAGACCGTGCCGTTCTGCTCAAGTGCGCAGCAAAGCCGGTTGATTCACTTGCCACTGCGCAGGCTCTAGCGGCAGGTCTTAAGGAGCTTAATGCAGATATTATCCTTATGGGAAAGCAGGCTGTTGATTATGATAACCTGCAGGTAGGACCTATGGTGGGCCAGCTTTTAGGAATTCCTTGTGTGAGTGTAATAACAAAACTTGAGATAGCTGACGGCAAAGCAGTTGCAAGACGCCAGATTGAGGGAGGCGAAGAAGTCGTTGAGACAACATTGCCTGCTATATTCACAGCGCAAAAGGGATTGAATGAACCAAGATATGCTTCACTTAAAGGTATAATGGCAGCAAAGAAAAAGAGCCTTGTTGAAAAAGATGCACAGTCTGCAGAGGAGTGTATTGAAGTTTTAAAGATGGAAATACCTCCTGCAAGAAAAGGCGGCAGAATAGTAGGGCAGGGCATTGATGCAGTTCCTGAGCTTGTAAAATTACTCCAGTTTGAAGCTAAAGTACTATGATTAAAAGAGATCGGAGGAGAATCTGATGGCTAATATACTTGTATTTGCAGAACAGAGAGACGGAAAATTCAAAAAAAGCGCCTATGAAGTTATCGGTGCTGCTAAGAATATAGCATCACAGATTGGCGGGCAGGTGGTTGCTCTTGTGGTTGGTTCTGGAATTGAAGGAATCGCAGGAGAGCTTGCAGGATACGGTGCAGACAAGATAGTAGTAGCTGACAATGAAGTCCTTAAGCTTTATTCTACGGCCGGATATTCAGCCGCTGTTGTTGAAGCAGTGAAAAAGAACGATGCGGGTTGCGTTCTAATGCCGGCATCATTCATGGGAAAAGATTTGGCCCCTGCTGTTGCTGCAGCGCTGGGAACAGCATCTGCAACTGATGCAATCGGGATTGAGGTGGCTGATGGAGCTGTCGTTGCTACAAGGCCGGTTTATGGCGGCAAGAGCCTTGTAAAGGTAAAGTCTAAGAAGGCTCCTTTTATAGTGACATTGCGGCCTAATGTTTTTCCTGTACCTCAGAAAGATGAATCCAAAAGTGCAGCAATTGAAAAGATAGATGCCCATATAAGCGCAGACAGCATCAAGGCAAAGGTAAAAGAAGTTGTTGCCGGAGCTGCCGGAAAGCTTGACCTTACAGAAGCTTCTATAATAGTAGCAGGCGGAAGAGGAATGAAGGGTCCTGAAGGATTTAAAGTGCTTGAGGAACTCGCTGATGCAATCGGAGGAGTAGTCGGTGCGTCAAGGTCTGCTGTTGATGCCGGATGGATAAGCCAGGCTGACCAGGTCGGGCAGACGGGAAAGGTTGTTTCACCTACCCTTTATATTGCCTGCGGTATTTCAGGTGCAATACAGCATCTGGCAGGAATGTCATCTTCAAAGTGCATTGTAGCAATAAACAAGGATCCGGAAGCGCCGATTTTTCAGATTGCAGATTTCGGCATAGTAGGAGACCTGTTTGAAGTTGTCCCTGCCCTGAAGGCTGAAATCAAGAAAGCTGTCGGAGGCTGATACTTTAGCAGGAATACCTGGAAGGGTTGAAAAAATAGGAGAGCGAGATGGATGAAGAAACTTTGAAATTCGATGCCATAGTCGTTGGAGGCGGGCCTTCAGGAATGTGCGCTGCGTATACGATGGCAAAGGCAGGGATGGATGTTGCAGTGATCGAGCGCGGGGAATATCCCGGTTCAAAAAACCTTTTCGGAGGTATTCTATTTACCACCATTCTCAACAAGCTGATACCGAATTTCTGGGAAGAGGCTCCTGTTGAGCGGAATGTAATAAGCAGGAAGTTTTCATACCTCACAGAGGACAGTCAGCTCGCAGTGGAGCTTAAAACAGAGCAATATAACAAGCCTCCTTATAATAATACATTCACTGTTCTTAGATCCAAGTTTGACAGGTGGTTTTCAGAAAAAACTGAATCGATATTCAATGAGAATTCCTTTGTCTTCAGCGGATTTACAGTGATTGATGTCATTAAAGAGGGGCATAAGATAATAGGTGTAGTGACGGACAAGGAAGGTCCCATGTATGCCGATGTTATTATCTGCGCAGAAGGAGCAAACTCTCTTCTTGCAGAAAAAGCAGGGCTAAAGAAAAAGCCTGAGCCGCATGATATGGTGACAGGGGTTAAAGAGGTAATAGCTCTTCCTTCTGAAATAATCAATGACAGATTTGCGCTTGCCGGGAATGAGGGGGTAGCAATTGAATTCTTCGGTAAGGCAGTTGAGGGAATGGTAGGCGGTGCGTTTATATACACTAACAAGGAAAGCCTTTCAGTCGGGATTTCCTGTTCGATTGTAGATTTTACCCACAAGAATATTAATCCTAATGAAGTGCTTGATAAGTTCAAAGAACATCCTTCTGTTAAAAATCTGCTGCGCGGCGGTGAGACAATAGAATATTCAGCCCACATGATACCAGAATTCGGATATGACAAACTGCCTGACCTTGTTTCGCATGGAATAATGCTGGTTGGCGATAGTGCCGGATTTGTCAATACCTCTCACTATCATGAAGGCTCAAATCTTGCCATGGCATCTGGTGTGATGGCAGGAGAGACTGCGATAATTGCAAAACAGAAAGGTGATTTTTCTGCTGAAACTCTTTCTCTTTATAAAGAAAAGCTTAATGACAGTTTTGTGATGAAAGATATGAAAAATTTCAGACGTGCAGCGAAATTCCTCCATGCTAATCCGCAGGTACTGAATGATTATCCCACAACAATGGTCCAGAGTATGGTTGACTACTTCACCATAAGCGAACGTTCGAAGGTGGAAATAAGAAAGGATGTTATAGGCGGCTTGATTATGGATGTGAAATTTATTAAGATGATGTGGGATATGAATAAAGCGAGAAAGGTACTGCTATGAATATAGAAGAAGCCTTAAAAGAACCCAAAAAACTTACTCTGGAAGATAAGCTTTTTACGGTAAAGTATAATCCTGCGAAGGAGAGCCATATAAAGGTAGACAACGAGATTTGCAAAAAATGTACTACTAACCGCATATGCCTTACAATATGCCCGGCAAAGGTTTACGAACTTGAAGAAGGACATACTGAAGTGCATGTGTCCTTTGAGAATTGTCTTGAATGCGGGACATGCCGCGTTGCCTGCACAGATAATGCAATTGACTGGCGTTGCCCTCAGGGTGGCATGGGGGTTTGTTACAGATTTGGTTGATAAATCCTAATGGCTTGGCTGTCCAGCTCCAGCACTGAAAAGCAGGTGCTTTCCGCTGGAGCAACCAAGCCATTGAAAAGTATACCTCAAATATACGTTTAAATTGTTTAAGAAATATTATCCTGATAAGTTTGGTGCGTCAAAAACCGTACTATTTCGTCAACAAATTGTATTCCCTCATAGCATGTTTTGAAAAATAAGTTTAAATAAACATCATAATATCATGTATAATCAGCTAATCTTAGATGGCATGAGGCGTTATTTCTAGTGGCATGGATTTTGCGTATGCAGGCAATATATGTCAAAAAAATATCTTATTCCATTAATTATTTTTTTCGTTTTCTGTTCCTATTCAACAAATTCATATGCCAATGGTTTTATTATAGGGGAGCAGGATGCAGAAGCGATGGGGGGAGCAAGCGCGTTTGCTGCACGTGCTGACAATCCATCAGCCATCTTTTATAACCCAGCCGGCATTACCCAGCTTGACGGAACGAATGCGACCCTTGGGACAACCCTTGTAACTGTAAAAACAACTTACCATAAGCCGGGAACCGGAATAAAGAGTTCCAATAAGGACAGGGTTGATACTCCCGGATATTTTTATATTACCAAAAAAATAAATGACAAAATCTCAGCAGGTTTTGGTTTTTATCAGCCCTATGGACTTGCTTCAGACTGGCAAAGCGACTGGCCTGGAAGACATATAGTTACTTATGCAATGCTGAGGACATTTTACTTCAACCCTGTCATTGCCTGGCAGGTCAATAAAAATCTTTCCGTCGCTGCAGGGGCTATAGGAGTCTATTCAGATGTCACGCTTAACAGCAGGCTTGTTTATAAGAATCTTGCTGAGGCTAACGGTTCCCCTATTGTCCCGAAAGGTGCATTAGATGGAGTCGAAGGACATTCAAAACTTAAGGGAGACGGGGGAGGAGCAGGAGTAAATTTAGGTCTTCTTTACAAGGTGAATGATGATTGGAAAATAGGAGTTTCCTACAGGTCTCCTGTGAGGGTAAGATATTTTGGTGAAGCTGATTTCAAGCATTCAGACAGCACGATTCATCCGCTGGTGGCAATTATAAATGCAACAACAGCAAATTCAGAGGTGCAGACCAAGATTACCATGCCTCCGCAATTACTTGCAGGTGTATCTTACAGCGGATTTAAAGATTTAACTTTAGAATTTGATCTTGACTGGCGCGGCTGGTCGCAGTTTGACACTCTGCGAATACGGTTTGCCGAAAAGGCAGACAACAGGATCAGTCTTGGCTCGCACTGGAAAGACACAATAACTTACAGGGCAGGGATGGAATACAAACTGAATGATTCTGTAGCTTTGCGTGCAGGCTACGCTTATGATCCGACTGCGATAAGGAATAATAGACTTGACCCTCTTGTCCCGGATTCCGATAAGCATGCTGTCACTCTTGGGGTAGGTTATAAAATGGGAAACTGGAAATTTGACATCGCTGATATGGCTTTATTTTTTAACACTGCGTCAACGCATACAGCAAAAGCAGGATTCAACAATATGTTCGATTTCAAAGCAAAGTATAAATCGTTTGCAAATCTGGCATCAATGAGTGTGAGTTATAAATTTTAACTGGAAACTAACGGGAGGGTTTTTATGAAGCATAGAAGTTTGGTTGTTGCAGTATTATTAGTTGTCTTCTGTTTGACCTCTGCAGGTATACATGCTGCGGATCCTTCATACAGGTATAAACCGGCAAAACCATTTGCAGGGAAATTTAAAGGAACAATTGATCCGTACACCATTGTTTACACAATAACACAGAAAGGTAGTGATATTTCAGGTTCGATACAGACTTTACTTGATGGAACGAATGTACTGCCATTGACTTTTACAGGTACGATTGGCGTGAGTGGTAAGACAGCTGATATAAATCTAATAGGCACACAGAGCCTTACTACAAGCGACACGGTAAAAATTAAATTGATTGAAAAGGGAAAGAAATTTATCAAGATGCAGTATAGAGATGATGATACAGGTGATCCGATAGGAGACTATGTTAAATACAAACGTGTAAAATAGAGCAGCAACCCCCCACCCCGGCAGGGCAGGCTCGCCGCATAGTCTGCCCTGCTTTTTTTATCTTAATTAGCTATTTGCCGCTTCTTTCCTTGTTCAATTTTTTATACATATTTATACATGTGACAGGCGTGGGATTAACGCCTCGTAATATTGAGAGATAATAACTTGTCCAGTCACCGAGGTAACAGAGAGACATAATCGAAGAGAGAACTGACTCCTCGTCATTGGATATTTCAATTATTGCAGACCCGGAGTTCCTCATTATCTCAAGCGCTACATCTATTGACCTTCTAAGTGAAGGACTTTCAGCTTTTGAACGAAGGGCAAATATTACATTAGCTCTGTTTTTTTCAGGATCATCAGCTATGCCTATTATCTCATTGTGGCAAAGTTCCGGGAATGTATTGAAGAAAATATTGAGCTTTGCATTCTCATTTATCTGGGTTTTCCAGCGCAGCGCAGCTGCCCGCGTGTGTTTCTCGGAACCTAGAACAAATATTCTCTTGTCCATAATGCTCACTGCATATTTCTTTGCCCTGTTTTCAGGGCATGGAGATGAGAGGGTGTACATTTCACGAAGTTTTTTTAGAGTGTTCCTTGTTGCCTTAATGTCTTCTGTATTGATACATCCCGGAAAAAGAGAAGCAAATAGATGGAGTAGGGGGTTGAGAAGATTCCCTATGGCAGTACGTGGCATTAGACTGTCGTTTATTTTGATATAGGGAATCGAAAGCTTTGATGCTTTTTCTTTTAACTCGCCGCCGTTTGACAGCGCCACGATTTTGGATTTTCTTTTTATGCATTCATCTAATAATGCAAGGGTCTCTTCAGTGTTGCCGGAGTAGCTGATTATAACTGCCAGTGTTGAACTGTCAACAAAGGAAGGAATATAGAAATCCTTTACTACCCTTAATGGTATATTTAGAGAATTCGCTGTTATTGTTTCAATGATATCTCCGCTTATACCTGAGCCCCCCATTCCTCCGATAAGAATATTTCTAGCTTTTCCGTATTCAACCGGGACCGTACATTGTAGCTCGTCCGTAAAGTTTTGGGGCAGACCATCAAGTTCTTTATACATGCTGTCAATGTCAATATTATGTATTCCCTTAAGATTATTTAACAATTTCTCCGGCATTTTTCGCCTCCCATTGGAAAACTATTATTTGTGATTTGAAAATAGCAGGGGGAATACATTGCGTCAAGTAAGCAGTTTAAGAAAATATTATTAAATAATTGTAAAAACAATTTTACATATTAACCATAATTTTCTATTGATTGTTCTATATTGCTAATTTTTAAATAAACAAAATATTAAAGGAGGATTAAGTTATGGAATGGGAAACAGAGGCAAAAGAAGTTGTGGACATGATCCCTGTACCGGAAGTCATAAAGAATATGACGATTCTTTATGCAGAAAAACTGGCACGGGCAAAGAAAAGTAAAAAAGTAACTATGGATGAGGTCAACGAGACAAGGGATGCTTATTTTGAGATGCTTGGCGACAGCTATAAGAAAAAAATATGCTGTGCCCGCGAGGAAGGGAAAACCGATGATGATGTTGATCCGGAGATAACACTTAACAAAGGTCCGGTGCTTTATCGTGTAGAGATGTGCCACCAGAGATTCTTTGGATGTCCCCGTCAGGTAATAGATGTCAAAAAAGTCGGCAAAATGGTCAAAGACAAACTTGAAGAGATAAAACTGACCGAAATAATTGCTGATAAGACAGATGAGCCGTTCATGCCGCACAATTTTTTTACTGTTTCAATTTCTTCATGTCCCAACAACTGTTCAGCCGCCGAGACAAAAGATTTCGGAATGTACGGAGTAATTGAACCGGAAGTTGACCAGGAAGCATGTACAAGGTGCGGTAAATGCATAGAGGCATGTCCTGATGATGCGATTCTTATCAAGCATGATAAGCTTAAGATAAACAGGCGTTCCTGCGTTATCTGCGGAGCATGTGTAGAGGCTTGTCCTGTTGGAGCAATCAAGAATAAACGTCAGGGAGTAAGGGTGCTTGTCGGGGGAAGGTTTGGAAGGTGGCATACAGACGGCAAAGAACTTTTCAAGAATGAGCCTCTTGAGACAGCTATGAAAGCTATTGAAGCATCAGTTGACCTTATCAAAACAGAGGCAGGCCCCCATGAACATCTGTATCATCTTATAAACAGACTTGGGATTAAGCCGTTGCACGACAAGATTATGTAAGAATAGCAAATTCTTTTGAAAAAAGAACGGCAGGAAGAATTAAATTTCCTGCCGTTTCCTTTTTTTAACTTACTTTTTTCCTCTTTTTCTCCACATAATCAACTAATATGAATTTTCCAAGGTCTGATGGAGATGTGTAAAAAGCCCGTCCTTTATTGATTCTTGTCATTTCCTGAATGAATGCCTGAAGGGAAGGAGTGCTGTCCAACATGAAGGTGTTTATAACTATATCGCTTTTTGTACAGCGGTTGACTTCCTTTAAAGTTTCCCTGCATGCCCGCGGGCTGACTCCTCCAAATCCCATCGGCCACTCAAAGTGAAGCTGGCTGTTATGATAATACGCAGTAGGCTGTCCGTCTGTTATGAGAATTATCTGCTTGTTTATTGAACGGTGTCTTGCAATAAGCTCTGAGCCGAGCTTTAAACCATCCTGGAGATTCGTGAAGGCATTCCCCATATCGCGGCTTCCGTCAACGAGCATAAGATGGGGCAATTCTTTTTTTGTTATGAGCCTTGCCCTTGAGGAAAAGCCGACTATGTAAAAATTGTCTTTCGGGAATTTGGTGCTTATGAGATGGTCAAGTGCAATCGCAACCCTCTTGGCACCAGTAAACCTTCCACTCCATGCCATGGAAAAACTCATGTCTATAAGAAGAACAGTGGTTGAATGTGTAGTATAGTCAACATCGTAAACCTCAAAGTCACGGTCGCTTATTCTTAATGATTTACCCGAGCCCTCTCTCTTTATGGAGTTCATGAGGGTTGCGCCTATATGTATATTAAAAGGATCCCCAAATTCGTATTTCTTAATAGAATCCGGTTTTATTGTCCCCACTCCTGAGATTGTGGTTTCATGGATGCCGAACTGGTCTTTCTTGAGATTTGAGTAAATGCTTTCAAGTGCAGTCTGTCCTATTTTTCTTATTCCCTTGGGAGTAAGGCTGATTCCTCCCTCTGTGCTAAGGTAGCCCGCTTTCTCAAGCTTATTCACCGTTGACTGAAGATACTCGAATATCTCTGCAAGAGCAGGGTCAAGAAAGAACTTCATATCTTCAATGTTTATCTGCAGAAAATCTCCTTTTTTCATATCAGCCTGAAGTTTTTCAAGGCGTTTAAATTCTTTCATTATCTCTACAGCTTCATCAAAGTTGACCGGATTCTCGCCATAAAAATCATCTTTGTGCTGGTCGAGAAAATCCTCAAGCTGACGCAGATCTTCATGCTTTCTCAGGAGTTTTTCAAATGATGATTTTGCTTTTGCGCTTTTAAACTCATGTGATTTAAGCGATTCAATTGATTTACTCAGAGGCTTAGGCAGGTTTTCAATCCAGAACTTTTGCTCAGCCAGTTCTCGCTGTGAGCCTTTATGCTTTTTCTCAAGATCCTTGATTTCTTCCCCTAAGATATCGCTGATTTCCTTTTCTATGTCATCTAAAGCATAGTCCATGTTGAACTGCTTGAAGTATTCCTCTTTGAGGGATGACAGATAGTCTGTGTACTCATCCATGGACATAAGATTGATATCAGGATGTTCATTCAGATACTGGATTATCATCCATTGGAGAGCTGCATTTATGTCGCCTTCTTTGAGAAGGAACTCTGCGAACTCGTTGAACAGGGCATCTTCATTAAAGTCGGTCTCAGCCTGAGTTCCGTCCCACTCTGAGTAATGGAATTTTTTCATTTGTAGATTATTTTGCCTCCGGCTTCGTTCTTGTTAAGTTTATTATAAAGATGCAGGCCTTCGAAGATAAATTCAACGCTTGATGCGATTATGCCATTGCTTGCTGAACCATTTACAAGTTGCGATACATTTTCTTTGAGCCCGTCGATCTTTGAAAGGCACTCAAGATATTCTGAGGATGGCATAGTGTCCGATACTTCAACAACCCATCCGTTTTTGAAGCAGTCGACAACTTTTGAAAGTTTTTCAGGAGTAAAGTGCCTGTCAAAGACCTTCCTTACCGCCTTTGTTATTATTTTTTGGATAATGTCACTGTCTTTCTTGTCTTCACCCATATATTCAAACTCGAGTTTCCCGTTTGTGGATGCATAAAGGGCATGAAAATCGCTTATACGGGGAACGATTTCATTTTCACCGTTTAATATTGCTCTTTTCTCAGCATTGCTTAAGATGTTTTCATAGTTAGTAATAGTAAGACGAACGCTTACCCCGGATCTCTGGCTTACTTCAGGGCTATGACGGGCTGTGAATGTCAATTCTCCGATGATATCCTTTATGAATTGCGGAACATTATCCTTGGGCCTGTCTGCGAACGTGGTTTTTTCCTGCTCCATTATAGATATTTCTGTTTCGAGATCCTTCGGGTAATGAGTTCTTATCTGTGACTCAAAGCGGTCTTTAAGGGGAGTTATTATCCTTCCACGGCTAGTGTAGTCTTCTGGATTTGCGCTTGCCACGATACAGATGTCAAGGGGGAGTCTTATTTTATAGCCTTTTATCTGGACATCTCCCTCCTCCATTATGTTGAAGAGTCCAACCTGGACTTTCTCCTGAAGGTCAGGGAGTTCGTTTATCGCGAAGATTCCCCTGTTCGTGCGGGGGATGAGTCCAAAATGGATAGTGAGTTCATCTGAAAGATATCTTCCTTCGGCCACTTTTATAGGGTCTATCTCTCCGATTAAATCTGCTATGGAGACGTCAGGGGTAGCAAGTTTTTCCGAGTACCTGCTCTCGCGTGACAGCCATGTTATCTTAACATTGTCACCATCTTTTTTTACTTTCTCGCAGCACTCGGCACATATTGGCCTTAAAGGGTCATCTCCTATCTCGCAGCCTGCAATGACCGGAATGAAAGGATCCAAAAGATTTGTGAGAGACCTTATCATGCGGGTTTTTCCCTGTCCGCGCTCGCCGAGGAAAATCATGTGATGCCCCGACAATATCGCATTTTCGAGATGAGGGATTACAGTCTCATCATAGCCTATAATTCCGGGGAAAAGTCTCTCTTTGCTCTTGAGAGCTCTTATAAGATTAAAACGCATTTCCTCGCGGATAGGTTTAGAAACGTACCCGGATGCTTTTAGTTCACCTATTGTTTTTACATTTTTCATTAATATGATTTCTCCAGAGTTTGTTTGAAAAATAATTTCATATAAAGCTGTAAAGTTATAAAATACTAATTATTTTAATATTGTTTTGTCAAACGCAAAAGGGGTACTGAATCTCTATTCCCGCGGCAGAAAAGTTTAATCATGATTGAAATGATTGTCATACCTAAAATAACCGCTTCAAGTTTTTTTATAATTGTATTCAAAAACAATGGAAACTGGAAACAGTCATCTGTAATCAAGAGACCAAGAAGAACTGTTATAAGCACAGGCACTGATTTTCCGGAATAGAGAAGAAGTTTTTCTGAGGTTAACAGCCTGAAGGGGCAGTATCCGGTTATAAAAAAAACAAATAACAAAGAAAAAGATGTTAGAAGAAAGAAGCTTGTTTTCCCTGTAAGGCAAAAAAGAAGGAGAAGCGAGAATCTGTAAAAGAAGTCCGCTAATATGTCAAAGTGCGCTCCTTCAGTTGTTGTAAGAGAGAGCTTCCTGGCAATTACGCCATCTGCAATATCAGAACCGACGATAATAATAAAAACAAACAACCCTGCTAATGCTGAGAAAGCTTCTTTCAATATCACCGCTCTTGCGCAGAAAATAACTGCCAGCGGGGTAAGCAGCATCCTTCCGGCAGTTATTAAATTTGGCAGACTTGAAGGAATCTTTGTAAACACATTAATATGAGATGCTGACCATTTTTATATCTGTCATTTCTTCTATTGCAAAGCGAGGGCCTTCTCTTCCAAGGCCGCTTGCCTTCACTCCCCCGTAAGGCATATGGTCAACTCTGTATGTGGGAATATCATTTATCATAAGGCTTCCAACTTTATATTCTTTAATGGCCTGAATTGCTCTGCTTATGCTGTTTGTGTATATGCCGCCGTTAAGTCCGTATATGGAATCATTTGCCATTGTCATCGCCTCATCAAATTCATCGAATTTCATCACAGATGCCACAGGTGCAAATACTTCGTCTTTTATGACCTTCATGGAATGTGTTGTATCAGACAGAAAAGTCGCATCAATAACAGCTCCTTTTCTCCTTCCACCCGTCTGAAGTTTTGCACCAGACCGTACAGCCTCTGAAATCCACTCCTCGGTTCTTACGGCCTCTTTCTCCTCTATCATTGGTCCGAACAACACCTTGTCATCCATTGGGTTTCCGACCTTTATTTTTTTCACTGCTTCCCTGAAATCTTCAGTAAATTTTTTATATAGGCTTTTGTGTACATAGATTCGCTGGACGGAAATGCAGGTTTGTCCTGAGTTATAGTATGCTCCCACTATTATGCGCGGTATGGCTTTTGCATAATCAACATCCCTGTCAATTATCACAGCGGAGTTTGAACCAAGCTCTAAGGTTACAAACTTGAGCCCTGAAATCTCCTTTATCCTTTTTCCGACAGGCATGCTCCCCGTGAATGTGACCATTGAAATCCCATCATGCTTTACAAGAGCATCTCCGACACTTCCACCGCCTCCTGTAACAATATTCAGCACACCTGCAGGAAGTCCGGCTTTAAGCATGAGTTCGCCAAGCTTTAAAGCGGTTAATGGAGTCGCAGAGGAAGGTTTGAGTACAACGCAGTTTCCTGCGGCGATTGCAGGGGCAACTTTATGGGCTACAAGGTTTAGCGGAAAGTTAAAAGGCGATATGGCGGCTATTACCCCTTTGGGGACTCGGACATAAAATCCAAATCTGCCTTCGCCTACAGGCGACGCATCCATAGGGATGATTTCACCGTGGATCCTTTTGGCTTCCTCTGATGCAAACTTAAAGGTCTCAATCCCTCTTGCTGCTTCTGCCCTTGCGTAAGTGATTGCTTTTCCTGATTCAAGGGCTATTGTCTTGGCAATCTCTTCCTGATGCTTTGTGAGAAGGATTGCAGTATTTTCAAGTATGGCGGCTCTTTTGTGCGCGGGAAAGTTTGAGAATGATTTAAAGGCTTTCTCAGCAGTATCAACTGCATTTGAAACATCCTCTCCATCGCCTGCCGGTACCTTTGCAAGAAGAGCATTGTTATAAGGATTTGTTACGTTAAAAGTCTTTTTCTTTGATATCCAATTCTTTCCTATGAGCATCTTGTTTTTGAATACCATCAGCAAGCCTCCATATTTTCAAAAAATAGATTAGGCTATCAAATACTGTCTTTTAATATATCATTCACAAAATTTATTTTTGAGAAATAACCGCGCGATATTTTTGCAAAAGATTCTTCCTTGCCCAATACCCTGTCCCTTATTTCTTCTGGTTGTACTCCCTGTTTATGAAAAGCCAGGATTTTTTCTCTGCAATCATTAAGATAGTCAATCTTGGCTTTGATATCTGCCATCGGGTTTTCAAGCACCTTGCCGCTCGCACAGAAGAATTTTTCAGGATTCAGTTTGATGAGCTTTTCAAGTGAATCTATGGTTCCTGCCACGCTCTCGCTTATCCTTAAAAAACGAGGCCTCTTTGTTAAGAATATATCTCCGCCTATTATCCAGCCGCGTTTTCTTATGTATAAAGAGATGTGTCCCCTGGAATGCCCGAAAGTCTCTATCACATCTATCTTGAACTTATCAGTCTCCACAATCTTCCCTATTTCGCTTATAGGAGAAGGTTTCGGCAATCCCCAGCAGAGGCCGTTTGAAACAGGAAATTCACGAGGTGCAGTCCTTATCCGTTCCATTGCATCTCGGTGTGCAAAAGCTTTTGCTCTATATACGGAAGTAAGGAGATGATTACCGCCGAAATGATCTTCATGATTGTGGGTGTTCACTATTGTGTGCAATGGCCTGTCGGAAAAAAGCTCTTTTAATTTTTTGTCTATCTTTTGGAACCCGGTATCTACAAGGAGTCCGTCAATGTAATAAGCAGATACGCGCAGGATTTTTGAAGGTATTCCAAAAACTGTGCTCTGCATTTCTATTTTTAGGACTTCATCGATATTTGCTGTTTTTATGTATGACATGATTTCCTATCTTTTTAAGATTCTACAAAATGATTGAACCTCAGAGAACACCGAGTATTATTTCTCTGTGAACTCTGCGGTAAAGTTTTTTTATATGGTTTTTCATCCATGTTAATTGTTTGACTTTTTAAAAATTTGTCCCTATATACGGGCTGTTTAAAAAATCGATTTGTTCGAATCGACTGAAGCTTTGTTAATGCCTTTTTATTATATTTAAAATTTAACTATGGCAAGTATTTGTTGAATGAAATATGACCTTATAGTAGTCGGAGCCGGGCCAGCAGGCACTATTGCTGCAATCACAGCAAAAAACAGGGGGCTTAATGTTGCCCTTATAGAGCGGAGAAAACTTGGCTCAAAGCTAAAGCGTGCTAACACCTGCATGCTCGTTGATACTCCGGGATTTAACGGAGAGAATGTTTCACTTCAGGAGACGCGCGGAAACACAAAGATTGTTTTCGAAAAAAATAGCTTTGATATTTCAGTTCCCGGTACCTTTGAAAAGATATACGACTCCATAAGCTATTCACCGAATGGAAAGAAAATCCATGTTCATAATACAAAAAAATCCCTTTATCATCTTTTTGACAATCAGATAATTCTTGATACCCTTGCGGAAAGAGCCTTGAGGGCGGGTGTTTCTGTAATGGATGAATCTCTTGCCGTATCCGGAGAAAATACAGAAACAGGAGTCAGTGTAAAGGTAAAACATGATTCAGGTGAAACGATTCTGGAAGGAAGCATGGCTGTGGTTGCTGAAGGATTGAAATCTTCTCTTGCGAAAAGTACAGGAGCAATGAAGGAAAGAGTCGTTTTCGGGAGAGGTCCTTCTCTTCAGTACACTATGGAAAATGTTAAATTCCCATTTGAGAACCGGGCGTTTGTAACATTCTATGGCTCAACTTATTCACGCGGCGGCGGAGTGCTCTATGTTGCACCTTGCAGCGGCGGCAACGACAGGTATTACGTTGGCATAAGCGGGGTTAATCCAGGCAAGTATTGCAAGATATTCCTTGATGAGTTTTTCGGGAAAGACCTTGTTGCCGATTGGTTCAGGGATGCCAGAATAGTGGATTATACGGGCGCCGTAGTGCATCTGATCACTCCAATGGCTGATCCCATCAAGGGAAGATTCATGTTTGCCGGTGACAGCGCAGGCTTTGCGGAAACAATGTACCAGGGGGCGATGATGTGCGGTTACAGGGCTGCCTCTGCTGCTGCTGATGAGCTTGACGGCAAAAAGGGATGTGACAGCTACAGGGATTTCTGGAAGAATTCATTTCTTTGGAACAAGAATCCCCAGAGCATGGCAGATTACCTGAAAATAGGATTCTTTTACCCATTCTTCTCTGATGCTGAACTTGATTATCTCTTCGGACTTGTTGATGGAAGGACATTCGAAGGTATTCATGACCCCTACCAGCAGGTAAATAAGCTGTTCGAGTTAATTCTTACTTCTGAGAATATAAAACCTGAGATGGCAGAAAAAGCATCTATGTTCAGGAAGATTACCATGCAGGACATAGCAAAGCTCATAGAGCAAAAAAGACAGTTTGCAAAAAAAGAATAGTATTTGTATATAAAAAAGAGTGTTAACAAAAGGGAATGTGGTGAGAAGAAACATGATGCCAGTTGCCCTTGTTAAAACGTGTAAAGAAATAACCATTAATTAAAGGAGGTTTAACGTGGCAGACTTTGAAGTTTCCCCGGAGATCCAGGCATTTGCAAAAGAAGCAGTTTGGAAAGATGGAAGATGGATGGCAATCATCGTGAAGGCAATGTTCGAAAAGTATGGAAGAGAGGCAATTGATGTACTTTGCCAGGCTTTTTCCAAATTCGGACAAGAGGAAGGTGAAAGATACAAGAAGGAACTCGGATGGGCAGGCAGGGAAGATGAAATAAACGTGGCAGTTGCCTTAAGGGATATATATGCCAATGTTCACAGCCATGTTGGCGCAGCAGGAATGGATATTGAGAGAATTAAATTCTCTGAGAACGAAAGTGAATCACATGTTCCTTTCTGCTTTATCCATGATTCATGGAAATCAGTATGGCCTGAAGGTTCAAAGTATATGTGCGAAATTATCTCCAAAGCACATGATGAAGGATTCATGAGAGGACTTAATCCAAAGCTCGAATGGACGCACCATGCAGAGAAAAAGAATCCTGACGGCACAGTTCAGGAAGGTCTTGCACGCGGAGCAAAATACTGCAAGATGTGCCTGGTTTTAAAAAAGAAGTAAAAATCATATTTCGTTAAATATCCGGATTCCGGCAGGGAGCTAAACCTGCCGGAATCTTTCTTTCTTTTTACATCATTTCTTTATACCTATGGGGAGGAAATGCATGGATTATGATTTGCTGATTGTCGGTGCCGGACCATGCGGTTTGATGGCAGCGAAAACAGCGGCTGAAAGAGGCCTGTCTGTGCTTGTAATCGAAAAACGCCCCAGGATTTCTGATTATTGCCGTGCCTCATCAGGGATGTTCCATAACTCGGAAGGGATGAACGGTGAGACCGTTACTTTCAGAAACAGGATGGGAGCATCGTACTGGCATTTCAAGGAAGCAGACTTTGAAGTGAAATATACTGGCGGCAAAATAGACTTTTATGATTATTTTGTCTTTTCACCCTCAGGCCACAGGCTTCACATGCACCGCCTTGAAAAACCCCTTGGTGTTTGTTTTGACATGGATACGCTCCTTGCAGATCTCTTAAAAGAAGCTGCGGACTGCGGTGTGAGTTTCATGACTTCCACTCTCGCAATGGAAGCTAAGAACACGAAAGAAGGAGCAGAAGTAAGAGTAAAGACAAAAGACAAAGAATTCTGTATCAGCGGCAGGAAACTCATAGGTGCAGACGGCTTACAGTCAAAAATCGGCAGGTCCCTTGGATTCAACGAAGGGCGCTATTTTTATGCAAAGGGGCCGTCCATTGAATATACGGTCTCCAATGTTGATATTCCACTTCCTCCTGCATGGATTCGTTTTCATGGCGCAGATTATACAAAAGTTCCCGGAATGATCTACATGGTTCCAAGTGCATTCGGTGAGAACCAGTGGAAGGTCGGCGGAGGAGCCGGAATGCCCGGAAAACTTTCGGATGAGGTTGTAAAACATTTTATGACTCAAAGCCGCTTTGCCAAGTGGTTTAAAAACTCAAGCGTTCTCGACAGACGCGGGTGCAGCGTTGCAATGTATGAGCCGGTAAAGGTACCCTATAAAGGCAATATACTGATGCTTGGGGAAACCATAGGATTTGCTGAAACTCTTGTACAGGGAGCGCTTGTCTGCGGTTACAGAGGCGGAAATGCGGTGTGCGATGAGCTCAGCGGAAAGAAGGGTTTTGAGGAATATGAACGCTTCTGGAACAATTCATTCCTCTGGCTTAAAGACCCTCAGTGGCAGGCTGACTATGCAAAGACTGCGTTCATGTATCCATTCTTCAACGATGAGGAACTGGATTACATGCTGAAGTTTACTACTGATATGCATTTTGTGGGCGAGCTTAACCCTTATAAGAGTCCTATTAATTTCATGAATTTCATGAACAGCGTTGACGGGGTAAAGCCGGAGATACTTCAGAAGATAAAAATGTACAGAGAACTTAATATGCACCATATAAGGGCAATAGTCGAAAAAATGAGGGAGCAGGCAACGGGAGGGAAAGAACATGGCAGTAAAAGTTAAGACAGAATCCTGTATTGGATGCGGTACATGCGTTGACGAGTGTAAGTTCGGGGCGCTTCTTCTTGAAGGAGAGATTGTTATAGTCAGGGAAGAAGATTGTACTCTATGCGGTGATTGTGTTGCTATCTGTGTTACGGGCGCCTTAGAACTCTAGAAGAAGGTAAGGATAAAGATCGATATCAGGCAGATGAGGGTAAGCAGTTCTGCTGTATAGATAAGAAGATCTGAAAAATCCTTTTTCCTGTATTTAATAAAAAATGTTTTCATTGTGTACTCTTATTTTTCTCACGTTGAAAAGTGCTCGTTTCATCGGAATGAGTACACAATAATTTAAACTAAAATAAAAATCTGTGACTTTTCTTACTCCTCGTCTTCAACATTGCTCCATAAGCCTTCGTTTGAGAAGGCTTCATGCCCTGAAATATCTTTTATAAATGGCAGGTGACCAATCCAATGCATTGGTTTTACTACCAGATTCTCAAGAAGATAGCCTGCCGGATAGATTGCATAAGCTGCAACCTTGAAGGGATGAAGAGTTTCGTCGCTTCTTTCAGAATACTCATCCGCAATGGCAGGCAGGCAGAAAGACAGCACGAATGTTAATGCCATAAAGCTTATCAATATTTTTTTCATAATTTACCTCCTTAATTGATATTTATATTTTAACATATATTGAGTCCTTTTCAATTTATTATTATGCGAGGGACGCATTGTTATCGGATTCGAAGTTGCAGATGCATGCCTTTTATCATATAGTTTTGTAAACAAATTGAGATTCAGGAGGGTTATATGTTTGACTTCGATAATATGAGCGTCAGGAGATATAATTTTACCTGCTTTTTCAGCCTCTTTATTGTTCAGTTTTTAATAGAACCAATATTTACAAAGGTCACTGCAATAAACAATATGCTCACATCCTTTGTCCTTTTGTTTTTCTTTTCTATGGCGATTTTTCTGGGATGGTACGGATGCAGGCTCACAACCCTGAAACAGGGATACCTCGGTATGTTCTTAGGGCTTTCCTGCTGGTCAGTGGAGGAAACACTTGAAAGGATAGTTCTGCCTGCGCCTGACACAATGTTTTGCCCGTTTAATGCTGAACACCCTTTATTCTGGGTCAGGTTTGAGGATTTGCCATTCGCTTTTATAATAACGTTTCTCTACCTTATAATTCTCGATTTCGAATTCAAGGTCACTGACAAGATCCCGCTTCATCTGCAGGTTGCATTTCCATTTATTATGACAGGTTGGATATTGACTGGCCTTGCGCGGGCTAACAGGGCAATATTCGAACACAGAGGACCGGGGGCATATCTGATTGTGCTGATATTTGCATCAATATTTCTGATCTCACTTACAAGGCTCTTTGTTGTCAGGAAAGAAGCGGCTCCGATATTTTCTGCTTTAAGTACCGGAAGTTTGGTATCAACTGTGTTCGGCCTTGCAGGTCTTATAAAGGCCTTATAAACCGCACTTGACAAGCAAGCTTAGTAAAAGGTATGAAAAGTGCAATTTTCGCGTCTATTACTCAATCTTAATTTGAAAGATGGTTTAAGAAAATAAGGATATGAAAACATATAAGGTTTTTTTAATCGCAGCAGTTGTTTCTTTTATTTTGCTTCCGGCTTTGTCCTTTGCGCAGAAGGAGTCTGCAAATAAAGCAACTAAAGAAAGTCCAGTACTTAAAGGAAGTGTTAAGACCCTTATAGAGCAGGGTAAATTCGAAGATGCACTGAGTGCTTTCAAGCAGTCAAATGCTGATGAAAGCTTCAGTGATGGGGCAAAATATTTCAGGGAAAAAGACTATGAGAGCGCAATTAAATCATGGCAAAAGGCGCTTGAAGTTTACCGCAAAAATAACAATCGTGATTTTGAAGCTGTTGTACTTGGAAATATCGGCAATGCCTACGACGAATCCGGAGACTACGCAAAAGCAATTGAAAATTACAGTTCAGCATTGAAAATCTCGGAGGAACTCCATGATACCGGAACAGAAGGAGACATGCTGACAAACATAGGCGTAAGTTTGTGGAAATCAGGCGATTATAAAAAATCGGCTGATAATTTTGAGAAAGCGGCCCTGCTTGAGAAAAAATCAGGAAGGATTGGGAACGAGGCGTTTAACCTTTACAATCTGGCTAAAGCCCATAAGAAGCTAAAAGATTATGACAAGGCTCTCAAAGCTTATAATGATTCGCTTTCTATCTATACAAAAGAAAAAGACAATAGCTCTAAGATGGATGTTTTGACTGATATCGCCTACCTTTATAAAGAAATGGGGCGCACAAAGGAGGCAAAGGAGAAATTTCTTGAGATCATAAGCTTAAAAGATAAGGCAGGCGATAAAAGTGGAATGGAGGATCTCCTTGAGGCTGTTGTAGAATTAACGAAAACAATAGAAGTGCCCGCACCGCAAAAGGAGAAATCTGCAGCGCCGGAAGCAATGGCTCCCCCAATCACCGTACCTCTGGAAGCTAAAATATCTGAAGAGATAATAGAGGAAAAAAAGAAGATAGAAGTACCGCAACCAGCACCTGTTGAAGAAAAAAAGGAAGAAGTAACACAAGCATTCATAGTACCCTCAGTGCCATCAGTACCCTCAGTAATTGATGAATCCATTCTGCAAAATGGTCTTTCACTCGAAAGTGAAGGCCGTCTTGATGAAGCGGTGTCTGTGTACAGGGATGTACTTAAAAAACTTGAAGGAACTGAAAATAAGCATATGCAATCTGAGGCAATGATAAGGCTTGGAAACCTTCTTGCCATAGATGGCATTTCAGAATCAGAAGATATGCTGAAGGCTGCGGACAAAATAGCAATAGAAGAGAAAAATTCATCGGGAGAAGCAAACGCTCTCTGTGCATTGGGAAGGTATTATCTTGCACGAAAAAGCCTGCCTGAATCGTTGAACTTCTTTATGAGAGGGGAAGCCATATTCAAGGAAATGAATGATTCGTCGGGAGAAGCAATGGCCAAGATCGATATGGGAGATTGCTATTTTGCTTCCGGAATGTATGGAGATGCTGAAAGGATGTATAAGTCAGCTTTGGACACAGGGAATAAAGCATTGAACGGACAGATCATCTGGAGAGCGAAATATGGAATCGCTATGTGTCTGTGGACTAAAAACAGGAATGAAGAGGCGCTTGTTAACATGCTGTCGGCAGTAAATTCCATGGAGGATTCATCGCATGGGATTTCTTCAACTTATCTACCTGACAGGAAAAGAAATCAGATTGTGTCAGATATTGTTGAATTGCTTTTGAGACTTTATGATAGCAAGGCAGAGAAAAAATATGCAGAAGCAGCTTATCTATACAGTGAAGTTGAGTCCTATCAGGATATGACAGAAATATCTTCAAAAGCCATCAGTACGCTGGCAGGTGAGAATTTTGAAAAATTCTCTTCTTTCAACATCAGAAAAAATGCGATCAATGCAAATGACGAAATACTCATTAAATATATATTTAAGGGGAATTCCTGTTTTGTTTTCATAATTACAAAAGAAGATCTAAGACTTATAAAACTGGCGTCTTCGAAAGAAAAAATAGACAACCTTGTAGATGAAGTCCTCGCGCCTCTCAAAAAAGTTTCAGTACTCGGCGAATCAGACTGGATAAACAGGACATTGAGAGAATTTGATTTGAAAAAAGCCGGGGAACTTTATGGCGCTCTTATAACTCCTGTTGAAAATTACATCCTCGACAAAAAGGTACTGCTCATCGAACCTACCGGCTCGCTCATCAATCTTCCCTTCGAGCTTCTCGTAAAAAAGGCAGGAAATATGGAAAGAAGCGACAGCAGCATACTTGCAGAATATTCTGACTCTGTTTATCTGCTTGATGGTTTCTCGGTAATATATGCGCCTCTTGGTGTTTATTTCTCAGAAAAGCCTGAGCAGGATATAAAGTTTACAAGCGACTTCTGTATGGTTGGCGAAGATAAAGATGCCAGATTTAAGGCTTTCTCAGAAATATTTGCTCCCGAAGGGGGAAGTCAAAACATAGAAATTCCTTCGAAGTCAGCAATCGCAGATGCGGTTTCCGGATGCAGGATATTACAGTTTCAGATTCCAGCCAATATCAGCGTAGACACTAATTTTGAGACAGGACTTATCCTCGATGAAGAGAACAGCAAGGAAATATTAAACGGAGATGAGATAAGCATTATGAAGGGGAACTCAGCGGTTGCCCTTTTTACGGATTCAGAATTTAAGAGTAGCAGCAAAAGTGAGAGATATAATTATTTGGGACTTGTATCTTCTGTCCTAAGCTCGGGGATTAAGAGTGTTATCTATCCATACTGGAAAGGAAACAAATTCTCTTCCCTTGAACTTTTAAAGGAATTTTACAAGACATTAAAAGATACAAAATACCAGTTAAATAAAGGTGAGGCATTACGGCTTGCTAAAAAGAAAGTACGCGATTCAAACTACAATGATAATACAGGGCCGCACTCGATATCGTTTTCACATCCCTATTTCTGGTCCAATCTTGTTCAGGAAGGAAGATAACTTTCCCGGGACTTTCCAATGTCAGGCATAGGTGGCAAGAAACCTGTCGGCTCAGTCGTTGTTTCCGGTGCAGGAATTGGGGGAATACAAGCATCCCTTGATCTGGCCGAGATGGGTTATAAGGTTTACCTTTTAGAAAAATCCTCATCCATCGGCGGCAACATGGCATCGCTCGACAAGACCTTTCCGACAAATGACTGCTCAATGTGCATACTTGGCCCGAAGATTTCAGAGTGCGCCCGTCATCCTAAGATTACAATATTGCCTCTTTCCGAGATAAGGGAAATCACCGGTGAGCCGGGGAATTTCTGCGTAAAAGTTTTAAAAAAGCCCCGCTTTGTAAGGCAGGAGAAATGCACTGCCTGTGCAGACTGCGTTGAAGCCTGTCCTGTTGAGGTTGACAATGAATATGAGATGGGGCTGTCAAAAAGGAAAGCGATTTATATCCCTTTCCCGCAGTCAACTCCGAACTGTTATGCCATAGACTCAGCCGCCTGCACGCGTTGCGGCAAGTGTGCCAAAGCCTGCAAGGCGAGAGCCATATATCTAAACGAAAAAGAAGAAGAGATCGAGATCAATGCCGGTGCTGTGATCGTAAGCAGCGGCTACCGTCTGTTTGACCCTCATCTTAGAAAAGAGCTTGGATTCGGTATTTACGAGAATGTCGTAACAGGCAGACATATCGAGAGGATGCTTAGCGCCAGCGGATTCTCTAAAGGAAAAGTCCTTAGACCTTCAGATAAAAAATACCCGGAGAAGGTTGCGTTTATACAGTGCGTAGGTTCAAGGGACAAGAATAATGGCTTTCCCCACTGCTCATCCGTTTGCTGCATGTATGCCATAAAAGAATCTATCCTCTTAAAAGAAAAACTGGGGAAAGTTGAATGTTCTGTTTTTTATACTGACCTTAGAACATATGGAAAGGGATTCGAAAGATACTATAACCGTGCACGGGACCAATACGGAATATCATTCAGGCGAGGGAACATATCTAAGATACGGGAGGTACCTTCCAGCAAGAACCTGCTTTTGCAATATTGTCTCCCTGATGGTTCGGTAAGCGAAGAAGAATTTGACATGGTAGTCCTTTCAACAGGGATAGAATCGTCGGCAGATTATCCGGCTGAATTGTCTAACTCTTCGTCAAAAGACAGCTTATGGGGATTTGGGGATGGCATTTATCTTTGCGGGACAGCACGGGAGCCAATGGATATCCCTGAGACCGTAATAGAGGCAGGCGCTGCATCCGCACTTGCAGGAGCATTGCTATCCGGCGCAGACAGCATTCTGACTGACCAGAAAAATTATCCACCTGAAAGCGGAGAAATTTATAATGAGCCGAGAGTAGCGGTTCTTATATGCCACTGCGGAAGCAATATAGCCGGCGTAATTGATGTTGTAAAACTTGAGACTGAAGTGGCAAAGCATCCATTTGTGAAAGTAGTTGAGAGGAATGTTTATCTCTGTTCCGAGGACGGGCAAAGAAGAATGAAGGAGCTTATTGCTGAGAACATGATAAACAGGATTGTGGTCGCTTCATGCAGTCCGCGTACGCATGAGCCTCTTTTTCAGGAAGTGATAAGGGAGGCAGGCCTTAACAAGTATCTGCTTGAGATGGCAAACATAAGGGACCACTGCTCATGGGTACATCGCGAGAACCCTGAAGAAGCAACAAACAAGGCGATGCGACTTATCAACATGGCTGTAAATAAATCAATGCGTCTTGAGCCTTTGAACGAGACAAGCGCAGACGTTGAAAAGAGGTGCCTTGTCGTCGGAGGAGGCATTGCCGGAATGAGTGCTGCCATAGCTATGGCTGAGCAGGGTGTTGACGTTGTCCTCATTGAAAGAGAAAAAGAGCTTGGCGGGAATTCGCTTAAACGGAAAATCTCATCAAATGTAAGAAACCCCGCTGATATGGTGACAGCGCTTATAGATAAGCTCCGGAATTGCAGGAACATAGAAGTCCTGACCGAAGCCGGTATCAAAGAATTCTCAGGCTCAATTGGGAATTTTCATTCTGTCATAGAAACGCAGGATGGAAAAGAGATAGCTCTCTCTCATGGTGCCGCAGTGATAGCAATTGGCGGAAGGGAATGCCGCCCAAAGAAATATATGCTTGGTGAAGATGAAAGGGTTTTAACGCAAAGTGATTTTGAACAGGTCCTTCTTTCCAATGGACTTGCCCACAGGAAATTTAAAAATATTGTGATGGTGCAGTGCGTTGGTTCCCGCTCAAAGGATAAGCCCTATTGCAGCAGGGTGTGCTGTACGCAGGCAGTTGAAAACGCGATCATGGCTAAAAGCCTTATGCCGGAGACAGACATCTATGTCCTTTACAGGGATATGCGCACCTATGGAAAGAAAGAAGAACTTTACACAAGGGCAAGGGAGCTTGGCGTGAGATTCATGAGATTTGAAGAGGAAAATGAGCCTCAGGTAAGAGCAGAGGAAAAACTTCATATTGATATTTTTGATACTACTTTTATGGCTGATGTGTCGTTAACCGCAGACCTTCTCGTACTTTCAACAGGCATCGAAGGGAGCGAAGGATGCAAGGAGTTAAGCAGGGTTTTCAAGATCCCGGTCAACGAAGATTCGTTTCTTTTAGAAGCGCACGCAAAACTTAAACCGGTTGACACTTCGGTTGACGGGGTATTTATATGCGGACTTGCCCATGCCCCCAAGAGCTCAACAGAATCAATGCTTCAGGGGCTCGCATGTGCATCAAGGGCAATGACCATTCTTTCAAAGGAAAAAGTAATCCGTGGAGGCGTGATTTCTTTCATTGATGAGAATATATGTATAGGATGCCTCAAATGTCTTAAGACTTGCCCCTACGAGGCGGTATATTTCGATGATAGGATGAAGGTCTGCCGCGTAGATGAAAATAAATGCAAGGGGTGCGGCACATGCGCGGCATGCTGTCCGTCCGGTGCGAACCTGCTTAAAAATTTTAAGTTATCACAGATTATGAGACAGATAGAGGGCGCCTTTGAAATCTGAAGATAAAAAAACTCCTTCAATAATAGCCTTTACCTGTAACTGGTGCAGTTACGCAGGGGCTGACCTTGCCGGTGTGAGCAGGATACAGTATCCGGCAGATGTTCTTCTCATAAGGGTCATGTGTACAGGTTCAATCTCGCCGCATTATATATTGAAAGCTTTCCAAAAGGGAGCAAAGGCAGTGCTTGTTGCAGGATGCCATCCGGGAGAGTGCCATTACAACGCTGGAAACCTGATGGCTGAAAAAAGGATGAAAGTCCTTAAAGGAGTGTTGGGATTTATTGGTTTGCCTGACGGAGCTTTACATCTCGAATGGATATCAGCCTCAGAAGGGATAAAATTTGCAGAGGTGATACAAAAGATTTCAGATAAGGTGAAAGAGATAAAGCAAGGAAATAAGAAAGAATAAGTCTTGTCAGTCCCTCTCTGGCACTAAACAGCAGGTGCCTGACGAGGGACATGCCAAGCCTTATATAACGCAAATTGAAAATATCTAGTATGGATGAGATAAGAATTTAAGTTGTCATTCCGGACTTGATCCGGAATCCAGATTAGTTGTTTTTATTTCTGGATCCCCGCTTTCGCGAGGATGACAAGAAAAAAAATGAGATGATAAAATAGAAACTCAAAAACATGGATGAGATAAGAGAAAAAATAACTTCGCTGATAAAAGACGGAAAGGCAGGCTCTGTGCTTGCCATAGTAAAAAATGGCATTAATGTCATTCCCGTTCAGATCACGGCTCAGAACCTTGATGAAGTTTCAAATATCTGCCTCGACGAACGGAGGTACCCGATAGAAAAGATGCTTGCATCGGTCATTGATGCGCGCGATGACAGCTCTCCGGTCGGTGTAGTTCTCCGTCCTTGCGAAAAAGCCGCGGTAATTGAGCTACATAAACTTCAACATATCAATATGGATGACGTAATTCTCATTGATATTGATTGCTCTAAAGAGCTTCGTGATAAATGCGCCTGCGACTGGAAAGATGATCTTGTTGTTAAAGTTAAGGAAGGGAAGGGATTTTTAAAAGATGAAACCCTTGATACGCTTGAATCCAGTACCAGCAGGGAAAGATGGGAATTCTGGTCAAAGCATTTCGCAAGGTGCATAAAATGTTATGGGTGTAGGAATGTCTGTCCTGTCTGTATATGCAAGGCTTGCTGTCTTGAGGAAGCGGATGTTGTCGAGAAAGGTGAACTGCCTCCTGAGTTTCCCATTTTCCATCTTGCACGGGCAGTTGACGTTGCAGGCAGATGCATAGACTGCGGAAAGTGCGAAGAGGCATGCCCGGTAGATATACCGTTGAGATTGATCCATAAAAAAGTATTCAGGGATTTTATCCGTGACTTTAAATATATCCCCGGCGCGTCAATTGATGAAAAATGCCCTCTTGATTTTATTGAAAGCATAAAAGAGGAGGGCGACTGATGGCTCTGGTAAAATGGGTTCCAACAACGTGTGTCTATTGCGGCTGCGGCTGCGGACTTCTTCTCGAGGCAGCCGGAGGCAAAATCACAAAAGCACTTCCACAGCCCGCCCATCCTGTGAGCGATGCAAGGCTTTGCATAAAGGGGTGGAATATCCACCAGTTCATCCATAATGAAAAGCGCCTTAAAAAACCTCTCATAAAAAAGAATGGGAGCTTTGTTGAAGCTGATTGGAATGAGGCGGTCTCTTTGATTGCAGAAAAGATAGGAAGTACAATCAAAGCGTATGGAGCTGATTCAACCGGTTTTTTAAGTTCTGCAAAATGCACCAATGAGGAAAATTATCTCTTCCAGAAATTCGTCCGCTCAGTGATTGGTACTAATAACGTAGACCACTGCGCAAGGCTTTGCCATGCGTCGACAGTTGCAGGTCTTGCCGGCTCTTTTGGAAGCGGCGCCATGACCAATTCAATACCCGACCTTGAGCAGTCAAAATGCCTCTTTATCATTGGCTCCAACACAACTGAACAGCATCCATTGGTTGCCACAAGGTTATACCGGGCATTAAAAAATGGGTGCAAAATAATAGTAGCTGACCCCCGCAATATCCCCATTTCACGCTTTGCCTCGCTTCATTTAAAGCATAAGCCCGGCAGCGACATCGCGCTGATAAATAGCATGATACATGTTATTCTCTCAGGGGGGTTGATGGACAAGGAGTTTATAGATGCGAGGACTGAAGGATTTGATGAGTTAAAGGCATCGGTTGCAGATTATACACCGGAAGAGGCTCAAAAGATAACAGGTCTTAAAAAAGAAGATATTGTCAATGCTGCGATTCTTTATTCCAAAAACAAACCATCTGCCATCATCTATTCTATGGGAATAACCCAGCATATAACAGGCACTGATAATGTACGCGCACTTGCAAATCTCGCTATGGTTACAGGGAATATTGGAAAGCCAGGTACAGGCGTGAATCCATTAAGAGGACACCAGAATGTTCAAGGCTCCTGCGACATGGGGGCGCTTCCTAATCTCCTCCCAGGTTACCAGGCAGTGACAGATAGCTCATTGCGCGGAAAGTTTGAGTCTGTCTGGCAGTGTAAAATACCGGCGCAGAATGGAATAACTTTGACTGAGATGATGGGGGAAGCAGGGGAGGGGAAAATAAAATCCATGTTCATAATGGGAGAGAATCCGGTAGTTACGGATCCTGACTCAACCCACGTGGCGCACGCCCTTAAATCCCTTGATTTCCTTGCAGTGCAGGACATATTCATGACAGAGACTGCGGAATTTGCAGATGTTGTGCTTCCTGCCGCATGCTTTGCAGAGAAAGAAGGGACATTTACAAACACAGACAGAAGAGTGCAGAGAGTGAGAAAAGCAGTTAATCCGCCGGGTGAGGCAAAGGCGGATTGGGAGGCTATCAATCTGCTTGCATCAGCATTTAAAGCAAAGGGGTTTGATTTTAAAACAGCAGAAGAAATATTCGATGAGATGCGCTCTCTTACTCCTCAGTATGCAGGGATAACCTATGAACGTCTTGAACGCGAGAGCTTACAATGGCCATGCACTTCAGAGACCCATAAGGGAACACCTGTTCTCCACTTGACGCAATTTACAAGAGGGAAGGGGAAGATATTTGATATAAAATTTAAAGAAGCTGCAGAGCGGGCTGATGATGATTTCCCATTTATTTTAACTACTGGAAGACTCTATTTTCTTTTTCATTCAAACACCATGACCGGCAGGTCTCCATCACTTAATGCTGAAGTAAACAGGGCATTCCTTGAAATAAATCCCGCGGACGCAGAAAAGCTTGGAATAAAAAACAGTGAATATGTTGAAGTTGAATCAAGGCGCGGCTCGGTTAAGGTTAAGGCAAAGGTAACTGAAGGGATTAGAGAGGGAGTGGTTTTCATGCCATTTCATTTTGCGAAGGAAGCGGCGAATGTGTTGACGGGAAGACATTTGGATCCAATCGCGAAGATACCGGAGTTTAAGGTTTCTGCTGTCAGGATTAAAAAATCCTGACAGGGTGGCAAATTCAATTTTTGGTGTTATACTTTGTCAGTGACCGGCTCGCAAATCCTCACTTTTGCAAATTCAGGCTTTGGCGTGATGCTTTGTCAGCGTCCGGTTAGCAATCCTCACATACTCAGAAGTATGCTCCGGTATGCTAATCCTCCGCTTCCTCGCCTGACGCTCAAATCCCGCATTTGCAAAAAAAAGGATGTCCACTTCCTCGTCTTCCACACAAAACTTGAATTTGCTGAAAAGCACTTTGTCATCTCAAGTTTTTTATTGTCATTCCCTCGAAAGAGGGAATCCAGTTTTTTTCAATCGAAAATATTTGACTGATTTTAAATATCGTGGTGTCATTGTGATCCTTGAACGAAGAGAAGGAGAAGAATCTCTTAAAAATTAATGGGGTGTTTTAGAAGGGTATCTTTGTAGTGCTTGCCGCTCAAATGCTAAAAAAGCATTTGATGTGAAGGGAAATAAGTGAAACAATGAAATTAAAGACCCTATTCCTCCATTTCTTTTTTATCAGCAAGGAACAAAAATATCTAACATTCGCAATGAATTTTGAAATCGTCAATCAATCATAAATGGACTGACGTCATTGGAGCTGTTTTCTCAACATCATCTGAACTATAATTCAGAGATTCCTCACAATTCTTGTCCACGTTGTGCGTGCCCGTTGTCCCACTTCAGCTGGCTCTGGACGCAGGGCTAAATACTGGACGCATCGTAGAATTTCGACCGCACGTCTCCTCTGCCGAGCAAATGCAGCGGCTACGAAGAGTAGAAATAACACAATGCCGCGAGCAATACCGGCGTCACCACCAGGCGGTTGCCAGTGTCCAGTCGTGATGCCAACAACGATTATAGCAGTTGGCATGGCAAGGGCGGAATAGAGCATCATCTTGGCTTCGGCAAGAAAACGTGTTGCCCGCGCAAAGAAATGCGGTGCAAGCGGTTCGTAGCTTTCAAGAATCGAGGATGTTTCCTCGGTTAGTATGGCCACTTCATTTATGTCCATATTACCAGCGACATTAAAATTCCGGCGTGTGCTTTTGAGAGCGCTCGAAAAAGCAAAATGATAAAGTCTCAAGATATGTCCGCGTACCATTATGTTACCAATCAACATCCAACCCTCGAAGAATACGCCAATAAAGTATGCGCTAGCTATTAAGATCACTGCAACCGCGAACTGAGAGGTATCAAGCAAGATCTTCAGGTTAAGTTTCTGCACCCATTCTGCTGAATGGTAGATGCAGAGATAGGTAATAAGCCCAAGCTGAATCATACCGGGAATAATCCTTGCGACGATATCATGATAGAAGTAAGGAATGGTGGGGAGGGTGAATTCTATTCCTTCATCTCTACCCATGATGCCTCCAATGTCTGAGAGAAAGAAAAAGAGTCAAGTCTCGAATTATCAGTTTTTTTATTTCCATTCATTTTTCGAAACGTTCACGTATCTCTGCAAACACAGCATCGTCTAATATGGCCTTCACAGCGCCTGAACGTAACTCAGCGAGTCTGCGTTTAACATCCTCAGCTACTTCAATCGCATGCTCTGCTTTCTTAATAAGTTTTTCTACTTCCTCAGTCATAGAGAAATTCCTTCTCTTTCTACATGCTGATAAAAAGAGAATCCTTTTTTCAGAGCATCATAAAACTGTTCTTCAGAGAATACTTTTAAAGATATAAATGGTTTGAAATCAAAGTCCCACATAACCTGATATGCAGTATCTTCAAGTTTTTTTTCTATATCTGTAGCCCTTTCATCAACTAATGCAATTACATCAAGGTCTGAATCTTCCTCTGCATCACCGCGAACTCTGGAACCAAAAACAATTAGACGTTTTACGCGGCATTGCAAATCCGGAGAAAGCCTATTTTTAAATTCTGAGATTATTAATTTGTCTTTTTCATTCATAGCATTCAAACATTATTATTTATCATTTCTCTTAGCCATGTCCTCAATACCTTTATATGCGACAATTATACCTTTTGAGCGTGGAATTCACTACTGTTTTTCTTGCTAACCCCTATAAAGCCACATCTGGGCCTGGCGCGGGGGGATGGCGAAAGTAAATGTATCGCCGCTTAGTTCCATCTGGTATTCGTGTATCTGGGATGAATAGGTTCCATGGCGAAGACCCCATGTCCAGATGGTAGGGTGCTGCCACTCATCTGTTTTGTTGATTGCAACAATCCCGCGGTCACCGCGGCAAAAGACAAAAAAACCATCTGCTTCGAAAAGAGACCGCTGGGGAGTTCCATGAACAGCATTATGAAAACGGATCATTGATGTAATATCCTGACGCATCCACGCATTAGCCCAGCGGTCTCGGTCTTCACGATATTTTTGTGCGCTTTGATTATTGTCTGAGTAGATAAGCGGAACGCCGCCATCGCGTCCAAGCAGATAGACATTGGCAAGATACTCATCCTGCGCTTGTAAAGCAAGTCCGCGAAATCCATCGTTATTCGGAATGTCATGGGTAATGGCAACGGTAACTGCCCTGTACCAGGGGAGGGCCTGACCAAAAGCTGCCGGATCAGAAAGCTCACGAAGTGAACCTGATTGTGAGAAAACTCTACGCAATGTTTCCTGAAGCGGAAAATCGTAACAAGGGAATGATGTTACTTTTAGAAGGGGATTAAGAAACAGTGCTTCTTCCTGGTCATTAGAAGTGAGAGTCTCTCCAAAGATAAATTTTCCCCGCATGTCCTCTGTGTTGAATACGCGCTCCAGATGCTCGATGGGCATATGTTTCATGGCATCTACACGATAGCCGTCAAATCCAAGGTCATTTAATGATTTCAGGCATGTCCGCTGCTGAAGTACGATCCAGTCATTAAGGTCGAGATCCGGAAGACCTCCAAGTCTGCCTTCCATAACCTCATCAGGGTTGCTCCAGTTGCTAATGTCTCCATCAGGATTAAAATCCTGCGGTGAAAACAGCCCTTCATAGAGTTTTCCATAGAGACGGTCTGCCTCAAAGGATTCCTTCTCCTCTTTACTCGTATATCGCTTAAGTGCTTGCTCGCCGGGAAAGTTGAAGGGATCAGGTCTGCTTCCTTTCTCATTAGCCATGTGATTAAAGACAATGTCAGCGTAAATTCGCACCCCGGCTTCATGCAAAGCATCTATGGCTTTTTTAAGGTTATTCTTATTTCCAAGAGCTGAGCGAAGAATCCGGTAATCTTTAGGTTGATATCGCTGCCACCATTCTTTGCCATTCTCGTCGCTGTATAGGGGCGGTGGAATGAGGACCGCTCCATATCCGTATTGCGCGATCTTTGGTGCGTTTTTTTCTATATCTCCATAATGCCAGTCAAAGGCGTGCAGGATTACATCCGACATGATTACTCTTTTCTAATTAATAATGAGAGAATTCTCTGATTTCTAATGAATTCATACAAGCTTTGTATGCAATCCAGATTTCTTAGCTGCAGAAATCTGTCTTTTATCTGCGGAAACAAACAATTCTGCTTTCCATTCAAGGGCGCACGCGATGTGCAGCGCATCTGCAGCGCGAACTGGGTTATCTTCCAGAATCTTAGTGCATTTGGATAACACTTGCGGAACTATATTAATGATAATTGCGTCACGGATGTCTTGAGAAAAGTACTGTTTTGCGTCTGCATATTCCCGATGCGAAAGGTTTCCTTCCCGGGATCGCCGCATTAATGCTGAAATTATCTCAGGGATGCAGAGCACGCTGAGTGCTAATTCTGTAGAATTCTGGCAGAGCAAATCCACTGTTGGACTTCCACTCTCTTCAACATAACGCTTGGCGAATGCAGATGAGTCAAAGAACGTTTTCACCTCTTCGTTCCTCTATGATAGCAGCAGCCAAAGCAGCCCCCTTGGCAACGAGCCGCAAGCCTCGCCGTTTCCATGATGGCGTACCTTCTGCGGATGGTGCGACCGGTAATATTTCAGCTATGGGTTTACCATGTCGCAGTACCAACAAGTTTTCTCCTCCTTCAACAACGGATAACAATTCCGACGCATTTTTGCGGAACTCAGTAAAATTTACAGTTTTCATATTTTTCTCTCCTGATTGTATCTGTACAGTAATGTACGCTATTCTGTACAGTGTGTCAAGAGTTTCAAATAATCATATCATGGAAAATAGTTATTTCTCTTTCCCTATCTTCTCCAATAAATAAGATAGTTGTTGGTTATGGCCTGGTTATTGTCCGGATTAGAATCTTTGGGTTTGATATTGATTATGTCAACTATCACTGCATGATAACCGGGATTGACTGCTGTAGTGTCCCAATCAATACCGAGATCCATGCCGCTCTGAGCCGGGATAGTGCCGGTCCACGAGCCAAGCTTAGTTTCCTTATTGTCTAAATATATTTTGATGTCGGCAGTTGCGTCTTTACTCTCGTCTGTGTCATCTTTTTTGAGATTATAGACAGGTATAGATATGACTACCTGTGTTCCAGCGACAACAGAATCCGGTGGAGTAAATTTAATATCTGAAGCATTTACCGAAACATCCTGCCCTTCAGCTGGCAAAAGAAAAAATGATGAAAAGGCGGCAATAAATAAAGCAGGCAAAACTACCATGATTTTTTTTAACATATATGCTCCTTTTTTAAATTACTGATTGCAAAAAAATAACCTGTATTTTTTAATCAAATCTGATTATTGCAACTATTTTATTGTCACTTCTTTCAGGTGTTTCCTTAATGCTATATAATTTTATTTAATACGATAGTATCTTGTGATTATACCTTCCTGATAATAAATCCGGCAAGCGAAATTGACAAATAAAGAAGTTCACTGTTTTTGCAAATCCTTTCAATAAGCTTTGTCATCTTATCAATTGACTTTTGCATTGTATAAAACGGAAAATAATGGTTTATTAACACACTTAAATTAAACTAGGATTTTACTTGCATGAGATTGAAATTCCAAATGAAAGTCATTGACCGCTACATAATGAGCGAGCTTGCTGTTCCTTTTTTGTCCATCCTTATGATTTTTACAATGCTCATTATACTTGGCAACCTTGCAAATCTCATGGAGCTTCTGATTAACAGGGGAGCCGGGTTCTTCAATATGCTTTTTCTTATCTCGTATCTCATACCTCAGTTTCTCGGGTTTATAATCCCCATAGCGCTTTTTTTCAGCGTCATTGCCACTATGGTCCGCCTTTCATCAGACCGTGAAATAGAGGCGCTTAAAGCATCAGGCATAAGCCTGTACAGGATTGCGAGGCCGGTATTTATTTTCTCACTCATATGCTGGGTGCTTTCAACGCTGATTATGGTTGAGGTATCGCCACGCGCTTATGACGGGTTCAAGGCCTTGTCGCTTGATGTTTTGCATTCGAACGCGACTATAGGAATCAAGCCGATGTCATTTAATGAAGTTAGCGAAGGGCTTGTCATTTATGCGGAAAGAGTCGAGTCAGATGGAAAAATGAGAGGCGTCCTACTCTCTGACAGCAGGGATGATCAGCACAAAAAGGTGATCTTCTCGAAAAAAGGCTGGGTTGTTCCCGGTACCAAAGAATCAGAGGTTGTTTTTAAACTTCAGGACGGCTCTATCCACATAAGAGGTGATGTAGGGCAGGAATACAGAATGGTTAAATTTGATGATTTTGATTTCAGGCTTGACCTTACAAAACAACTGGGAAGCGAAAAGACCGGCTCCTACAGGATGATGTACGTTTCACAGCTTTTGGATGAATTGGCAAAATATAAACCATCAACCAGAGAATACAATAGTATTCTTGTGAGCCTTAACCAGAAGTTTGCAATCCCTTTCATGTGTATTGTATTTGGAATCCTTGGAGTTCCTTTCGGGATCCTTTTCCAGAGGAGCGGCAAGGAGCCTAGCTACCTTATTTGCATACTGCTAATGATGGTTTTTTTCATTGTGTTTATGGGCGGCAAGAGAATGGGGGAGGAGGGGATTATAGATCCTGCTGTAAGCTCGTGGTTCCCGAATGTCCTTTTCTTTTCCATAGGTATCTATCTCTTCATGAGAGTCGCACGTGACCGCAGTTCATGGATTCTTGAAATATCGCAAAAGATGAGCGCTGCTATTGAGAGGTTTAACGAGAAAATTATCGGACAGAAGGATTTTTAAATTTGCGGTGAAGGATAACACCAAGATACATGTTCTACATACGATAAGTGTAAGCAACCTTACCGGGGCTGCTCAGCCGGTACTTGTCCTTGCTAAGGCTCTGTCCCTTAGGAATGAGATAAGACTCTCTGTTGCTTCGCCAGTATCGCATGGGAATATCTTTATGCGTTTTAATGATGAAGGTCTCAAAGTTATTCAGGAAATAGACCTGTCGCCAAGAGGCGTTTTTCCTATTTCGCTTTTGCAGGCAATAAAACTCTCCAGGATTATCGATGCCGAGAAAATCGATATAGTACATTGCCATCTTTCCCATGACCACTGGGTAAGCTTTATTGCGTCTGCCATCTCGAAAAGGAAACCCCGGATTGTGAGAACGATTCATAACACAAGGCTTACAGCTAAGCGCTTTGACTATCGCCTGCTCTATGGGAAAATGGCAAAAAAAATAATCTGCATATCAGAAAAACATAGAAATGCCGTCATCGGGAATTTCAATATTGAGCCGGGGAATGTTGGTGTAATCCGTTCTTCAGTAGAGCTTAACAGGTTCAATCCTGAAAAAAATGCGGAAGAAATAGAAAACTTCAGAAACAAATTTTTAATCTCAGAAGACGACAGAATAATAGGGTTTGTGGCAAGATTTAAAAAAGGGCGCGGGCACACTGAAATCGTGGAAGCATTCAGGAAAATAAAAGAGTCAGTACCCGATTCAAAGCTTATGCTGGTAGGGAAGGGAGAATTGCTTCAGGAAATAAAAAGTCTTGTAAAAAGAACTTTGATGGGACGTTCTGTGATATTTACCGGTTATCTGAAAGAAGAGCTTCCCTCTGCATACAAGGTGATGTCAGCAGCCGTAGTGCTTGCCGAAGGAAACGACGGAAGCATGAGGACTGTGCTTGAGGCAATGGCTTGCGGTACACCTGTCATTGCATTGAATACAGGCGCAGCCAGTGAGATAATAGAAAACGGTGTGAGCGGATATGTGGCAGATGACATTGGGCAAATGGAAAATCGCATTGCGGAAGTCCTCAAAGCTCAATCGCTTAGCAGACAAATGGGAGAAAAAGCCCGTATAAGGGCTATGAAATTATTTTCACCCGGGCGTGAAGCCGACGAGCATATTGAGCTTTACAAAAAGCTGATTTAAGAAACAGCCCTTCCCATTGCTATGAACATATCGCTGGTAGTGACTCCGGGATGTCCTTTTTCTTCTGCGACTTTCTCGGCGAATCTGATTAAGCCCTGAAGCCTGTTATCATCTACGTTTTTATTCAGGTTAAGAGCAGACATTGAATGAAGCGCATGCTTGCACCAGAGGGATTTGGTCATAGCCTCTACCTTTTCAACGCACTCGTTAAGCTCTTTTTCAATAGCCTGCTCCTCGCATTCAGCGCCGAATATCGGGTCGCATTCAAGGCATGCGGCATAATGGAACATGTGCTCTCCCTCGACTTTAGGAGGTGTTCCGCCGGGATTCTTATAATCGGTGTTCTTCGCCAATTCTCCGAAAGCAAGGTCATAGAGCACGGTTGTTATGCCGTGAAGCTTGTCTTCTTTAAGAAGCTTCTTTTTAAGCGTATCGTGCTTTACCATTGTCTTTACCTTTTCCGGATTCTTTGCCAGCTCTTCTGCAAGCTTCTGCACTTTTATGACAGATGAAAGGGGGACTGTGCCGTCTGCCATGGAAGAACTGATATTGAAGCGGGCATGGCAGCACCATGGCATTCCTTCTGATTCTGCAATTTTGAAACGATTGACACCCGATACTGCTTCAAGGCTCTTGCATGTTTCCCGCAGTTTTTTATTACAGCTCTGGCACATATGAATGTACTTTAAAGCCCTTTCAGGTATCCACCCGGTTGCCTGCTTCTTTTCGAAAGTGGCGAGGCTCTCCTTGTCGAACTGTCTCTCTCCTATCTGCTCTCTGTATTTGCCGAGGCATGTGGAAGAGCAGAAATACTTTTCGTTTAACTCCATTGCTTCATGGATTGGGATATCCTTGCTGCATGTAACGCATTTAGCTTCCATTTGAATTCCTCCAAATAATGATTATTAACTGATGATGAGAAATGAGATAATCAACGCAATCCTGTACGTCAAGATAGAAAATGTTAATATTGTGTAGATTAAGTAAAAATCATTTTATCTTTGCGGGTTCCAGAGTCTCTTTTCTTTTTTCTTTTTTATAAGTGAGAGCATCTTGGGCATGAATCCGCCGGATAAACTTGCTAATTTCTTTTCAAGCCATTCAACATCTCTTTTTTTCACTGTGAATCTCGTAATCTCATTTTTTTCGAGGAGTCCTTTCCTATCAAGGCTGAATGTAAGCTTGAATCCTGCGTCCAGAGATGCCTTGTACCCGAACGGAGAATATATCCCCCATGGCCAGGCGAGATATTCCATATCCTTAGACGTAATCTCCCTGATAGCATTCCTTGAGAGAGAGAGGTCATCCAATGCTCTTTTATATGCATCTTCATCTGTTTCGAACTTTCCTTCCTCAAAATTCTCTGATTCCAGCAGGAACTCCATCTTTGAATCAAGCATTTTTTCAGTTTGTTTCCATTCTTTTTCATAAAAATATTTATTTGGCAAAGTAGCGGTATATCTGACAATCTCGTCGGATAATCTTATGTCAGGTATATACCGTGGAGATGCAAGGGATGGGGAGAGGCGATAAAGAGGTGTGCCCAGTTTTATCTTTCCTTCGCATGCATAATGAATACTCCAGTGATGGTATTTATCAGGGTTGTAAAAAGAATGTATCTTGTCTGAACCAAAGTGCATCACATGATTGTGGGAGTGAGATTGAAAGTCCACAAGACCTGAGCTCTGCATCTCCAATATGTTTTCCGGCGACAGAAACCCGCTTTTCTTCTCACTGTATAGCAAATATCGGATATGCGATTCTCGTGCCGTAACTGACTCGTTTTCACCTGTTCTTATCCTTGAAGTTATGACAAATACAGTCGCTTTAATGTCGTATTTTTTTAAGATCGGAAATACACTGCTGTATAGATCAAAATAGCCGTCATCTAAAGTTATCATTATGCTTTTGGAAGGGAGATTCGAATCCAGAAGTCCATGGTAGAGTTCATCTGCGGATAAAAAATGATATCCGCCTTTTGATAGGAAGTACATTTGGTCAGCAAATGCGTCAGGAGTGATAACATCCTTATGGCGTACTGAGTGATAAGTCAGTATCGGTATCATAGCGTATGCCGGCGTTTTACCTTTACCCTTTTTAGTTTGTCTTTCTTCCGGACCGTATCTTCATATATAGGTATCAGACTTTTTATATGCTTTTCCATAGTAAATTCTTTTGCCCGCTGAGCAGCGGTGTTAGACAACTCAGCTCTTTTCTCTCTGTTAAAAAGCAATGACATTGCTGAACTGATTTCTCCTGTGTCGCGGGCACAGTTTACAATAAAACCTTCGCGGCCGCTTTCTATAATCTCAGAGAATCCGTTTATCTTTGTAGTGATTACAGGAAGTCCGGATGCCATTGCCTCAAGGCAGACATTGGAAAAAGGATCGTAATAAGTGGGGTGTACAAGTGCATCTGCTGCTGAATATATATCTTCAATCCCATATTTTATCCTTCCTGTGAAAAGGAAGGAATCTCTGCATCCCATGTTACAAAGCAACTTCTCGTAATGATTTGCTCTTCCTCCTCCTGAAACAATAACAAATGCTTTCTTTCTTTTTTCTTCGGGGAGGTGCGAGAAGGACTCTATGAGTTCCTTTAGCCCCTTCAGTTTGAAATTTTCGGCAATAAACAGAAAGCAGAGACTGTCTTCTGGAATTCTGTTATTTCTGCGGAATGACATTCTCGCCTCTTCTTTTTTCTCCTGATTCAGAGTTGAGATCATTACAGGGTTATATATCTTTTTAATATCACATCCCGGGACTTCATATTTAACCATAAGAAGGGACTTTACTCTGCGGGATATGGCGATTATTTTACTGAAATTCTTTTCCCTGAATATTTTCTTCTCTATTCTGCGTACAGCAATGTGAAACGGGGAAAGCCAGTCTAATTTACTGCCGGTTGGTTTATGCTGTAAAAAATCGTCATGTAAACCTCCTCCAAGCCTGTATATGTCGGCGGGCATTGTTTTTCCGGCAGACTGGACAATGTCAAAGTTGATATCTTCAATCATAGACGCGCTGTTTCTAAGAAAGGAAAGGAGAAATGTGGTTCTCGTAGCATTGATTGTTTCCACAGTGTGGCATGTGATTCCCAGAGGAGGGGATTCCTCGAATCGTGAGGCAAAGATATGTATGTCCATTCCTAATGTTAAAAGGCCTTTTGTTAAATTATAAAGATATCTTTCACTGCCGCCTATTCTTGAATATTTTGGTTGGACAAATGCAATTTTCATAAAATTTCGTAGTATAGATTTTCTACTGCACTTACCATTTGCTCTTGGCCGAAGCTACCGCATGATAGCTCCAATCCATTTTTAACAAGCTCTTTTCTGAGATTCTCATCTGTCATGAGCTTTTTTATTGCAAAAGATATGGCTGAAGGATTGCTGGGCTCAACAAGTATGCCGTTTACATTGTGAGATATTATTTCCCTTACCGGTGTAATGTCTGAAGCTATTACAGGTATTCCGGAGAGAATGGCCTCCTTTAAAGCAGAGGGAGAGCCTTCCCCTTCGAAAGAGGGAAATACGAAAATGTCCATCTGCGGCAGGAATTGCTCTATATCATCCCTGAATCCCGTGAATATGACATGTCTTCCTATCCCGAGTGATGATGCATGGCTTTTTAAATCATCTTCAAGCTCACCGTTGCCAACAAGAAATAGAAATGTATCAGGATGGACATTTATTACTTCAGGCATGGCATCGATTAAGAATATGTGCCCCTTGTGAGCTGAGAAATGACTGGTGCTTCCAATTATGAATGAAGAATCAGGTATTCCGAACTCACTGCGAAGGGACGCTCCGGAACGACCCGGCTGGAACCTGTTCTTGTCTATTCCTCCTGGGATTACTCTGATTTTTTCTCCATTTATTCCGGAGTTCATAAGGACTTTTTTCACTGATTCGGAGACAGCTATTATCATCTCGGGGCACCTGCTATATTTGAGCCTTGAAAAAAATCTGCTTTTCAACGGGAAATCTACCCTCCTTGTATGGACATGCTTTATGCCGCATCCGGCAATCCTTGCAAGAAAAGAAATGCCCAGAGCCCTCGGGTTGTGGGAGTGGATTATGTCGGCTGAATAAAATCCTGCAATTTTGGAAATCTTGAGGGCAGCAGGGAAATCCATGTCAGAGCGCATTAAAATTGTTTTAAATTTAACGCCTCTTTTTTCTGATTCTTTTTCAGTTCCGCTTCCCGGCTGACAAAGGATTAGAGAGGAATGGCCTTTCCTCTCAAGCTTATCTGCGAGAAGAATAGTCTGGAGCTCACCTCCGCGAAGTTCCATCTCCGCGTTTATGTGAAGTATTTTTAGCAATCCCAAGCTCCCATAGTTTTGCATACTTTAAAAAGACATAGAAAAAAGTCGTCAAAGCAATCATGATGCCTCTTATGCCGTCAAGAAAGCCGCACTTCAGAAAATATTTTTTCAAAAATGCCAGCTTGGGCCTTAACAGAAGGTCGGACAACTTACAGCACTTGCCTGATTTGAAATATTCACGGGCAGTTATGCTTGTAAAGAAATCGATTGTCGCAAAATGACGAGAAAGATCAGGATATGAATAATGGAGGATAGGGGATTCAAGCCTGCCCGATTTTCCTTTTAGCATGATGCTGTCATGAGGATTTACGCCGCTCCATATTCCTTTGTCTTTTCTGAAAAGCCTTATCTTGTAATCAGGGCTCCAGCCGCTGTGCCTTATTCTTTTGCCGAGATAGTAATTCTCGCGATTTATATGATAACCGTCAAATGAATCAGGCGAAGAAAGTACTTTTTTAATCTCTGCACGTAATGAGTCGCTGATTATTTCATCTGCATCAACTGCAAGGACCCATTCTCCTGCGGCGCAGGAAAGGGAGATGTTTTTCTGCTCTATGTGGCCTTCGAATTTATGAAGATAGATCCTGTCTGTGAATCTGCGGCATATTTCAACGGTAAGGTCTGTGCTATATGAGTCAACTACTACTATTTCATCTGCCCATTTGACGCTTTCAAGGCATCTTTCTATATTCTTTTCCTCGTTAAATGTAATGATAGTAACACTGAGTTTTGGAGAAAGCGGAATCACTTGTCAGGGTTTGTAAAAATGGTTAGTCAATCTTCTTTGCTTCTTCGGGAAGCATAATGGGAATATCATCTCTTATCTCGTACATAAGCTTACATTTGTCGCATATAAGTCCGTCTCCGGTTTTATTGAGGTATATATCCCCCTTACACTGAGGACAGGCTAAAATGTCGAGCAATTCTTTATCTATTGCCATGCAATACCTCCAGTTAAAAAAATTAAATTAGAATTTATAAATTCCTCATGGTGTTCAATATGTCTGTTGATGAATGGTTCTTTTCATCTCCTACTATGGCGATCCTTCCGCCGTATTGTTTCACGGTTTCCCTTTCAGGGACCGTATCAACCGTGTAGTCTGTCCCCTTTGCATGAACATCGGGCTTCAGTGAAAGAAGGACGCAAACTACGTTGGTCTCCTCGAAACATGTGACATAGTCAACGCACTCAAATGCAGCTATTATCTCCATTCTCTCGGAAAGTGTAGTCGTCGGACGCCCTTCACCTTTTAAAGCCCGCGATGAAGAGTCGCTGTTTAATGCAACGATAAGCACATCCCCTTCATGTTTTGCCCCTTCAAGGTATCTCACATGACCTACATGAAGGATATCAAAACATCCATTGGCAAGGACGATCGTCTTTCTTTCATTCTTCGAGCCCTTATTGTCTTTACGAATCGATGCGACAATCTGCTCCAGCTCTGAAAGTGTTTTTATTTTTTCTTTAGACATCGAATTACCGGCCTTCTGTCTGTGTCGTCAACTGCCTCAATAAGTTCGTCTGCTGATACAGTGGCAGTCCCTCTCTTCATTACAACTATCCCGCCTGCAAGGTCTGCGAGAAGCATCGCTTCCTCAAAAGATGCATTACATGCAAGGGCAAGGGTAAATGTGCTTATAACCGTATCTCCAGCTCCTGTGACATCAGCTATCTCATCTGTGCCGTAAACGGGTATGTCGAAGACGCTTCCGTCTTTTTTGAAGAGCGACATCCCCTTTCTTCCCCTTGTGATAAGCAGGGAATCGGCATCTGTTTTTTCCATAAGCTTGGCCCCGCTTTCGAGAAGGGACTTTGTGTCATCTCCGATCTCCGTCCCGGAAGCTTCAGATGCCTCGGATTCATTTGGTGTGAGCGCTGTCACATTGGTGAATTTATGGAGGCTGAAACGGGAATCTACAGTCACTATTATTTTCTTCTTTGCCGCGGCGGAGTTTATGAATTCCCTCACTCCATCTGTGATTGTCCCGAGTCCGTAATCTGACACAAGGAGGGCGTCAATGTTGGGGATAATCATTTCTAATGAACGGATAAGTTTCTTTTCAACACCTGGATTTATATCCTTTTCAGTCTCATAATCGATCCTGATGACCTGCTGTTTTGTAGTATGATGACTGCCGGCAAGTATCCGCGCTTTCCTTGTAGTCATCCTTGATAGGTCTTCAATCATTCCGTCAGTATTTATCTCATTTGACTCAAGGAGTTTTAAAAGCCTTTTACCGGGGGTGTCTTTCCCGATCACGCCGAATGGGATGGCCCTGCTTCCGAGGGCATGAAGATTGAAACAGGCATTGCCGCATCCTCCGGGAAACACATCCCTCTGGTCAAATTTGAGGATCAATACAGGCGCTTCTCTTGAAACACGGCTTGTGTTGCCGTAGATATATTCATCTGCGATAAAATCGCCTACTGCCGCGATTTTCTTTTTGCTGAATCCTGATAATATCTGTTTAAGTCTGCTTGTTGGTATCATATTATTTTATTCCGTTAATTATCCATTCAACTGCATCAAGGAGATCGTCGGCTATGAAATCGGCGCTTATTTTCTTGCTGCCGTTCAACTCTATTTCCCCTTCGCCATATCCTGTTTTGACTATTATTGCCTTTGCATTTACCACTCTTGCAAGGGATACGTCAGACCCCTTATCACCTATTACGAAACAGCGAGACAAGTCAAGGTTGAAATCCTTTTTAGCTTTTGTGAGCATTCCAGGCAGAGGTTTCCTGCAGGAACACTTTTTCCTGAAAGGAGGTTTGCCTGCCGTAGGATGATGGGGGCAGTAATATATCCCGTCAAGGTATGCCCCTTCAACGGCGAGAAGAAGATTGAGTCTTTCAAGCGTCTTTTTCAGTGTAGGTTCATCGAAATACCCGCGTGCAATCCCTGCCTGGTTTGTTGCAAGTATTGCCTTTATCCCGTTTTTATTGAGCAGCCTGATAGCCCTTGCGCTTCGCGGCAGAAGGGTGAGCCTGTTGGGGTCATTGATATATCCTCCCTCGACTGTAAGTGTCCCGTCACGGTCAATGAACACCGCGATATTATTGGTCTTTGTCTTCATTTTCTCCCTTTAATGCTTTCTGACATTTTATTTATCATTGTATCGCATGCTTCCATCACGTCTTCCACAGTTATTGACTCGATGCACTCAGGTCTTCCCGAAGAAGCTGGCTTGCATTCCTCAAAAAATCTTTGCCTGCATGGCCTGCAAGGATATTCCCTTTTTACCTGTATGTAAAGCTCGGCAGATGTATACGGCTTTGTCTTTTCAGGATTTCCAGGTCCGAATATTATAACAACCGGGGTATTAAGTGAAGCGGCAATGTGCATCGGCCCGCTGTCATTGCCTATGAAAAGGCCTGCCTTTTTTATCAGGGCCGAAGACTGGCAAATGTTGAATTTTCCGGTCGTGTCTATTACGGGACTCTTTATCCCTGATGCAATGTCATATGCGGTGCGGCTGTCTTCGGGTGCACCGATTATAAGGACCGATGCACCGTATTTATCTATTAGATTGTTGCATAGAGTTGAATACCTCTCAGAGTGCCATGAGCGCTGAAACGTGGATGTTCCCGGATGAAGTATTATTACCAGCTTTCCGTTAAGACCGTTCGAGCTGAAAAAATCATCGGCAAACTTTATATCATTGTCGCTAAGCGTTAAGCTTACGGTCTTGTCCTCAACAGGTATTCCAAGGCTTTGAGTGAGATTTATAAAATAATCCACCTCATGGAGGCTTTTTATTTTGTCGCTTGCTGAGACAGTCTCGTTCAGGAGGAATCCTCGTCCGTCGGTGTCATATCCTGCGCGCACCGGTATTCCCATTAGTTTAAGCTCGAGGGCAGATTCAAATGAGTTTGTAAAAAGGATCCCATAGTCATATTTCCTTTTTCTTTCCGCAAAAACAGTTTTCCATTTTTTAAGCTTCTTCCCATTTTCTACAGGATGTGGAATCTGGACAAAGTCATCTGCAAAGCCGCTTGAACCAAGAAGAAGTGTTATGGTGCTTTTTGCACCTATTGTTATTTTTGCATTTTTAAAATGCCTGCGGATTGCGCGAAGGGAAGGGAGCGTCATCACCGCGTCGCCGACCCAGTTAGATTCCCTGATGTAGATGTTTTTTATTTTGTTTTTATCAATCATCTTAATCACTTTTAGCAGGCTTTGTTTTCCAGCGCCTGTGTACCCAGAACCACTGCTCAGGATATTTCCTTATCATGTTTTCAAGGCTCTTTGTAATGGTTTGTGTAATATAAAATATCGCTTCTTCTTTTTCCATTCCCCGTGGAGCGGTGACTTCTTTTTCAAAGATGATTCTATAGCTGTTTATTCCTTCTCTCACTATGTAAGCCGGTATAACGGCGCCGCCGGTTCTTAAGCCTATGAGTGCAGGGGCAAAAGTCGTGCAAGCTTTCATGCCGAAAAAATCAACGAATATCCCTTCACGCTTTTTCACGTTCTGGTCATGGAGAGTGCCCACTACGTCATTTGTTGCAAGGGCTTTCATTATTGGCATGAGGGCCTTTTTCTTGGCAATAAGCCTGTTGCCTGTAAATGTCCTGAAATAAGACAAGACCTTGTCAGCAACCTTGCTGTCAAGGGGGCGGACTACGACATGGGCGGGACGCCCATGATATAATGACCATGCATGAGGCAGCAGCTCCCAGCTTCCGAAATGCCCTGTACAGACAAGAATTCCTTTCCCGCGCTTTTCAGCCTCATGGATATTTTCCAGTCCCTCAAAATGAATATACTCTCTGAAATTATCTTTTGTTATGCGCGGCATCCTGCATAGGTCAAGGAACATGAGAGTGAGGTTTTTAAAACATGCTTTTGCAATCTCATCTGCTTTTTCATCTGACATTGAGTCCGGGAAGCAAGCTTTAATATTTTTAATCGCTATTTTCCGGTGCCTTGATGCAAGTAAATAGGTGATACGGGAAATGAATGGGAAAAGACAATACGTCAACCTGTAAGGAAGCAATCCAATTGTCCTTATTACCAATATGCCAAAATTTAAAAGTATTTTGTTTAACATATAGAGAAAAACCCAGAGATTATTAAAAGGCTTTTATATTTCAGGAAGGGAAGTTAATCAATTGTTAATTATTGTTAATTAAAGAGCAGTGGTTGAGAAAGTTGCCGCAAAGGCTAGTGTCTCACCAGATAAAAAACAGTTTTGTTATATAATAATTTCACTTTTGGATTGACAGTGTTAAAAAGAGGCAATAAAGTTAATTAAAGATAAAGTAATTTAAAACTTCACTTCAATATTTAAAAACATGATTAAAAAAATATTACTTGTTGTTTTAGTCTGTTCAATCTCCTCCCTTTGTTATGCCGGCAATATTGAATTAGGCTCGAAGACAGATTTAAAGGACAGTGTAGCAGTATATAGTACGGCATATTATGATGATAGTCTTCTTTCAGATTTTCTTTACCCCTCGTCAGATCATTCATGGGTTTCAGAATCGGGCTTTTATAAAGATTATTTGATTGCATGGGAAGGAGAAATGATTGAATCTCCTTGGCCTGAGAATGTAAAACTTACAATTTACAAGCTTAATGATGGACAGAAGGCAGAGAAAATCTATGAATCATCGGATTACGGCGAGCCTGATTATATGAGTGTATATGGAGACTATCTATTTCTTTTATATAACTATTCTCCATTCAATATGAGGATATTTAATCTTTCCTCTCTTCCTGCGCTTACTGAAATTAATAGCTGGGATAGTTCATTAATTAAAGTTACGGATGACTATAATGATATACATGCTACCTCTGCAATTGGTGGGAAATATTTCTATAAATCAGATGGAGAAAAAATAAATGTCTATGACATAAGCGATCCTGCTGAACCGGTTGAAGTTGCTAGCAAGACAGTTGATGATGCGATGGCTAGTATCACAGTTTTTAGGCTAATCGGAGACAGAATGTATGTGTTGTGGGTGAAGAAGGTTGAAAATTATCCGTATGTTCTTTCAGTTTTTAAAATTAACAATGGAACTCATATAAATTTTCTTGGGGAATATGATTTTGACGACTCACTATACCTTGTTGATCTACAAATTAAAAATGGTTATGCCTATCTAGCCGGCACAAAGAACATTCATAGTCCTGTGTTAGTTGCCCTCGATGTATCTGATCCATCTAAAATTAAAAAGATTAATGAATTTACTGATTTTCCTGACAATACTAACGGTTACAGTAACTCAATTGATTTTCTAAGTGACAATGTTGCTTTAATGGTTCAATCAAATGAATATTTTAGTACTGGTTATTATACTTCAAATGCAACCATGCTTTATTTTCTGGATATTTCCTCAACAGCAGATATTAAAGTTTTAGGTGTCTCATGGGGAAGCCCTCGCATTACAAATATATATAAAGATTATATTTTGAATACAGGTCTTCATGTAGAATGTTATGGTTCACCTTTTCAAGCTTACTGTACTGTCGAATCACTTTCTGGACTTTCTAAAGTCAATTTAGATCTTGGGGAGCCTGCTCAGGTTGAGCTGCTTGGATTTAAAACTTCAGCCAACAAAAAGTCTGTAAAAATAAAATGGGATACTTTGCGCGAAGATAAAGTAACAAACTTTCTGGTTGTTAAAAAATCTTTTAAAACTAATGGCAGCTCTACAAATAAAAATCAATCATCTACGGGAAAGACACTTCTAAGCAAGAAGATAAAACCAGCCGGAAGTATTACACATGGCTCAACCTATGAATTTACAGACAAGAAGGTTAAGAAGAATAATCACTATCAATACGAACTATATTACGTAGACGAAAATAACCAACAACATATCCTGAGAACGACTGAAGTAAAAACAGGCAAATGAGAACCGGAACCAAATTGATTCAGCAACCATTCTGGTAGGAAGTTGATGAAAATATAATATAAGAATTGAAAAAGACAGAATTATTTTTTATTATGTAAATTATAAACAAAACTCCAGGAGGGTTTGAACATTATGAAGCAGTTAAAGATTATTGTAGAAAAACATCCTGACGGTTACATTGCTTATCCTTTAGGAATGAAGGGTGTTATCGTTGGAGAAGGTGATACTTACGATGAAGCGCTTAATGACATAAAATCTGCAATCCGTTTTCATATCGAAAGTTTTGGCGCAGATGTCCTTGATGTAGACCCACCGGTCCTTGAAGCTTTTATAGCTGAGACAGGCATTCCTATCAGATGACAAAGTTTCCTATAGATGCTCCCAAAAGGCAGGTAGTTAAAGCTTTGGAGGCATTAGGTTTCATTATTGTTCGTGAAAAAGAACATATTTCTATGATACGCCAGAATTCAGATGGAACTAAGACCCCCTTAACAATGCCTAATCATCCAAAGATAAAATCTTCTACGCTAAGAACAATCTGCAATCAAGCCGCGATTTCAAGAGAAGATTTTCTAAATGCTTTTAACAAGAAGTAGCTTTAATAGTATGGTCAGTATTTCCGGCAGTGCCAAGAACCATTGTTAATTCTAAATAAACATTATCTTTAGCAGACCGCTTATATACCTTTTCGTGTCAAGGGGATCCATAGTCCTGCAATCTTGGCTGCAAGGCTGGGGATACTGAATCCTCCGTCAACTACCTTTCTGTTTAATCGAAAGAGGTCATCGCCGGTGTTGCAATCTCCGTTAACAGTAGTAAGGGCTGAGATAAACCCTGCTTTCCTGACAAGCTCTGCTGTTTTGTCATTAAAGTCTGATTCGCTGCCAAAAGGGTAGGCGAAAAATTCAATAGACGCGGCAAGACGTTCTTCCAATAGTTTTTTTGATTGTAGAATTTCTGTTTCCGCTTTCTCTGCCGGAATCCTGCTTAAGACCGGATGTGTCACTGTATGCGCCCCAAAAGAGACAAGATTTCCTCTCATCTCATCTATCTGTTTCCATGTTAAGATCTGGTAGTCCCGCGATTTGTCAGAACGGTCTATCTTTATCTCTTTTAACATCGCTTCGATTTTTCTCGTCTTTTCATTTTCATCTAATCTGTTGATGTAGCTGATTATGGGATCGAAACTATTTTCCTTAATACCTAATATGTCTTCAAATATCTTTGGACCATTTTCCTGAAAATGAATCTTCAGCGCATCAAACCAGAAAAGCTGTTTGGAATCTATATGACCCGTGGTTAAAAAGACCGCAGCCGGAACAGAATACTTTTTCAAGATAGGAAATATGTCGTGATAAAAAGACTGATACCCGTCATCGAACGTAATGGCCAGACCATTTTTCAGGATTCTTTCAGATTTAAGATTATCAATGCATTGCTTTAGAGTGATTATGTTGAAGCGCTTTGTCAGATATTTTACATGGCGTTCAAAATCCTTAGAGCTGATGTCATGATAATTTAATATGGTTATTTTTTTTCTGCTGAAAAAAAGCCGCAATAAATAAATACCGGAGTAGAAGACAAGACAACTGAAAGACTCCCTTAAAATCTTTTTTATGATCTTTTTCATTTAAAACCGTATTCGCATAATCCTTCATCAAAATCGAAATCTATGTCAGAATCAGCAATAGTGGCGTATACGAATTCTCGTTTGTTTATAGAGCTTTCGCGCGAATCTATATCAGCATTGGTAAGAATCAGATTTTGATTTCCTATTTTAAAGAAGAAACTCTTTTTCAGACCTTGATCGAAAAACATGTGCGAGCTGAATGTAATGACCCCGTCGCAGCCAAGCTCTTTTGCCAATAACTTAGAAGCTTTTAAGATTGCGAGGAATGCTTTCTCATCCTGATATGGGACTTTATAATCAAGGAGCAGGAGAAATTGCATCCCTCTCCACATTGATTTTCTGACAACAAAATAAGACTGGTTTTTAGATTTCTTTGAGAGATAAAAATAGTAACCCTTCAGAGTCCCGAAAAAACGCCATTTCAAAAATTCCGGCGAGCGGGAAAACTCCAATGTGTCAGTCCAATGATAATTATTCCAACCATCTGAATTATCCGCCAATACAAATTCTTCACCATAGGATGATATTTTTTCCGGTGATCTGCGGTTTTTATAATATCCCTCTTTTGCCCCTTCTTTTGAATAGAGCTTTGCTGTAATTAACAATGGATTGATGAGATTTCTTACCCAGATGAATTTCCTTAAATTCCCTAACACTTTGGTCCCAAGAGACAGGTGTATTTTTTTGGCAGTTTCTGTAAGTCCAATTGCGAAATAAGGGCGGTAACTCCTGATGGCTTTACATGCTAAAACAGCGCCGGAGATGCCTCTGCTATTTTCTGATACGTAATAATCGCAGCCAAAATAACCTTTGTAATCTCTTCCTGATAAATGGAACTCAAAAGGGCTTGCCATGAATTGGCCTGCTATTTCATCATTATCATTGTAACAAAGATATCCATGCGGGTGTTCCTTGTCCTGAAGAAGAGGATTTTCGATGAACTGATATTTAAATCTTTCGCTGGTGTTTTTTCGTTCCGGGAAACTCTTTTTATTGAAATCCAAAAAATTATCTATTCTGGCGGGCTCTATTTTAGCAATTTTCATACTATGACATTTCTTGATTTTTTAAACCTTTCGCTGTGCTGTGTATCTTTGATAATCTGGATTTTGACCGGGACTTTAAAGCTCTGTAGCTTTTCCCTGCAATGTTTCTTTATCCTGCGGATTACTTCCTTCTGGTCTTCATCTTTTATAAGACTGACCTTGGCGCATACGATGTTTCCGGTTATTGGATTTTTCTCGCCATAAATTATTACATCAGAGATATTGTCCATTTCCTGAATAATGCTTTCCACTTCTGCAGGAAACACCTTTTCTCCGCCTACATTGATCATTTCAGATTTTCTTCCAAGGATCTTTATGTACTCACCGTCAACTTCTACAGAGTCTCCAGTATCAAACCATCCGTCATCTGTAAAAGGGCTTGGCGCATTGAGATAACCAAGCATCGCAGAATCCGCCTTGATCTGGAGTATCCCGTTCACTACACGGGTGTCGTAACCTTCTCCTCCGACCTTTACCCAAAGCGATTCATCGCTCTTAGACTGAGAGCGTAACACTCCCAGTTCTATTAACCCGTAAGTTTGAAGCAATTTTGTCTTTGGAAAAACTTCTTTCACTTTTTTCAGGGTGCTTGGGAGCATCGGTTCCGTGCCGTAAGAAATTGTTTTTAAGCTGCTCATGTCATGCCTCTTATAAGCCTCGCTTAAAAGAAGCAGGTTTAGAAAAGTCGGCGATGTAGGTAGAAGTTCAACTTTATACTTGTCCACTAGCCTGCACACTTCTTCAGGGTTACGGTTTTGAACCGTGACGAGCGTTCCGCCGTTTGAGAGTGCATATAACATCGTATTCAGTCCACCCCAGTGATCGAAGAGCAGGAAATTGATTAATACGAGAGGAGCTCTCTTGATTTTGAATTTATAAAGAAGTTTAGAAAAATCATGGACAGCGCCCTTACTTTTTCCCGTTGAGCCTGATGAAAAAAGTATCAATCCAGGATGCTCCGATTGCCTTATTTTAGTGAAGAAATCATGATCCGGAACATGAGAAAGGGCTTTGGTTTCTACGCTGTCGCTTTTTGATACTGAAAATAATATCTCGGCTTGTGCGATTCCTAAAAGATCCGGGTTCTTTGTTATGACGGTTTCTGTCAGCGGGACTATTATCAGGCGGTGTTCGATCATGGCGAGGAGAAGGGCGATAGTGTTTGGAGTGAAATCTGACACTATGGCTGTTATTGTTCCCGGCCTTATCCCTGCATCTTTGATGAAATTCTGCCAATATGTTACACGGTCAAGAAGATATTCATAGCTAAAGGTCTTATCCTGCCACACTAAAGCATTCTTTTGCTTATTGGAATTGAAGGCGTCTATCAGGAAATCTATGAACATTAAACGCCCCCGAGATAAACAATCTGCCCGGTAACCATATCGCTTTCAGGTTTGATAAAAAAATCTATGACATTTGCCACTTCAGAACATTCGCCGTATCTGTGTATTGCCTGTCTGCTTAGCAGTTTGTCCAGTTTTTCCTCCGGTACACCGCGGATCAAATCTGTTTTGACTGCCGGGGGCGCTACGGCATTTACCGTGATGCCAAAGTCGGCAAACTCTCTGCCGAGCACTTCTGTCAGCGTTGCAACGGCTGCTTTGGAAGCGGCATAAATCGCCTCGCCTTCCAGTTTAAACGGGATAGCGAATGTCACAAAGTTGATTATCCTGCCGCGCTTTTTTTTCTGCATCAGTTTTGCCGCTTCACGGGAAAACAGAAAAGTCCCCAATACATTCGTCTTAAGAATGTTCTCTGCTGTTTTAAGCGGCGTCAAAAGGATATGGTTCATTGAAGCGATGCCCGCATTGTTTATCAGAACATCGATCGACCCGCAGGACTTGCGTATTTCTGAGAACATCTTCTTTACCTTCACTTCATCGCACACATCCAGGCAAAAATGATGATAGTTCTCCAATTCATAGTCAACCGGTCCGCGGCTGCATCCAAAAACTATAAAACCTTTTTTGACATAATATTGCGCCAGATACTTTCCTATCCCTTTTCGCGTGCCTGTGATGACCATTACCTGTTTGTCATTCATTTGATGGCTCCCCAAGTGATGGCTCCTCATTTGATGACTCATTAATGAGCAGGGCTATGTAATCGGCGAGCGTTCCAATGGTTTTAAAAGGGCTGTTTTTCTGAGACATGGCTTTCTCATCTGTCAATGATATCAGAACATTGAAATTTTCTTCTATGTGCTGCTCAGTTGCTACAATAAAATTGACAAGACCTAATGAATCTAATTTTCCTGATTTGCCAAACAAAACCGTATCAACCGATTTTTCCAGACGGTTATCTTCAGGAAATTCCAGATTAATTTCATCAATGACATTGAAAATTGTTTCAATTATTTTTTCTTTGTTAACCATTGCGTTTCCCCTTCATTGCAATCATATATTTTTTTAATCATATTCTATAGCTTATTTCAAAGCAAGAAATCCGCAATTAATTCCGGTCATATCTTGCTTAGTATTTCCCTGCGGCTCTGAGAATACTGTCTTCAAAAAACTTATTCTCCACAGCGCGGAATCTTATTTTAGGATAAAGAAGCGTGCCTGCTTTTTTAAGCAATTCACTGTTTCGGCAGATGTCTTTTTCAGTTGTTATCAGTAATTCCGCTCCGGATTTTTCAACGGCTTTTTTTAGCATTGCGACGTCGTCTTCGGTGTAATTGTGGTGATCCCTGAATGCAATGCTTTCAGTTATTGAGATTCCTGTTTCTGATGCAGTGGAAAAAAAAGAATCAGGGTCGGCAATGGCGCAGAAGGCCACTGTTTTTTTACCGGCAAGCTCGCTGCTTTTTATGGTGCGGTTTTCATTCCCATATTCAACGACACCGGTAGTCTCGTGCAGAGCATGATAGATTGGTTTCCCCTGCGTCATCCTTGTGAAGAACAAGTCGCATGCCATCGCTTGTTTCCCCATCTGGTTTGTTTTCGTAAGGATGATTATATCAGACCTGCAGGAAGCAGAAATAAATTCCCTCAGGTTCCCGGCAGGTATTGGGCGTACATCAGAAGGAAAAATCCTGCTGTCCCAGAGCATGATGTCTAAATCGCGTTTCATCTTAAGGTACTGGTAACCGTCGTCCAGTATGAGGCATTCGCTGTTAAACCGTTCGATTGCTATTTTCCCGCTTGCGCATCTGTCCCTTCCCTGTATGACCGGAACACCTGGCAGGTTTTTTGCAATCAGATAGTTTTCATCTGAGGCAATGGGAGGATGTTGAAGGATCTTGTTTCCGTCTGAAATGACAACTGTTTCATCAGAACTTCCGCTGCTTCCATACCCCCTGCTTAAGATTGCATGGGGAATAGAGTTCTTCTTAAACAATTCTGATATGGAAATAACTGCAGGAGTCTTGCCGGTGCCCCCCCATGAGATGTTCCCGATAGAAATAACAGGGACAGGCATTTTTTTGCTTTTGAGTATGTCCCTGCCGTAAAGGAATTCCTTTATAGCAGGCACAGAGGCATACACAAAACCTGCCGGCGCCAGTATATTTGTCAAAGCCTTTGCAGACAGGCTTTTATCCTTTCCGGAGGCGGCTCTATTGTAAAAATTGATGAAACTCATTTCGCTATCCCTAAAAGTTTTTCTATAATATCCACATTACGCTCAGTTGCTCCAAGATTCTTTTCAAATACCCTGTGGCAATTTTCTCCCATTCTTATAACTTCGCTTCGTCCGCTTAAAAGAGATTTTAATTTTTTCATGAGTTCATCTTTATCTTTAACCTGAATGCCTGCTTCGCTTTCAAGAATTATTCCCGCGATGTCCCTGAAATTGTGCATGTATGGTCCAAAGATTACAGGTTTGTTGAAAACAGCAGCCTCAAGAAGGTTATGCCCTCCGGTGGAGACAAGGCTTCCTCCCATAAAGACGAGATCGCAGGCGGCAAATATCATATATAGTTCGCCGACGGAATCAATGAGCAGTACATCATGCTTATTTTGATGCGCATCAACAAGCCATGAACGGCGTACATAATTCAGCCCTTTTGATTTGAGTAATGCGTCAACCTCAGAAAATCTTTCAGGATGGCGGGGCGCAATGACAAGAAATATATCCTTGAACTCTTTTTGAAGGCGCAAGAAAACTTCGATTAAGATATCATGTTCCCCTTTATGTGTGCTTGCGAAGACGAGCTTGAATTTTTCCGGCGGTATCCTGAAAGTCTGAGATACTGATATGCTGTCAACCTTGCGGGCAGATATTACTGCCTGATCGAATTTGAGATTTCCTGTAACAACGACTCTGTCTGCCGGTGCGCCAATCTCTTTTATCCTTTTTGCATCAGACTCAGACTGCATACTGAAAACCGAGATGTCCTGCAAAATCCTTTTTATTATAGCTCCAAGTTTCATATATCCGTGGCAGGAATTCTCAGAAAGTCTGCCGTTTGATATGATTACAGGTATATTGGCTTTGCGGGAGAGACGCAGAAAATTAGGCCATATCTCGGTTTCGATGAGAACGCAAATGTCTGGAGCTACTTTTTTTAAGGCCCTTTTTACAGCCCATGAGAAATCAAGCGGGAAATAAATTATGCTGTCGGCTTCCGGGAGTTTCTGTTTCGCCGTTTTGTTCCCTGTCAGGGTCGTAGTGGAAAATATTATTTCAATATTGGTATGTTTTTCTTTTAGGTTTTTTACAAGCGACATTGCTGCCATTGTTTCCCCGACAGAGACAGCATGTATCCAGACACGTTTTGCACCCGGTTTTTTAGGTTTTTGCGGTGGAATGAATCCGAGCCTCTGCTTTAGCCCTGCCCGGTATTTTTCCGTTGTCACATATTTAAAGGCAAAATATGGGAGGGAAATGATAAAAAAAAGCCATGTCAGTATTTCGTATATTATGTACATAGTTCAGAGATTAAGTTTTCCGGTCATTAAATGATCATTTTATGACTATTGGTTATAATTATTGCCGGTCAAGAATAGACCTTATCTTCAGCATGAGGTTTCGCATATGGAGCGGCTTTGGTATGAAATCAAGACCCTCTTCATATATCCCCTTTGAAGTGAGAATGTCCTGTGTGTAGCCGCTCACAAAAAGAATTTTTGCTTCAGGGTCAACGGACTTTATATCATCATAAACCTCTTTGCCGTTTTTCCTTGGCAAAACCACATCCAGGATAACCATATCAATTGAGCCCTTATTGTCATTATATTTTTTGACAGCCTCAAGTCCGTCATTGGCGAGAATGACCTTATAACCGTAAACTTCGAGGACGTCTTTTAAAAAACCTTTCACAGAACTTTCATCTTCTGTTATGAGTATTGTTTCATTCCCCTTGAAATCAGCCTGGAATTTCGAAAGCCCGGGTTCGTCATAGGCTTTGCCTTTGAATTCTTCAAGCACAGGCAAATATATCTTAAAGGTTGTTCCCCATCCTTTTTCAGTATACACATCTATAAATCCTCCATGCTGTTTTACCGTGCCGTAAACAATGGCAAGCCCCAGCCCTGTTCCCTTATCCTCTTTGGTCGTGAAAAAAGGCTCGAAAATATGCGGAAGGGCTTTGCTTTCTATTCCTGACCCTGCATCGCTTGCAAACAGCATTACATATAATCCGGGTTTTGAATTAAACTTGGATGTATATTCGGCATTGAGTATAACTGGTGTTGTCCCGATTGCAAGTCTTCCTCCGTTTGGCATTGCATCCCTGGCATTTGTCACGAGATTTATTATGACCTGCTCAAGCTGATGAGGGTCTGCAAATATAAGGAAATCCGAATCTGAACAGTTCACTATTAGTTCGATATCAGTGCCTATTATGTTCTCAAGGAGCTTTGATATGTTCTTTATTACATCATTTGGGTTTATCCTCTGTGGTCTTATTATCTGTTTATGGCTGAATGCCAGCAGGCTTGATGTCAGGTTTTGCGCCCTTTCTGAGGCACTTAGCACTTCGCCGATAAAGCGTTTTATCCTTTCGTTGCCGCCTTCAAGCTCTTTTTCCAGTAAATTCGTATAGCCGATTATAACAGTCAGAAGGTTGTTAAACCCATGAGAGATACCTCCTGCCAGAAGCCCAAGAGACTCCATTTTTTGCGACTGGATAAGCTGCTCCTCAAGCCTTTTAGTGTCGGTAATGTCCCTGTTGCTTACGCGCCTTCCAAGGAATTTATCGCCGGTGAATATGGGGCTGCAGATATGGGAAATCCATTTGGTCCCGCTGTCTTTTGTAATTATGCGGAATTCCATTGTCTCATGCTGGGGACCGTCAAAGCTCGCAAGGTGCTTTCTGTAGGTATCTGCATCCTCTATATGGAGTATCTCATTTATGAGTCTGGGATTCTCGATGAATTCCTCCGGCTTGTATCCGGTTATTCTTTCACTGGAAGGGGACATGAAGATTATTTCCTTTTTCTCATTTATCCAGTATTCCCAGTCATAGGCGAATTCGGAAAGTGTCCTGAATTTTCGTTCACTCTCTGCAATCTGCTGCTGCTGTTCATGCAGGCTGTCATAGCTCTCCTTAAGCGCGACACTCATGGTGTTGAAGTTCCTGGCAAGCTCGCCGAACTCGGTGCTGTCCTGATAATCGATGGTAAACCCAAGTTTCCCTGACGCGATCATCCTGGTAGCATTCAGCAGTTCAGACACCGGACGCGTGATAAACCTGATAAGGTATGCTGATACTGATATGATAAGCAGTGATGATAATATAAGAGTTGCAAAAAGAATTATTTTTGCATCCTCGATTTTTATCAATGCCTCTGATGTCATCTGCTGGAGCCTGTTGCTTGCATTAAATGTCATTTCCTGAGTGAGGGAAAGAAGCCTGTTGCCAACTTCAGCGGCATCCATTTTCAGCTTGTCTATCCGTTCCATGTTGGCAGAGGCGGTGATATAAAAACTCAGCTCATTCTTATATTCATCACAGAGCGATTGTATCTGTTCAATCTTATTTGTTATCTCAGTCGAATGATGACATGAACTGCAGTTGTTAATAGCATTATCAAGAGAAGTAACGTTTTTTATGATGGAATCAAGGTTCTGCGCAAGCGGGGTGCGAACAGTATAAAGGTCCGACTGAACAGTCTGTATGTTTATCACGAGGTCCTGCCTTAAGTGTTCTATTTCATGGAGTTTTAAAAGAGAGCTGAGCGATGCAGTAGTGTTCTTGATATAAAGAGTTACAATAACCGCTCCGGCTGAAAAAATCAAAAAAACGGCAAAGAGAGATAAAAAAATCTTTTTTTTCATTCGTTGTTGTAGTTGTAATTTTTTATATCAATCCCTGCTTTCAGCGCAATATCAAAAACAGGAGCATAGTCATCTTTAGTCGTAGATATGAATTTTATGGCTTCAAATTTGCCAAGCACATTCTTCCCTTCAGGGTCATTGTCCATTCCGATTAATGTGTCATGAAGCTTCTTCTTTATGCTCTCATCAAGGTCTCCTCTCACACAAAGACCGTTTGAAGGCACATCAGGTGATTCGGCAATGATGATAAGCTCAGTTGCAACCCTTGGATTAGCACGGGATACACGGTCGAACATTGAATGTTTTACACAGCCGATATCAGCCTTACCGTCTAAAACTGCATCTATTGCAGCATCATGGCTTCCGGCGAAATAATATTCCTTAAAGTAGGTTCCAATGTTATTTATGCCGTGCTCCTTGAAGTATGCCATGGGGAATACATATCCGGCGGTTGTTGCTTTTTCTACGAATGCCAGTCTTTTCCCCTTCATGTCGGGTGCTGATTTTATTCCGCTGTCTTTCCTTACAATTATATAGCCGCGGTAGGTTGACGTGCCGTCAAGATTCACTGGTCTTGCAAGAGGTTCAACACCTAGCATGCTGATTGCCATGGCTCCTGTGAAGCTCCCGAAAAAAACGCCGTCCATCTTCTCGCTCTTAAACCTGTCTATTATGTTGCCGTAGCGGGAAATAATGGTGAATTGCACTTTTATACCTGTTTTCTTTTCTATGTAATCTCCGATAGGTTTGTATCTTTCGCTCTGTTTAAAAACATTCTGCTCTGGTATGAGTCCGATCCTGAGTTCGGCTGCATATGATACGCCAGAAAAAAGAAAAATCATTATAACTGCAATTATCCGGTACATCTGAACTCCTTTTATTTTTATGAAAAAATGAAAATTATTATACATAACCAAATTATAAAAAAAACAAAAATATCCTCTCTGCTTATAGATGTCACATATAAAATATTTTAATGGTCTTAATGCTATCAAAAATCATTTATGGATGACATTTCGAGGCTTCCATTGTATAAAAAAAGACAAGGAGGGATGATTAATGACAATTCCCGCAAAATACAGGCTTTCGAAAGACAAGCTTTACTGGAAATGTAATCTTAAAGGGGGCAACTTCGAGGGGCTTGAAAAACTTGAGCCGGCTGAAGGAACAATCGGGCAGGATCGCGCCCTTAAGGCGCTTAAAATCGGACTTGAGCTTTACAGCTCCGGATATAATATTTTTGTGACCGGACTTACCGGTACCGGCCGCAGGACAACTGTCAGAAAAATCCTTGAAAAGATGCGTCCAAAATGCGGACCTCTTTTTGACCGCCTTTATGTGAATAATTTCAAGGACAATGACCATCCAAGGCTCATCACATTGCCTGCCGGTGAAGGCGCGAAATTCGCGAAATCTATGAAGGACATCATCTCGTTTTTAAGGAAAAACCTTTCACAGATATTCGAGGGCGAAAGCATAGTAAAAAGGAAACAGCAGGTTGCAAAACAATTTGAAGAGGAAAACAAAAAGATTTTTAACCAGTTTGATAGTGACATTAAGAGTGAAGGATTTGTTATCGGACAGGTGCAGCTAGGCCAGATGACGGTCCCGGACCTTTTGTTTATGATAGACGGCAAGCCTTATCCCATTTCCCATGTAGAGGCCATGGCTGATGAAGGGAAAATTGAAAGCGCGAAGTTTGAAAAAATGGAAGGCAGATACATTGAGTTAAAAGAGGGGCTGAGAAAGATATTTAATAAAATAACAAAACTCAACATGGAGCTGGGTGAGAGGTTAAAAGAAATAGAAAGAGAAAGCTGTGTCCATGTTATTGACGGTATGCTTGAGGAGGTCAGGGAGACAAGACATGAATACTGCGTCAATGAGTATCTTCATGAATTGAAAGAAAGCATATTGAACGACATAGAGCTCTTTAAATCTGCGCAGGAGACTCGCCAGCAGCAGGAAGCAGCAATGCCCATATCGATGTCGGAAGAGGTTCCTATAAACCCTTTTCTTAAATATGATATCAACCTTCTTCTCACCAATTCTAAAGACGCAGGCTGTCCAATAATAATAGAGCCGTCTCCGACAGTCGCGACCCTTTTTGGTACTATCGAGCGAGATGTTTCCCGTTCAGGGATGTGGTTCAGCAGTTTCATGAATATAAAGGCTGGCTCGCTTTTAAGGGCGGACGGAGGATATCTTGTACTGAATGCGAATGATGTATTTATGAACCCGATGGTCTGGCCTATTTTAAAAAGAGTGCTTAAGACAGGAAAGCTCGATATCCAGTCAACTCCCTCGATTTTCCAGATGGAGTCGCTTGCCATAAAACCTCAGCCAATCGAAGTTAACATAAAAGTCATCATGATCGGCGACAGCGAGATATATGAACTCCTGTACAGCTACGAGGAGGATTTCCGGAAGGTGTTCAAGATAAAGGCTGAGTTTGACACGCAGATGGATCTTAACAATAAGAACATCACTCTTTTCCTTTCTGTCGTTGCAAAGATGTGCAGTAACAAAAACCTTGCAGGTTTAAAGACTGATGCCCTTGAACGGATAATCGAATACGGGGTGAGAAGGGCAGGGGCAAGAGGAAAGCTGATAACGCGGTTCAGCGAGATAGAAGACCTTCTCCTTCAGGCAGATTACTGGAGAAAACAGAAAGGGGACAAGATAATAACGGCAGTCCATATTGATGAGGCGATAGACAACACCATAGAGAGACACAACCTCATGCAGACCAAGATACAGGAGATGATAGATAAAGGGATAATCATCATAGATTGCGAAGGTGAGAAAGTGGGGCAGGTGAATGGCCTTGCTGTCTATTCAATGGGGGCTTATTCCTTCGGCAAGCCTTCCCGCATAAGCGCAGCAGTCTCGGTGGGGCAGGGAGGGATAGTCAATATCGAGAGAGAAGTTAAACTAAGCGGAAGCACGCATGACAAGGGAGTTTTGATCCTTACCGGTTATCTGAGAGAGAAATACTCACAGGATATGCCGTTGAATCTATATGCAAGCATCTGCTTCGAGCAGTCATACAGCGGAATTGACGGAGACAGCGCATCAAGCACTGAATTATATGCTCTGCTTTCAAGCCTTTCAGATGTTCCCATAAAACAGAGCATAGCCGTGACCGGCTCGGTTGACCAGAAAGGCGATGTCCAGCCCATAGGCGGCGTGAATGAGAAGATAGAAGGTTTTTTCGATGTCTGTGTATCTTTTGGAGGGAAGGAAGGGCTTAACGGCAAGCAGGGAGTGATGATCCCGAGGCGCAATGTCAATGACCTGATGTTAAGGCATGATGTTGTAAAAGCAGTTGAAGAAGGGAAGTTTAACATTTATGCGGTTGATAACATAGAGCAGGGGATTGAGATACTCACAGGCGTTAAAGCAGGGAGAAAAAAGAAAGATGGGACATTTGAGAAAGATACAATAAATTATTTTATATACGAGAAACTTAAGAAGTTTGCAAAGAGTGTGAAACCGCGTGATGCAGAAAAGAATGATAAGGATGATGAGCCGGTTAGAGGAGGCACCCAAAACAAAAAAAGAAAGGGCTGAAATGAGAAAAAGATATGCGCTATGGTTTGCAGTAATCACAGTAAGCTTTTTTACATTGTTGACATGTCCACTTTTTGCCCAGCAGTCAATTCACAATACTGAACACCCGCCTCGCTCTCTGGATGGTTATATAAAGATGCTCGAAAGCTCTGACCGCGGGACATGGCAGATGCCTCAAAGGGTTGTTGAATCACTCGTGATAAAGGATGGAGATGTTGTTGCAGATATAGGGGCAGGTTCGGGATATTTTACAGGATTTTTTTCAAAGGCAGTTGGTAAAAATGGTAAGGTTTACGCCTGCGACATTGAGAAGGGAATGATAGATTATCTCGGTGAAAGAGTGATAAAAGAAAAACTTGATAATGTTTCCCCTGTCCTCTGCAAACCTGATGACCCGATGCTCCCTGAAGCGTCGGTTGATCTAATCTTTATTTGCGATACATACCATCATATTGGGAATAGAGATGCCTATATTAGTCTCCTGATGAAATACCTTAAGCCTGGCGGAAGGCTTGTCATAGTGGATTTCCAGAAGAGGGAAACTCCGGAGGGTCCTCCGGTTTCGATGAGGATTGCGCGTGAAGATATTGTAAAAGAGATAACCGATGCAGGATTCAAACTTTACGCAGACTTCTATTTCCTGCCCTACCAGTATTTTCTGGTGTTTGCGAAGTAACGACAATCCAAACAAATAAAGATTCAATCTAATACTTTCCTGCAAATATTTTCTTGCCAATTTGAATAATTTTAGATTTATTTACACTTAAAATGCATATCGGAAAGCTGACTTGTAGGTGGCTGACAGCAAGAAAATAAATGGAGAGATAAATTATGGAGCTTATTGTGCAGCAAGAAGTAATAGAAGGCAAAATACATACTATTCGAGGGCATAGGGTTTTGTTGAGCATAGACCTTGCTGAGCTTTAAGATGTTGAACCGAAAGTTTTAATACAGGCTGTTAAACGTAACATTGAGCGATTCCCAGAAGACTTTATGTTTCAACTTACGAATCAGGAGTTTATAAACTTGAAGTCACAATTTGTGACTTCAAGTTGGGGTGGTATTCGTCGTGCAACTCCATATGCTTTTACAGAGCAAGGGGTGGCAATGCTCTCAAGTGTCCTTCGCAGTAAAAGAGCGGTCCAGGTAAATATAGCAGTTATGAGAGCTTTTGTTAAATTGCGGGAGATGTTGTCCACTCATAAAGAACTTGCACGAAAGATAGAGACGCTTGAGAAGAAGTATGATACACAATTTAAGGTAGTTTTCGATGCTATTCGTCAATTGATGTCTCCGCCGGAAAGACCCAAAAGGAAAATAGGCTTTTTGAGAGAAAAGTGAAACTTATAAAGTATATGGTAAAGAAGAAACATATTTATCTGTCTGGAGTTGACCATTGGCGGTGTAAGGGAGATGCTTATTAATGCCTCTTTCCCACTGCGCCGGAAAAACCAAAACAGAGTAAGCGGAAAAGAAATTAAGCAAGGCAACACTTGGTACACTCGTTTGGAAATGATAAAAATCCCTTGAAATCATAACCGATGACGGTTATAAAACTGACTTCATTATTATTTATATTTAAGGGCATTTGATGAAATTAACTATTAAAGATGTTGAACATGTTGCAAAGCTTGCAAGGCTGAAGTTCGACGGTAAAGAGATTGAAGAACTTACAAGCCAGCTTGATTCCATTATCAGCTACATTGAGAAGATGAACGAGCTTGATACCTCGCAAGTTGAACCTACATCGCACGTCATTGACATGAAGAATGTGTTCAGACCCGACGAGGTTGGAGTGTCGCTTCCAAGAGAGGACACACTCAAAAATGCTCCGGTGCAGGAAAATGGATTTTTCAAAGTACCAAAAATAATCGAGTGAGAAAATGAACCACTAAGAGCACAGAGAAAAAATATTACTCTGCGACCTCTGTGGTTTAAAAGGATCTAATTATTATGGCATTATACAATAAGACAATCTGGGAGCTAAGGACACTTCTCGACAAAAAGGAAATATCTCCGTCGGAACTTTTAAGCTCAGTCATGGAGAGAATCTCATCAGTTGACGGCAAGATAAAAGCCTATGTCACAGTCCTTGAAGAATATGCCAGAAGGCAGATAAAGAATGGCGTTCCGCAGGGGATTCTTTCAGGGATACCAATCGCACTTAAAGACAATATGTGCGTAAAAGGGGAGCGGACGACCTGCTCGTCTAAGATATTGTCAAACTTCTATCCTCCATATGATGCAACTATTACAAAGAAACTCATTGGCGCAGGTGCAGTTATCTGCGGAAAGACTAACCTCGACGAGTTCGCCATGGGTTCTTCAACGGAAAATTCAGCCTTTCATACCACAAGAAATCCATGGGATATTGAACGCGCACCAGGCGGCTCAAGCGGTGGATCTGCGGCAAGTGTCTCGGCAGACGAATGTATAGCAGCTTTAGGCTCTGACACAGGAGGCTCAATAAGACAGCCTGCGTCATTCTGCGGAATAGTTGGACTAAAGCCTACTTACGGCGCTGTATCAAGATACGGGCTTGTGGCGTTTGCATCATCACTTGACCAGATAGGTCCCATGACAAAGGATGTCCGCGACTGCGCAATAATGATGAATGTCATTTCAGCTTACGATCCATCTGATTCAACTTCTGTTCCCTTTGAAAGACCTGATTATACCGCAGGACTTACAGGCGACATGAAGGGAATGAAAGTGGGGGTTCCGAAAGAATATTTTATAAAAGGGCTAGACGCTGAGGTGGAGGCAAACGTCAGGCTTGCCATAAAGAAGCTGGAAGAACGGGGAGCCGAACTAATTGAAATCTCTCTTCCGCATACTGATTATGCCATAAGCACATACTACATACTTGCCACTGCCGAGGCATCGTCGAACCTTGCCCGTTATGACGGAGTAAAATATGGTTACAGGACTGAGAAAGCAGAAGACCTGATAGACATGTATTCAAAGACAAGGGCAGAGGGTTTTGGCGCAGAGGTGAAAAGAAGGATAATGCTTGGCACGTACGCATTAAGCTCAGGCTATTATGATGCATATTACAGGAAGGCGCAGAAGGTAAGGACGCTTATAAAGCAGGATTTTGACAATGCCTTTAAAACCGTTGATGTGATTGCGACTCCGACTGCGCCGACTACTGCATTTAAAATCGGCGAGAAGGCAAGCGATCCATTGCAGATGTATCTCTCAGATATATTCACCATTTCAGCGAATCTTGGAGGAGTGCCTGCGCTGTCAATGCCCTGCGGGTTTGATGGGAAGAGCCTTCCTGTGGGATTTCAGATTATTGGAAAACATTTTGATGAAGTTAACGTGCTTCGCACTGCCTATGCCGCAGAGCAGGCATTAGGAATAAAAGACAGGAAGCCGGAGATATAGACAATTATGCAATACGAAACAGTAATAGGACTTGAAGTTCATGCGCAGTTGCTGACGCGCTCAAAGATTTTCTGCAAATGCTCTACCCAATTCGGATCAGAGCCTAATTCGCAGACCTGTCCGGTATGCATCGGAATGCCCGGAGTGCTCCCTGTCACAAACAAGGAAGTGGTTAACATGGCATTAAAGACTTCTATTGCCCTAAATTGCAAGGTCAATAACAGAAGCAGGTTTGCGCGGAAGAACTATTTCTATCCGGACCTTCCTAAGAATTATCAGGTCTCGCAATTCGAGGAACCTCTTTCAGAGCATGGCTATCTTGATATATCCGTTGACGGTAAACAAAAAAGAATTGGGATAACAAGGGTTCACATGGAAGAGGATGCCGGCAAGAACATCCATGAGGGCGTTGTTGGCGGAAGCTATGTGGACCTTAACAGGACGGGTGTTCCGCTAATGGAGATTGTAAGCGAGCCTGATATAAGCTCGCCTGAAGAAGCTAAGGCATATCTTACGGAGCTAAAGATCGTACTCTTATATCTTGAGGTATGCGATTGCAACATGGAAGAGGGAAGTCTTAGGTGCGATGCAAACATATCTGTAAGACCTGTGGGACAAAAAGAACTCGGTACGAAAACTGAACTTAAGAATATGAACTCCTTCAGGAACCTCCAGAAGGCGCTTGAGTATGAGATTACAAGGCAGATAGATGTCCTTGATGATGGAGGAAGGATAGTTCAGGAGACGCGCCTTTGGGATGCAGGGAAGGGGATAACTTTGTCAATGAGGAGCAAGGAAGAGGCCCATGACTACAGATATTTCCCCGAGCCTGATCTTGTTCCCATGGAGATCGGCGATGAGTGGCTGTCTCAGGCTAAGGCATCTCTGCCGGAACTGCCGGCTGAAAAAAGGGTGCGGTTCATCTCAAAATATAATTTGCCGGAATATGATGCCGGAGTCCTTACTTCATCAAAACAGCTTGCTGATTATTATGAGAAAGTAGTTTCCATTTATGTTGACAGTAAAAAAGCGAGCAACTGGGTAATGGGGGAACTGCTGAGATTGCTGAATGAAGAAGGAAAAGACATAAAAGACCTGAAGGTGACACCGCAGGATTTTGCGGCAATGCTGACTTCAATTGACAAAGGTGTGATAAGCGGCACTGCTGCGAAAACAGTCTTCGAAGAGATGTACAGAAGCGGAAAATCCCCGGCAGATGTGATAAAAGAAAAGGGGCTTGAGCAGGTAAGCGACAGCTCTGCCATTGAGTCTGCCGTTGAAAAGGTGATTGCAGGCAACAGCGTTCAGGTTGAACAGTATTTAAGCGGCAAGGACAAGGTTATGGGCTTCCTTGTGGGACAGGTGATGAAACAGACAGGGGGAAAGGCAAACCCTGCGATGGTGAACACCATAATGAAGCAGAAGCTTGAGGCTTTAAAAAACAAATAGAAGCCTTTTTAAAACTCTTTTTTAAATTCATTTTTAAATTAAGGAGGAACTGACAATGGCAAAGAGAGTTGGTTTGCTTCTTTCAGGATGCGGAGTTTATGACGGGGCTGAAATACATGAATCTGTTTCCGCCATGCTTGCCCTTGACAAGGCGGGTGCAGAGATAATCTGCATGGCTCCCGATATTCCGCAGCATCATGTTATAAATCATCTTGCAGGACAGGAAGCGAAAGGCGAGACGCGTAATGTCCTTGTTGAGGCAGCGCGCATTGCCCGCGGCAATATTAAGAATATAAAAGATGTGAAAGTCTCTGACATAGATGCACTTGTCATTCCCGGCGGGTTCGGCTCTGCCAAGAATTTTTCGACTTATGCCTTTGACGGGGAGAAGTGCAAACTTAATCCTGACGTAGCAAGGCTCATAAGGGAAGTTGTCCGCGCTAAGAAACCTCTTGGAGCAATCTGCATAACACCTGTCATCGTTGCAAAAGCATTCGAAGGGGAAAAAGAAAAACCGGAACTCACAATAGGGACAGACAAGGCTACGGGTGCTAATATCGAGAAGATGGGCAGTATCAACTTCGAATGTCCTGTGACCGGATTCCACGTTGACAGGGTGAACAAGATAGTTTCAACACCGGCTTATATGATGGCGACGAGAATATCGCAGGTTTATGAGGGGGTGGAGAAGCTCGTTAACGAAGTCCTCGCCCTCTGCTAGTTGGGCAAATTTAATTTTTGGCGGTATACTTCGTCAGTAGCCAGCTCGCAAATCCTCATGTACAGAAAAGTACACTCCGGTATTGCTCACTGTCTACTTCCTTGTCTTCCATCCAAAACTTAAATTTGCCAGATAATATACTGCATCTCGTATTCACGAAGAAAATATCTGAGGTAACTTGATGGCTTGGCAGTTCCGCGGCAGGCACCTGCTGTTCAGTGCCAAAGCGGAACTGCCAAGCCATTTCATGTTCCTGCATAACATATCCCTTTTCAATTCTTTTGCCTTTTTTATTGTGCTCCGCAAATATATTGACTATCTGAAAAACATAAATATAATATGTGTATATAGCTACACATATAGGAGGAAGCTATGAAGAGGACTAATATTATACTTAGTGATGAGCAGCATAAGAAATTGACGCTCCATGCTAAAAAAAACAGGAGCACTCTCGGCGAGCTTGTGAGAAAAGCGGTTGATATTTCTTACATGAAGACGGATGCATTGAGAGAGAGAAGAGAAGTTGCAGTTAAGTCATATGCTGAAGGATTTATCAGTCTTGGAAAACTTTCTGAGGTTTTAGGTATTGATCCAATCAGTGCAAGAACCTATTTAAAAGAACAAGGTATATCTCTTAATGTACAGGACATGAAAGAAATATCCCGGGATTTTGCAAATGCCTGAAGTTATATTTGACTGCTGTGTGCTTTCCAATTTTGCACTTTCAGACTCATTTAATATTGTTAAAAGCATCTATGCAAATACTTCTTATATTACAGATTTTGTTTCAGTAGAAATTTTGAAGGGGTTTCAAAAAGGCTATACGGAACTTGCAGAAATAAGAAATGCTGTAAGAGATGGATGGATTAAGGAGATAGCTTTAAGTGGAAAAGAAGAAAAAAATCTTTTTGAATCACTTTCCATTTCGCTTGGTCTTGGTGAAGCATCGAGCATTGCCGTTGCAAAGACGAGAGAGCTTGTATTTGCCTGTGATGACAAGGCTGCAAGATATGAAGCAAATTACTTGAAAGTGAAACTTACTGGCACACTTGGTATTCTTAAAAAGGCTGTGAATGTAAAAAATATTACTCTAAAAGAGGCAGATTCAATATTAAACAGAATGATTGGTTGCGGGTTTTATTCGCCGGTTAATTCCATAAAAGACATTCCATAAAAAAAGCCCCTTCCTCCTTGCGCAGGAAGGGGTTTTCCTTTTGCTGAAAGTTTTTTCCCAGCTAACCCTTTTTGTCTTTTACGCTTTTCTTTTGACTCTGGAATTCGCTGAAAGGCAGAATCCTTCTTCTCTGTTCGTTCACAACCTTTGTTGATAATCCGATGTCCTTTGGGAACTCAAGACCTCTCTCAAAGACATTCTTGTCGAATTTCTTGATGTCAAAAACATTGGTGATGTAGCTTACTGCCCCTTCCACATCAAAGAGCTTGCATGAGAAGATATCGAGACTAAGATAATCTTTACATGGAAAAGTGTGGATGCTGATGTGGCTTTCGGCGATTAGCACAAACCCAGAAATACCCCAGTCTTCAGCTTTCAATCCATTGTACTTAAACACATAGGGTGGCATGATTTTAGTCATACCGATACTTGACGGAAACTCTTCCAGGATAGAATATATCAGCTCCAGATCTTCGAGCTTTCTCCTGCTGCAGCCGTAACCATCAAGGGTAAGATGCGGTCCGAATCCTACCATCTATTCACCCCTCCTTAGAAAAATTGTGAATTGGTTAAAAGCGGAGAACCAAGTTCTCCGGGTCCATACAAAAAAAATGAGAAAAGAGAAGTGCTGTTTAAATGATTCTCTCTCAATGTCAATAAAAAATTCATCACTTTCCCCATAATTTTTATAATTATAACAGAAAGTGTTTTCAGGATGTGAAGTAAAAAATGATTTTGAGCAAAAAAAGTTTTTTGGCGCCAAAAAAACTCTTGTTCAGGTTCATGTCCATTGACTTGAAAATCTGTTCATGATAGCTGCTAATCAGCCTGAGATAAGCTTAAGTTAAAGGGAAGAGTTAATAGCATGTCTATTTCCAAAAGAGCTGAAGAAATTACTCCGTTTATCGTGATGGATGTTTTAGAACGTGCCAAAGAACTGGAACGGCAGGGAAAAAACATAATCCATCTTGAAGTTGGAGAACCTGATTTTGATACTCCGCGAGTTGCAACAGAAGCTGGTATAAGTGCGATCCGCCGCGGGGAGACCCATTACACGCATAGTCAGGGATTGATCGAGCTCAGGGAAGCCGTTGCAGAAGATTATCATTCAAAGTATGGTGTTTCCGTTAACCCGGCAAGAGTGATAATCACTTCAGGAACATCTCCCGCAATGCTTCTTATCTTCGGAGCCATGCTTGAAACCGGGGAGGAAGTCATACTTCCCAATCCGTATTATTCCTGTTACCCGAATTTCGTTAAATTTGTAGGCGGTGTTCCGGTCTGTGTGAATATTTATGAAGATGATGGTTTCACTTACAGACCTCAGGAAATAAAAAAGAAGCTGAGCCAGGCAACAAAGGCAATAATGCTGAATTCTCCTTCCAACCCAACCGGATGTATAATCGGGATTAAGGAGATGGAAGATGTGGCGGCGATGGGAAGGTTAATTATTTCTGATGAAATCTATCACGGACTTGTTTATGAAGGGAAGGAACACAGCATACTTGAAGTCACTGACAATGCCTTTGTCGTGAACGGGTTTTCAAAACTATATGCTATGACGGGATGGAGGCTAGGTTATGTGATTGCACCGGAACGATTTTTGCGCCCCATGCAAAAGCTCCAGCAGAACCTTTTCATATCTGCTTCTGCCTTTGCGCAATGGGCGGGAATCGCGGCGCTTCGCGATGCTGGTGAGGATGTTAAAAAAATGGTAGAGACGCTTAATACCCGAAGAAAATTTATGATAAGTAAGCTGAGAGAGCTTGGCTTTGGAATCACAGTAGAGCCAACAGGCGCATTTTATGTCTTTGCAAACGCAAAAAAATTTACGAGTGATTCCTACAGGTTTGCTTTTGATATTCTGGACAAAGCAGGTGTTGCGGTCACTCCGGGAATTGATTTTGGTTCTAACGGCGAAGGATATATAAGGTTCTCCTATTCAAATTCCATTGAAAATATAGGAGAGGGGATGGAAAGAATTAAAAAGTATCTGAGCGCAATCTGAGCAAAAGAGGAGGTTGAACAGAGAGATGTTTAATAAGATTTTTGGAAGAAAAGATAAAGATGATGAGGTAAAGCAGAACGGGATTCTTGAAAATGATGAGCCTGCCGCAAACGGTTTCTTTGGAAGGATAAAGGAAGGTCTTAAGAAAACACGCAGGGAGATAGCATCAAAGATAGAGAAGGTGATCTTTCCGGGCAGAGTGCTGGATGATGAGTTTTATGAGGAGCTTGAGGAGATATTGGTGCTTTCCGACATCGGCGCAGTCACAGCAAACCAGCTTGTGTCAGAGCTTAGAAAATATGTGGTGATGGAAAATGTAAAAGATGCGGACAAGGTCAAATCTTATTTAAAACAAAAACTTGGAGAAATGCTTTCTTCCTATGAAGGACATATAGATGTTACCGGCTCAAAGCCTTATGTCATAATGATTGTCGGTGTCAACGGAGTGGGAAAGACAACTACCATAGGAAAGCTGGCACAGCGGTTCCTCAATGACGGCAAGAAGGTGATGCTTGCTGCCGGAGATACGTTCAGAGCTGCTGCCGACAAACAGCTTGAAATATGGGGGGAGAGGGCAGGGGTTGAAGTGGTTAAAGGCAAAGAAGGTGCAGACCCCTCTTCTGTGGCATTTGATTCCGTGGCATCTGCAGTTTCGCGCGGTGTGGATGTTCTGATAGTTGACACGGCAGGGAGAATGCACGTTAAGAAAAATCTAATGGAAGAACTAAAAAAAATGAAACGGGTCATCGGAAAAGCCATGCCTGATGCACCGCACGAAATAATAATGGTTGTTGACGCCACGACAGGGCAGAATGTAATCTCACAGGCACGGATGTTTAAGGATGAAATCGGGCTGACTGGAGTTATCATGACCAAGCTTGACGGGACTGCCAAGGGAGGAGTGATTGTGCCGCTTGTGAGAGAGATGGGTGTGTCTGTCAAATTCATAGGCGTAGGCGAGGATATCGACAGCTTACAGCCCTTCGATGGCCGTTTATTTGCAGAAGCACTTTTTGACTGATTAAGAGTGGTTAAAATTGTTTAAAGAGTTAATCTCACATCTTGAGTGGAAGATCCTTCTTGTTGTAGTCATACTTGCTGCTGCCGGGATCTCTACCATATACAGCTCTTCTTATATGCCCGAGCTTGCCGGGATAAAACTGTTTCCTTCAGCAGATAATTACTGGGAAAAGCAGCTCATATGGTTCGGGTTCGGGTTAGCTCTTGCTTTCTGTCTTGCCCTTCTTGATTATCACGTTGTAGTTAAATTGGCGTATATAATTTACGGCGTCGTGGTTCTTATGGTAATTATGGTTTTCATATTCGGGGCAGTTAGGTCAGGGTCAAGACGCTGGCTTGAAATAGGAGGTTTCAGTCTTCAGCCTTCTGAAGCAGTAAAGCTTGCTCTTGTTATTGTGCTTACGAGATATTTCTCGGATATTAAAAAGAATGAAGCCCTTTCATTCAGAGATATTCTAATGCCGGGCATTTTCACCGGAATACCTTTTCTTTTCATACTCCTTCAGCCGGACCTTGGAACTGCGATCTCTGTATTGGCAATATTTTTTGCCTATCTTCTCTTAGTAGGTTTGAAAAAAAGAGTGTTTATAAGCGGTTTATTTGCTCTTGCGGCGAGTGCAGTCGTGATGTGGTTTTTCCTTCAGGATTATCAGAAACAGAGAATTCTCATGCTTCTAGGGTCTGAAAGCGATGCGCGCGGAAGCGGTTATAACATAATACAATCAAAAATTGCAGTCGGCTCAGGCGGAATTTGGGGGAAAGGTTATCTGCATGGGAGCCAGGGACAGTTGAGATTTCTCCCTGAAAGCCACACTGATTTCATATTTTCCGTTTTTGCTGAAGAGTGGGGTTTTGTCGGAGTAGCTGCAGTAATTTTACTCTTCTCATCTCTGATTTTCCTTTTTCTCAAGACATCGTGCGAATCGCGTGACAAGAGTGCCGCACTTCTTTCTTTTGGGGTTGCGGCAATGCTTACATTCCAGATAATAGTTAATATTTCAATGATTATTGGGCTTATGCCAATTGTGGGGATTCCGCTCCCGTTCTTTAGCTATGGGGGGTCGGCGATGATTACGACTATGGGGGCGGTGGGGCTTATTCTCAGCATACGTTCTCACCGCTACATGCGATAGGCCGAGCCCTCATTCATTCGTATACCTTCGTTGGCTTCGTCGTCAGCTCCTCGACGTACAGAAAAGTACGACTGCGTCGCTTTCTTCTTGCCGCATCGGTCTACTTTTGACTGCGGGCTCGGATAGCGAATGCGGGCTTTGGCGTGATGCTTTGTAAGTGACCAGCTCGCAAATCCTCATGTACAGAAAAGTACACTCCGGTATGCTCGCCGTCCACTTTCGCGTCTGCCATCCAAATTCCGAATTCGCCAATAACAAATATACAGATTCTTCCTTGCCGCCTTTGATAGAAAAAAATGTAGGGTCCGTTCCCCGAACGGACTGAAAAATTCTGTCATTCCGGGCTTGACCCGGGATCCAGAAAATTGTTGAAATAAGTTAACGTGTATGTTAACCATGTTTTGTGAAACGGAATATTGTTTTTTACAAAACACCTAACGGGAAATGCCCGGTTCAGGATTTTCTTGATTCTTTGCCTGGTAAATCTGCGCAAAAGGTAGCATGGGTTCTCAGTTTGATGGAAGACCTGGATGTTGTGCCTTCTGTTTATTTTAAGAAACTGGTTGGCACTGAAGAAATTTGGGAATGCCGGACACAATTCGGCTCAAATGCCTGCCGTGTATTTTGTTTTTTTGATGGAAACTCTGTGGTTGTTTTGACACATGGATTTATGAAGAAGACACAGAAGACTCCAAGGTCTGAAATTGACAGGGCAGAATCGTATAGAAAAGATTATTTAAAAAGGAGATCAAAAACATGAGTGATTTGAAAAAATATATAATTGAAAGAAAAAAGAAGGATAAGAAGTTTGCCAAAGGATTTGATGAGGGGTATGAGCAGTTTAAGGTTGGTGTTATTCTCCGTCAGGCTCGGGAAGCAGCAGGACTTACGCAGGAAGAGCTTGCACGCAGGCTTAAAACTAAAAAAACTGCAATTTCAAGGATTGAGAATCACGCAGAAGACATTAAACTCTCAACATTAGAGCGTGTCGCTGAAGCCTTAGGCAAACACCTGCAGGTAAAGATTGCATGAGAAAATAGAATTACCTTAAGCTTGTCTATAAGGAATTCTGAATCGCTATTCCATTAGCTCTCTGTCATATCGAGAGAACTCAATAGGCGTTGTATTGAGTCCAGCGTTGTCTAAAATTTCTTTAATGTTTAAAATCTGTTTCTCGCTAGTTTTCGAACCTACAACAATACAATTAATTAAATCAGAAAGCACAACAGGCAATAAAATATACTCTGGAGTTGGTTCACTACGGGGTTGCCAACAGACAATTCGCAATTCTTTATCGAGACGAAAATGAATATCTTTGGTAAAAAAAATCTCTGGGATTCCAGGATAATTGAGATATTGACCTCCTGCATGATTTACATATTTTACACTTGATATATCCAGTGGCCAAAACTCAATTGCTTTGTCATTGTCACATGCCCGCTGTAAAGCTCTAACTGTACTTTTGATTGCTATTCCTGGTGGATTTCTTGCATACGCTTTCCACATAAGGTCTAAGTCAATGTCATTGACACACCAAGAACTGATATAAACACTCTTTCTCCTCTTAGTCCTAGATTTTTCCTCTGTATTAATAAGATCTGGATAGCCACGAGACTTAAGCCAATCGTTATCGTCAAGCAATTGTTGTCTTGAATAAGTTCCCTCAAATTTATCCTCTAATAGGTCAGCCCTTCTCATGTAGAGTGCAGAATCTTTTATCAGCGAAGCAAACTTATAAAAATCCATATAACGCCAAACTGTAGTATCAAGGTTATCCGGTAAGATACATGCAGAGTTAACTTCTCTCAGTGGTTTGATATATTCGTTATCCATAATACTCTAAAATCAATTTTTTGATGCTAACAAAAATTGACATTCATTTCAATTTGTTAGTTTTCATTGTTTGTTCCAAAATACTTGGATTATCTGAAGCAAACATGGAATAACATTTTTTAAGGATGCGAGATTTGAGTGGCAGGCGAGGAAGCGGAGGATTAGCATACCGGAGCATACTTTCTGTATGTGAGGATTGCTAACCGGACGCTGACAAAGCATCACACCAAATATTGCATCCGCATGAAATAAAAAAAGCAGCACTGAAATAATACAGTGCTGCTTTCTGAATTGATAAATTGAAACTTAACGTTTCGAGAACTGAAACCTCTTCCTAGCCTTCGGACGGCCGTATTTTTTACGTTCAACTTCACGGGGATCACGTGTCAGCATCCCTTCTTTTTTAAGAGGGCCCCTCAAAGCTGCATCGAAGTTTACAAGCGCTCTGGCAAGCCCGTGTCTTACTGCTGCTGCCTGACCGGAAACGCCGCCGCCGCGAACTGTTATAAGAAGATTATAATTATCTTTTTCTGGAAATGATTTGAAGGGACTTAAAGCCATTGACCTTAAGCTTTCTGTTGGGAAATAATCTTCAAACTTTTTCCTGTTTACTTTTATTATTCCATTACCCTGTCTTAACCACACCCTTGCAATTGCGGTTTTTCTTTTGCCTGTTGCGTAAAAAGAAAGTGTCTCCAAAATTCTGCTCCTCTTAATTGTTATCAGACTTCAAGTTGTTCAGGTGATTGTGCCTGATGAGAATGTTCCGGACCAACATGAACCTTGAGTTTCTTTAGCATAACGCTTGCGAGCTTGTTCTTTGGCAGCATTCTTTTAACAGCTAGAGTTATGATATCTTCAGGGTGTCTTACAAGCATCTCTTTTGCTGTCAACTCCTTAAGTCCGCCTATCCATCCAGAATGATGATAATACATCTTATCATCCCATTTAGTGCCTGTAAGCTTTATCTTTTCTGCATTGATTACCACTACAAAGTCCCCTGTATCAACGCTAGGTGTATAAATTGGTTTGTTTTTCCCCATCAGTATTACTGCAATCTTTGCTGCCAGCCTGCCTAATACCTTGTCCTGAGCATCTATAACATACCACTTTCTTTCAACTTCTTCTTTTTTTGCCAGAATTGTTCTATATGCCTTAGTCATGATAAGTAATTCCTAAAATAAGTTTCTAATTTGTTTGACGCTATTTATATCTGTAATAGATATTTGTCAAGGGGTTAATGCTCTTAAGATATCAAATTCATCTCGACTTATAACTTTTTTTGAGGTAGTTAACAATTTATTGTTCTCGCGGATTTTTTTGACATAAGTCCATTTTTAAGGAGCTTTTAATGAAAACAGAAACAATAGTAGTAGGTATATTGGCATTTGTCATGGGAATACTGGCAGCTGTAACTATCCCACGATACTTTAAAAGCACGGAAACAGATATAACCAATATGGAAGCACCTGCTAATCCTTCAGGCCCTTCAGTTCCTTCACAGGAGATTGCACAGGTGATAGACCATATTCAATCACTTATTAAGACTGATCCTGAGAATTCGCAGTTAAGGGTTCAGCTTGGGAACGCTTATTTTGACAACGGTCAGTTTGATAAAGCTATTACTGAGTACGAGAAGGCACTTGAGAAGATACCTAACGATGCTGATGTAAGGACAGACTTTGCCATCTGTTACAGAAATATGGGCAACTATGACAAAGCGGTACAGGAATTTGAAAAGGCTGCTGCGTCAAATCCAATGCATGTAAATTCACGGTATAATGCTGGAGTTGTTTATTATTATGACCTTAAGAATTATCCCAAAGCAAAAGAAGTTTGGGAGTCATATTTAAAGATTGCTCCAAATGATCAGAGGGCTGGAGAGATACAGAAGCTGCTTATGGATATTGCCGGAAAGATCGGTAAATAATCAATTATAGATTCCCTCTATTCGCAGGTTAAAACTAATGGATTATGTTGATGCTATTAACGTATTGATATTAAATGGATGATATGCTCTTAAAAAATAGATTTAACTATCCCCAGAACCTGTGTAAATCCTGTGATTATCTGGTGGAATTCATGCCTAAGTTTCATGTAATTTCAGAGTTAGATACGATTTGCCACATATTAGTGCAAGGCAACACTTTTTCCATAAAATCTTAGATGTTTTATTACAAGTTGCATTACATCCGGAGGATTATACAAGTTGAGCAGACTAACTGAAAAGTTTAACGATCTTAAAGTAGAAGGAAGAGCTGCCTTTATTCCATATATAGCAGCAGGCGATCCAAACCTGGATATCACAAAAGAACTGCTGCTTGAGTTACAGTCAAGTGGTTCTGATATTATAGAGCTTGGGATTCCATTTTCAGACCCAATCGCTGATGGTCCGACAATCCAGAAGGCAGGGGTAAGGGCGCTTAACAGCGGAACGACTGTTAAGAAGATTTACGAAATGCTGAAATCTATCAAAAAAGAAATGGTTACTCCTCTTGTAATAATGACTTACTTTAATCCAGTCCTTAAATATGGCATTGAACGTTTCATTCGTGATTTTAAGGAAGCAGGAGTAGATGGGATAATTGTACCTGATCTTCCTCCTGATGAGGCAGATGATTTTATCGGAATAGCAGAGAGGTATTTTTTTGACACAATATTTCTTCTTGCTCCTACAAGCAATCATGGAAGAATAAAAAGGGTAAGCAAGGCAAGTCACGGCTACATATATTATGTTTCCGTTTTAGGTGTTACAGGGGCAAGGGCAAGCTTAAGTTTTAAATTAAGTAAAAACATTAAAGACATTAAAAAAGTTACAAAAACTCCTGTTTGCGTGGGCTTTGGAATTTCTACTCCTGAACAGGTAAACCAGGTTGCTTCAATGGCGGAAGGCGTCATAGTGGGTAGTGCCATTATAAAGGTAATTGAGAATAACCTGGATAATCCTTCGCTTGTTAAGAGAGTCGGTGAATTTACGAAACAATTAGTTTCCGGGATATATCTGGAAGCAAAGAAGGAGTCTGTTTAGAATCTTTGATTTACGACATGTAAATCTGAAGAGCCGGAATGGATTAGTGTATTAAATTCATTTTTTTCAGAAGCCGGGAAAGTAACAGTAAAAACCGTGCCTGTTCCTTTTACGCTAACTACATCAATATTGCCTTCATGCTTCTTAATTATACCATAGCTAACTGAAAGCCCAAGGCCTGTCCCGTTGCCTGGACGTTTAGTAGTAAAAAATGGATCGAATATCTTTTGAAGATGTTCTTTATCAATACCTTCTCCGGTGTCATTGATGCATGCATAAACCATTTCTTCATTTTGATTGGTATGAGGGACATTACCGGTAGAAACTGTAATTGTTCCTCCATCAGGCATTGCCTGCAATGCATTCATAAACAGATTTGTAAAAACCTGCTGCAGCTCAAAATTGTTGCCGTATATTTTTTTGATATCATTTGTATAGTGTTTTTCTACCGTTATTCTTTTTATGAAGAGGTTGTGCTCAATTACTTCTAAAGTCTCATTAATGACATCATTAAGGTAAAGAACTCCCTTATCTCCTTTGTCAGCAGGTCTTGAGAATTTCAAGAGGTTTTCAATGATTTGTTTGCATTTCTGTGATTCCTTTTCCAGGCCTTTCATTCTTTCAGCGATTTTTTCCAGTTCTTCTTTAGTTAGACCGGATTCTGTATTTTCACTTATTTTTTTATGAAGGTACTGGCTGTAACCAAGAATACCGGCAAGAGGGTTGTTTATCTCATGGGCAATGCCTGCAGATAACTGCCCCAGGGCGGCAAGCTTGGAATTCTGCATAAGCTGTGATTCCAGCATCTTTCTTTCTCTAAGGTCTCTGCAAATCCCTATGCTTCCCATTATAATCCCATTTTCATCATAAAAATAGTTCAAACTCCATTCTACCGGGATTATATCTCCATTTTTTGTCTGAATTGCAGATTCCCATATTGCCGGCTCTTTGTTATTGAGGAGCTTCTCGATTATTTGTGCTCCTTCTATATAATATTTTTCATCGGCCGGGATAAAATCCATTGGGCGCATTCCTAAAATCTCATCTTTACTGTATCCGGAAAGTTTTTGTGCAGTTTCGTTACATTTTGCGATAATTCCCTTGCTGTCAGTAATCATTATGCAGTCAACTGAAGCTTCTATTATATTTTCAAGATAATTCTTTGATTTCTCCGTTTGCTTTTCTGATTCGATTATAGGGGTAATGTCTTTTCCAAATATATTAAAACCATAAAATTTCTTATCATCTTTTATCCTTGATGCAGAAAGATAATAATGCTTATTTCCTGTCTGGAGTTCATATGAGCAGGAGTCGCATTTCTGGTTTTTCAAGCAACATTCAATCTCATGAATGATTTTTTCATTATGGGTGTTTTTAATAGCAGAAAAAAAATCAGAAATGTTCAAACTGTGCATATTTGAATAACCGTTATTAAACAATGCCAGAGCACTTTGATTTATTTTGACGATTTTACCATCTTTGTCAGTTATGATAAAAAGGTCATCGAGGCTGTTGAAAGTCTTATCAAGGGCAAACTGGGTAAAAGAAAACAGCTCGTTTTTTTCAAGGTAATAGGAAAATATTATAATAAGCAGCAATTCACAAAGATGAGCTACCCAGCGCGTTGTAAGTTTATAGGGAAAAGAAGATAAAGTATTTGCGATGAAAACTGTAAAAATCCCCATCAGTACTATAGCTATTTTACCTCTATCCTTCCTGTCCTTCTCGCAGACTGCTTTTATACCTACCAGTAAAATCATGGCATAGGCAAGGCACATTACAACCGGGACAATAAAGAACATTTTCCCGTTCATTATTGGATAGGAAAAGTCGTCCTTTGTTATGCCGTTGGATATCAATCCCCATCCATTGAAATAGTCGAGGAATATCAGTGCTGATATTAATCCGGATGATATGGCCAGGGGATATATATATCTATTATTATGGACATATCTTTTGCAGAATAAACTTACGAAAACCAGAAAACTTATCAGGCTGTTTGAAATCATTAATATTGAAATATATATAGGGACAAGAATGGAGTTGGTGTTCTGGAAAGGAATGGTCTGCCAATATAATCTTATAATAGAAACAATGATATTTGAAACAACCCAGAAACTGAAAAGTTTATTTTCTTTAGCTTCAGGATTTGAAATATAAACATAGGTCCCCAAGAAAACCTGGAATGCTAAAAATAAGATAAAAGTAAATTCATTCATAAGTTTAACTTGCTCTTAATTAATATACTGACCAACCCGAGGTTTGGTGTTTCGACACTCCGCTTAGTTACTTCAGTTTTTTTCTGTTGATTCTCTTGAATAAACTTAAAAAGTAATCTATCTATACAAAGTTTTTCGAATTCCAATTTTGGATAATCTTGTTTATTTCTATGATTTAAGAAGGGGTTATGAAAAAAGAGTATTACTCAAAGCTGAAGGATAGTCTCTATATATACCGGTGGTGGTTTGTTTGCGGTATAATTGCCGTCCTTATATTCGATTCCTCTAACCTTGCAATCCCGTGGGCTTTAAAAATTGCCATTGAAAGTTTGAAGAATCCAACATCGTCAGCTCATGGTGTGTCCTACTATGCTTTTATTATAGTTATTCTTGCGTGCTCAGGTTTTCTGTTCAGGCTCATCTCGAGATATTTCCTTTTTGGTGCAAGCCGTTATATGGAATATGACCTGAGAAGGGATATATTCGGACATCTTTTAAGATTGTCACCTAAGGGATTTTCCAAATTCAGAATAGGCGATCTCATATCGCGGGCGTCTAATGATCTGAACACTATAAAGATGTTTATAGGATTTGGCATTCTCACCATAATAAGTACGTGCTTTACATATATTGTTGCTCTTTGCGCGATGTTTAGTCTAAGCCCAAGGCTAACACTCCTTTCCCTTATACCGCTTCCGCTCATTGTGCTTGTTGTCAAGAAAGTTACTCCCAAAATGTATTCCATATCAAGGGAAACGCAGGACATGCTTGGTGAAATCAGTAATATATCTCAGGAAACAGTTAGCGGTATTCAGACAATAAAAGCATTTGTTCAGGAGGAAAAGAATTACAGAAGGTTTATAGATTATAACAAGTCATATTACAGTATGAGGCTTAAGCTCGTTAAATATATGGGGCTTATTTTTCCTCTTATGGGCATGTTAAGCGGTGTCGGAACCCTTATAGTTTTGTGGCAGGGGGGAGCCATGGTGATAAACAAAGAGATAACTCTCGGGGATTTCGTTGCGTTTAACACATATCTTGGAATGCTTATATGGCCTTCCATAGCGCTTGGCTGGATATTCACTTTGATTCAGAGAGGATTGGCTTCATTCGCAAGGGTTTGCGAGGTGTTTGATGAAATCCCCACTATTACTGATGATGAAAGTGAAAATGATAGCGCAATCCTGTCAGGAGACATTGAGATAAAAGACCTCACTTTTTCTTATGGTTCACCGTCAGACGACAGCGGCAATGAGCCGGGCAGGAATGTGATAGACGGTGTATCTCTTACAATAAAGGAAGGAGAAACACTTGTCATTGTAGGTCCTACCGGATCAGGAAAGACGACGCTTGCAAAACTGATAACAAGGCTTATCGAGGTGCCTGAAGGGGCAGTTTATATAGATGGCAAAGATATTACAAAAGTTCCGGTTGCGTCTTTAAGGAAATCAATAGGGTACATTCCTCAGGAGGGTTTTATTTTTCACAACAGTATCCGGGAGAATATCGGGTATGGTCTTGATAACGGGAATGGAGGAATGAACCCTGATATGCTTGCTAAGGCCGCTGAGATCGCTGACTTCCTGAAGGACATAGAAGGGTTTCCTGATGGCATGGAAACAAGAGTCGGAGAAAGAGGTGTTACCCTTTCAGGAGGACAAAGGCAAAGGCTCACACTTGCGAGAATGCTGGTATGCGATCCAAATATTCTGATACTTGATGATTCTCTTTCAAGCGTTGATACGCATACGGAGAGGAATATAATGGAGAATCTTCGCGACATCCTGAAGAAGAAAACTTCGATCGTGATAACGCACAGAATATCACCTTTAAAATATGCTGACAGGATAGCGGTCATTGACAATGGTAAGCTTGCTGAACTTGGAACACATGGAGAGCTGATGCAAAAGCGGGGTACTTATTTCAAACTTTATACCCGTCAGGCTCTCACTGAGGAAATGGAGGAGCTGTAGATGTCTGGAGTGCACGGAGGAGAAGGGGGATCAATATTAGAGGAACATGAGCTTGGAAAAGCTTACGACTCTAATTTGATGAAGAGGCTTTGGGTATATGTAGCGCCCCATAAGTGGCTTATTATTATATCGCTGTGCATCCTTCCTGTTGTCGCAGTATTACAGCTCTTACAGCCTTATATTATAAAAACAGCCATTGATAATAATATAGCCAGGGGGGAACTGAAGGGACTTAATGTACTTGCGGTGCTCTTCTTCAGCATACTCATTTTGCAATATATAGTTACTTTCATTCAGCAATATCTGCTCCAGATTGCCGGACAGAAAATAATATTGGACCTTCGTACAGTTCTATTCACGCATGTCCAGCGCCTGCCTCTGAAATTCTTTGATAAAAACCCGGTGGGAAGACTCGTAACAAGACTTACAGGCGATGTGGAGAATCTAAATGAGATGTTCACCGCCGGGATAGCTTCATTTGCCGGTGATTTTATAATGCTTGCCGGTATCATGGTGGCAATGCTCATGCTCAATATGCGACTTGCTTTTGTGATGTTCACGGTTCTTCCATTCCTTGCGGTTCTTGCAGCTTTTTTCAGGGTGAAAGGAAGAAAGGCCTACAGGGTGATTAGAACGAAAACAGCCCTTGTAAATTCTTATCTCGAAGAAAACCTTTCAGGAATTGAAATAGTGAAACTCTTTCGCAGAGAGAAGAGAAATTTCGAAGAATTCCAGAACTATAATAATGAGCTCCGCAAAGGAAACATGCAGTCTGTTATCTATGATGCGCTCCTCTATGCGTTTGTGGAACTTATAGGGTCAGTTTCTGTGGCTCTCATCATCTGGTATGGCGGAGGTGAGATTTTAAGGAATGCAATAAGTTTTGGCGTGCTCGTGGCTTTTATAGAATATGTCCAGAAATTCTTTGTCCCTATACGTGACCTTTCACAGAAGTATGCGATCATGCAGCAGGCCATGGCTTCTTCAGAACGTGTTCTTTCACTACTTGATGAAGAGGAAGAAAAAACAGATGAAAGCGTAGGAGTAGTGGAAGGTTTGAAGGGAGAGATTGAATTCAGAAACGTGACTTTCGCATATAATGGAGGAGACCCTGTTATACGGGATTTCAGCCTCAATATATCTCCGGGAGAGAAAGTAGCAATTGTCGGTGCAACCGGGGCAGGTAAATCAACACTCCTGAAACTCCTTCTCCGTTTTTACGAATGCGAGCAAGGGAATGTATATGTAGACGGAGTGGATATAAGGGAAATTAAAAAAGACTGGTTGAGGCGGAACATAGGGATAGTCCCTCAGGATATTTTCCTCTTTTCAGGAGACATTGAAGGGAATCTCAGGCTTGCGAACGATGACATAACTACTGAAAGACTTCAAGAGTGCGTCAGAACAGTTAAAGCAGATAGGGTGATAGAGAAGCTCCCTGCAAAACTGAAAGAACACGTCTCTGAAAGAGGAAATAATTTTTCAAGCGGAGAAAAACAGCTTCTTTCATTTGCAAGAGTCCTTGCATTTAATCCAAAGATACTTATCCTCGATGAAGCAACATCGAATGTAGACGTTGAAACAGAACATCTCATACAGCAGGGATTAAAAGAGCTCTTGCGGGGCAGGACATCTATTATAATCGCACATCGTCTTTCGACTATACGCGATGCGGACAGGATTGCAGTCATGCACAAGGGAAAATTGAGGGAATTAGGAACGCATGAGGAACTGCTTATTAAGAAAGGGATCTATTACAGGCTTTACAGGCTTCAGGGAGGCGTTGCAGACAGCCAGGTTGCCGAAGGTGCCTGATAGATAAAGGCACGATGTATCGACTGAGACATCGTCTACAAGAATTTTACAAATTGTCATTTGTTTTATCTTGTCATGTTTCTTTGTTTTGTTATATTGAACGAAATTTTGAACTGTTCCGGACGCTAAGGATACAACCAGTGAAAACAATATGGAGGTTTGGAGGATGATTATTGTACTGAGTATTTTGGGATGTTTGATCGTTCTTGTAGGGTTCCTTTTTGGAATGTTCAAGTATAAAAACAGGCGGCTTGAGCCTGATTATTTCCAATATTACAAGAAACAGGATACGACCCCTGTGGGTAAAGTAGGCGTATTTGTCGGCGGTCTTATAATGCCTGATAAACACAGCCATGCTTTTTTCCACAATATAATAATCAAGATATTCAAAGTAGTTGTTCCATGGCCTTTTAACCTTCTTGCATTAAAGGACAAAGGGGTTGCTCTTCTTGATCCCCATCATGTGCATGCAAGGAAGGAATTCGTTCCGACACATCTTGAAGATGCCTTTGGAAATGACCGCGATGTTGATGGTACTCCCTACATTGAACTCTATAAAGCAGGTAAATGCGTATGGGTGCCGCCTTCAGGGCAGATATATCTTGATCACGGCTATTTTCTTTTCACAGGCCGCTTAAGCGGAGAGCCTTCAGCATGCGGTAAAGTTGCAAACAAGTCGCGTCTTTATTATTACGGACATGGCATAAAACAGGGAAACGGAAGGCTCCCTCACTGGGAGGCATCCTTTAAGATAATCAACGGAGCCTTTGACAAGATAAAAGCCAAATATAAAAATGTTGAAGTCGGTGCAGCCTGCAGTCTGCTCCACTGGGATATGAAAAAAACTCTGCACGATCTTCTTGATAAAGGGTGCGAAACTATAATACTTGCTTCACCTCTCGCGATTTACTCGCATTTCGAAGATTTTAATTCCACCTTCTACCATGCTTTCGAATATATAGAGGAATGGGAAAAAGAGCATAACAAGAAAGTAAAAATTATAATTGCGCCGCAGATGGGTAATTTCCAGCCGGCGCGTCAGGCATTCCTTGATATGCTGAAGGACAGGCTTGATGCCATACCTGAAGGCTCAAGCGTAATGGTTGCAGTTACATTCCATGGGATGCCGTGGGGTAAATTTCAATGGGAAGCATGGCTTGAGAACGCTCCAATATATTCTGATCCGCTTTTTGACTCTGTTAAGGAGATGGTGTCCAAGTATAAATTCAGTAAATCGAAAGTCATCAGATGCCAGGATGAATTTGCTGACCCCTACTGGAACCCGAAAGGAAAATATACCGGTACAGAGCTGGATTTCTGGGGATCAGTTAAAGCCGGATACATTTATGGAACGAACATGGCTTATTGGGATGCGATCAAAGAAGGTTATGATTTTGCCATAGGACTTCCTATAGAATTCCATGCAGAAAACTCGGATACGCTGATGCATCATGCAATGAAGAACTATGAAAACTTCGACCAGTATAATATAGATGATCCCATTGACTACCCCGACTGGTCGGTTCCCTATGTGAGAGTCATGGAGCAGGGGAAGACAAAAGTAATATATAATGGTGTGCCGGTTGGAAAATATCAGCACCATATAATTGAAGCTCTCTATATGGCTCTTGATTCGGCGATAGCTAAGAGGAAGAACTGATTTATCCAAGCTGCAGATTTCTGAAGCCGGAGCAGATTGCTCCGGCTTTTTTTATTTATCATTCCTAAATAAACTTATTCTACATTTCTAAGATGACTATTTTTGTTAACTGGCGTCAATTTTAAAATATAACTTGATTTTCTGTATTAAAATGTTCTTATTTGAATAAGAAATAATTATTTATTTCAGTTCATCGCTGATATAATGTTGATATAGATGACAAAAAAATATTCCGGATGTAGAAGATGAGACTGTCGCTGAAAACTCGAAGTTATCTTATATTCTTTCCTCTGGTTATACTAATAGCTATCCTCCTTCTGTTTGCTGTTTCCTTTTACAGAAGCATTGGAGGCGAAGTCAGAGAATTTCACCAGTCAGCAGAGGAACTTATACATGCCGAAAGATGCGCAGTTATTTTTGAACTCTACATCTCAGAATATTCTCATTTTATATTAACAGGTAATCAAGAACACAGACAGGAGATGGAACAACTGCGAAGTGAAGCTGGAAGAATAATGAATTTATGGAAACAACGAATCGATACTCACAGAAAAGAAGAGGATTATGATTATTTCAACAATCCATATATGCCGCTAGATGATATTGAAAAAATGTACTCTTCCGTTGAACAGGCAGGGGATAAATCCATTGCACTCTTTGAACAGGCAAAAAAGGATGATGCTATAAAAGCCTTCTACATGGAAACAGCACCCATTTATGATGTTCTTTCTTCTAAAATGAAGATGCTCGTTTCTGTGCGCGAAACAGTCTCTCTTGAACGGCTAATGAATCTTGAAACCCTTGCAGGTAACTATGGCATACTCCTTTCACCTGCTTTGCGGCTGGAAATAAAAAATATGTATCCTGATTTATTGATGACCATACTCGCAGAAAGATTTCAGCGTGAGGTCAACGGAGAGGTAAAGAGTCTTTTTGATTTTATTGCCACTGGATCAACTGAAGATAAACTTGAGCTTAATGAATTTTCCGGGAGGTGCAGCTCGATTATTGCAAGATGGAAGAAAATTGCAGATGATTTGAAAGATAAAAATGAGGTACTTTGCCGCCGGCAGGTCGAGCTTCTTTCAGAACTTAATGAAGAGTACGGCATTTTAACAGAGAGGAAAGTGATAGTACTCTCCCTTGCCAGGGAAGGAAAAACCGGTGAAGCGCTGGAGTATCTCAAAAACAATATAGAACCTCTTTCCTCTGCCTTCTCTAAGAAAATGGATATTCATATTACAAATGAGGAAAAGGAGATTGAGGGTGAAATCATCAGCATGAGCAGCAGTATCAGCAGAATAGAAACAGGGATAGGTGTTTTAGTAGTTATCATAATAACAATAGTTATTTCTGTCTTTATTTTTTTAGTGAAACAGATTATCGGGCCGGTATTAAAACTTAAGGAAGCGGCAATATTAATGGGAAAAGGGAATCTTTCATCCCGCGTGAATATTGAAAGAAATGATGAGATCGGAGAACTGGCGGATGCATTTAACCAGATGGCTGCATCTATTTCTGAAAAAACTGTTTCAAAGGAATATGTTGAGAATATAATCAGCTCTATGGCTGAAAGCCTTGTTGTAATATCAACTACCGGATTCATTACAAATGCCAATCCGGCACTATACAGAATGCTTGGATATGAGGAAGGTGAACTTATAGGGAAAAAACTCAGCACAATTTTTCCTGTAAAACTGCCTTTTAACGGAACTGAGACAAAAGATGATGACACATACTGGATTATCCAGAACAAGGAAACTGAGTACCGTACTAAAGAAGGGAATAGTATACCTGTTTCATTTTCCGCTTCCATAATGCGCGATGATGACGGAAAAGCTCTTGCTATAATCTGCGTGGCGCAGGATATTACAAAGCAGAAAAAAGAAACTCAAGTTCGCGAGAAACTGATAACAGACCTGCAGGGTGCCATTGCAAACATTAAAACACTTAGCGGGCTGATTCCAATCTGCGCTTCCTGCAAGAAGATTCGCGATGACAGTGGATACTGGAACATGGTTGAATCATATATCTCAGAACATAGCGAGGCTGAATTTACTCACAGCATCTGTCCTGAATGCGCTGAAAAGCTTTACGGCTACGTTAAAAAATAAAAAAAAGGTTTATGACTTAGGTCATACCGGACTTTATCTCTTAATTATATATTCAACCACAGTGGCGGATAAACGCTGAATAAAAAACCATACTCTTAAAGAGGAGAAATATTATGTTCTGTAACCAGTGCGAACAAGCGGCAAAAGGGACAGGTTGCACTGTCGCCGGTGTGTGCGGGAAAGATCCCGATATTCAATCATTGCAGGAAACTCTTATTTTCGGTTTGAAAGGTATTGCGGCATATGCATGGCACGCAAAGAAACTTGGGAAGACTGACCCTGAGGTGGATGCATTCATGCACGAAGCCTTATTCACAACCCTCACTAATGTGAACTTCGACCTTGAAGACCATCTCAATATGGTACTCAAATGCGGGCAGATGAACCTGAAAACTATGGAGATGCTTGATAAAGCCCACTGCGAGCGTTTTGGCAATCCGACTCCGGTTGAAGTTGATACAGGTACAAAAGCTGGACGCGGAATACTTGTCACCGGTCATGATCTGCTTGATATCCAGGAGCTGTTAAAGCAGACAGAAGGGAAGGGAATCAATATATACACTCACACAGAGATGCTTCCGGCTCACGCTTATCCTGAGATCCGCAAGTACAAACATCTTGTCGGCAACTACGGCGGAGCATGGCAGGACCAGCTTAAAGAATTCGACGCTTTTCCGGGTACGATACTTGCAACAACCAACTGTATCCAGGTTCCAAAAGAATCTTACAAAGACAGATTTTTCACAATGGGAGTTACATCCGCATCAAAAGAAGGCCATATTCAGGGGCATGATTTCTCAAAATTAATTGAAAGAACTCTGAAGACACAGCCTCTCGCTGAAGCGCCGGGCAAAAAGATAATGACAGGTTTCCATCACACTGCGATCCTCGGCATTGCGGACAAGGTAATCGGAGCTGTTAAGGCAGGGAAGATTAAGCATTTCTTCCTGATCGGAGGATGCGACGGTGCAAAACCTGGAAGAAATTATTACACGAAATTTGCGGAACAGGTTCCCAAGGACTGCGTGATACTTACGCTTGCCTGCGGGAAATACCGTTTCAACAAACAGGATTTTGGGACAATAGACGGGATACCGAGGCTTCTCGATATCGGACAATGCAACAACGCGTACAGCGCGATTCAGGTTGCCGTGGCACTTGCCGGCGCTTTCAACTGCGGTGTCAACGACCTTCCTCTGTCACTGATACTGTCATGGTATGAGCAGAAGGCTGTTGCAATTCTTCTTACACTCCTTTCACTTAACATCAAGGGTATGAGACTCGGACCTACGCCTCCTGCATTCCTGACGCCTAACGTAGTTAAGGTTCTTCAGGACAAATTTGACTTAAAGCTTATTACGACTCCGGAGGAAGATTTAAAGGCAATACTCAAAAAGTAAAAAATATGGGGACCCCCGGCCCTCATTTGTACCCAAAAAAGGGAGTATCTGAGGGTGAACATGCCGGCGTCGTGAATATATAACGACGCCGGTTTTTTTTGTTTTTTCTTTACCTTGACAGTTCTTTTAATAACCATCTAAAATAAACAAATAATTTTATATGAACTTATAAAGTGGCCCGTAAAGTAAAAAAACTAAGAAGTGCTGTAAGGCGCGCACAATCACGCGTGGTAGTATGTGTGCTGCTTGCGTATGTTGTAATAATAGCCGTCCTCTTTTTTGCAGGTGACAACGGTTATCTCAAAATCAAAGAATTGGAAACAAAACGGGTTGAGCTTCAGTCAAAGATAGATCAGCTCAGAAATGAAAATACCATTCTTGCGAAGAAAATTGACAATGCAAAAAAGGATCCGTTCTGGACTGAAAAAGTAGTAAGAGAGGAACTTGATTTGGTAAAAGACGGCGAGATAGTCATTAAAATGAAGAGTACAGGGAAATGATGAAGCATAGACTTGTGGCCGCATTTGCGGTTTTGATTCTATTGATAGGTTTTGGTGCCTGCCGTAAGGAAAACAAATCCGCACTTTCTCCATCACAGGAAGGAAAGGTCTATGAGCCTGCATATGGAGATACAATAATCGAAGGCTCAATAGGAGATGCCTCTACACTGCTTCCTCACATTGCCTCGGACAGCGCATCCCACGAGATTGCCGACCTGATATATAACGGACTTGTCAGATACAATAAGGACCTCATTATTGAAGGCGCACTTGCGGACTCATGGAAAGTTTCTGAAGACGGCCTTACTATCACATTCAATCTCAGAAAGAATGTCAAGTGGCATGACGGAGTTCCTTTCACTTCAAAAGACGTGATGTTCACCTATAAGCTGATGATTGATCCGAAAACACCTACTGCCTACAGCGGTGATTTTCTCCGTGTCAAAAAAGCAGAAGCTCCGGATGACTATACCTTTAAAGTTACCTATGACAAACCATTTGCTCCTGCCCTTATAACCTGGTCAACGTGGATACTGCCGGCACACCTACTTGAAGGAAAAGATATAAGCAACGTTGAATTCGGACGTAATCCCGTAGGAACGGGACCATACAAATTTAAAGAATGGAAAACAGGCGAGAAGATAGTCATTGTTTCAAACAATGATTACTTTGAAGGAAGACCTTATATAAACCGTGTGATTTACAGGATAATCCCTGACAACCAGACAATGTTTCTGGAACTTCAGGCAGGAGGTGTTGATGAGATGGGATTAACACCGCTTCAGTATTCAAGGCAGACCGACTCCCCGGTGTTTAAAAATAACTTTCAAAAATTCCGTTATCCTTCTTTTGGATATACTTTTCTGGGTTTTAACCTGAAGGATGAAAAGTTCAAGGATAAGAAGGTAAGGCAGGCAATAAGTTATGCCGTGAATAAAAAAGAGATAATAGACGGGGTAAATCTGAGCTTGGCAACTGAAGCTGTAGGTCCGTACCGCTCAGATATGTGGGCTAACAATCCAAATGTTAACAAATATCCATATAATCCGCAAAAATCAAAATTACTGTTCGCTGAAGCCGGATGGAAGGATATTGACGGCGATGGTCTGCTTGAAAAGAATGGGGAAAAATTTGAATTTACAATCATAACAAATCAGGGAAACTCAATGAGGGCCCGCACAGCAGAAATCATACAAAAAAATCTTAAGGATGTAGGAATCAATGTGAAGATAAGAATAGTGGAGTGGGCGGCATTCCTTAAAGATTTCATACACAAGAAGAATTTTGAGGCTATTATCCTCGGCTGGTCCATACCCATAGAGCCTGACCTTTACGATGTATGGCATTCGAGCAAAACAGGACCTGATGAACTGAATTTTATTTCTTTCAGCAATCCTGAGGTTGATAAGCTCCTTGAAGCAGGAAGATCAACTTTCAATCTGGATGAAAGGAAAAAAGCTTACGGACGGATACAGGAAATCCTTGCCGATGAGCAGCCTTATGTTTTTTTATTCGTACCCGACTCTCTCCCTGCAATAAGTGCGCGGTTCAAGAATATTAAACCGGAACCAGCCGGTATCAATTATAATTTTATTAAATGGTTCGTCCCTAAAGAACTTCAGAAATTTACTGAAATGACTCCCTGACTTATCCTCTCATCCACAAATGGGAACATATCTAATAAAAAGATTTGGCGCCATGATTCCTTTGCTGTTCGGGATCACACTCATCTCTTTCATAGTGATTCATCTTGCTCCGGGAGAACCCACAGACCTTGCCACAGAGTTTAATCCCAAGGCCTCTGTACAGGCAAAGCAGCAGTTAAGGGAGCTATACGGACTTAACAAGCCGCTTCATCTGCAATACTTTGACTGGCTGCAACGGATAGTCAAATTTGATTTCGGAAGGTCATTCTCCCCTGACAGGAGGCTTGTCATTGACAAGATAAACGAGAGGATATGGATAACGATAGGAATAAACACCATTTCTCTTTTTATAATTGTCCTCATAGCCATACCGCTGGGAGTCTTTTCCGCAACCTATCAGTATTCGCTGTTTGATAAAATCTCCACTGTAATCGTGTTTCTTGGTTTTGCAGTGCCTACATTCTGGCTGGCGCTCCTTCTGATGATTTTATTCGGGGTGAATCTTGGGTGGCTTCCGATTTCCGGATTAAAATCGATTGATTACGATAACATGACTTTTATAGGAAAAATGCTGGACCTTGGCAGGCATATCGTCCTTCCTCTTTTTGTTTCAGTTTTTGGAGGGTTTGCAGGACTTTCAAGATATTCGCGTTCAAACATGCTCGAAGTCATAAGGCAGGATTACATCACAACAGCCCGTTCAAAAGGTCTTGAGGAAAGAACTGTCATCGGGAAACATGCTTTACGAAATGCACTTCTTCCTGTAATCACAATACTTGGTTTCTCACTTCCCGGATTGATAGGAGGGAGCGTTATATTCGAGACGATATTTGCTATTCCCGGTATGGGACAGCTTTTTTATATGGCAGTTATGTCGAGGGATTACCCTGTGATAATGGGAGAGCTGGTGATCGGGGCATTCCTCACGCTTGTGGGGAATCTCATAGCTGATATAAGCTATGCATTGGCAGACCCGAGAATAAGGCTTTAAAAAAATGGGCGGCGAGAGTTTCGGAAAAATATTCTGGCGTAACTTTACTAAGAACAGGCTTGCACTGCTTGGTGCAGGAGTTGTGATAGTCCTGTTTGTAGTTTCTATCTTTGCCTCCTATCTCTCATCCTATTCTCCTGATGATATTGATGTGACGCAGATATTGAATCCTCCGAGCAGGGCCCACATATTCGGTACAGACGAACTTGGAAGGGATGTTTTTACGAGAATCCTTTACGGCTCAAGGATATCACTTAAAGTCGGTTTTGTGGCTGTAGGCATTGCGACATTGATAGGCGTTATACTTGGAAGTATATCGGGATTCTACGGAAAATGGGTTGACTCGCTTGTGATGAGAGTTGTTGACATCATGCTCTGTTTTCCGTCTTTTTTCCTCATACTTGCAGTGATATCAATCCTTGAACCGAGCATATACAACATAATGATAGTCATCGGAGTTACAGGGTGGATGGGTGTGGCAAGGCTTGTGAGGGCCGAGTTTTTGAGTCTCAAGGAAAGGGACTTTGTCGTGGCTGCAAGGGCGATTGGGGCAAGCAATCTTAAGGTCATGTTCAACCATGTCCTGCCAAATGCAATGGCTCCGGTGCTTGTGTCTGCGACGCTTGGAGTTGCTGCGGCAGTGCTGACAGAGTCTGCCTTAAGCTTCCTTGGCATCGGTGTACAACCTCCTACTCCAAGCTGGGGGAACATACTCACCGAAGGAAAAGATAATATCGAGATTGCCTGGTGGCTTTCACTGTTTCCGGGCTTTGCAATACTTATAACGGTTTTGTCGTACAATCTTCTTGGCGAGGGAATACGCGATTCGCTTGACCCGAGACTTAATATTTAATAGTGATTTGTGGCTTGGCAGTCCCCGCTCCGGCACTGAACAGCAGGTGCCTGCCGCAGGAGCAGCCAAGCCAGTAAAATAGAGAATAGCAAAGGATATATGAAAAAAATAAAACTGCCTGAAAGACTTCAGGGTACGGATGGTGTAAGAGGTCTGGTTCTTAGATCAGATTCAGCTCGGGTAAAAAATTTATCTCCAGTTGAAGCTTACGTTGAGCATGGTGTAATCACAGAGGAGTTCGCCGAGCTTTATGGATATTGCCTTGGCAAATTTCTTTTAAACAGGAAATTCCTTTTAAGCAGCGATTCCATAGTGGTTGGCTGGGATCCGCGCGATAAAGAAGGAATGGTTGTAAATCCATTTATCAGAGGGCTTTCCCGCGCTATAAAAAAAATAATCACCATAGGAATAGTCCCTACTCCTGCTGCGGTTATTTTTATGCAATACAGTGGAGCAAAAGCTTCTGTTGTTTTAACTGCATCGCACAATCCTCCGGAGCAGAACGGCATAAAAATTTTTCTTGCTCCTCTTGGAATGAAGCTTCTCCCCTCTGATGAAGCTGAGTTCAGCAGGCTTATCTATAAAACAGATTATTCTAAGGTGAAGAGGATAAAAGCTTTAGCTTCGGTAACAGACATGAGCAGGGAAGCGATTGCCTGCTTTAAGGGTTTTTTACTTTCGCCTCAGAACAGTTGGATTGAATCGCCGTCATTAGTTTCAAAATATTCCATTTCCATAGATTCATCGAATGGCGCTTATTCCGGAATATCAGAAGAGATATTTAAAAGCGCGGGGTTTGGCAGAGTTACAGAAACTGCCGGAGACCTAACTAAACCTGTAAACGAAGGGTGCGGTGTAACTGAGATTGAAAGAAAAAAAGAATGGATGAAAGAGAATATCAAAGATAATATCAATGACGCGCCTGAGATTGTCCACAGTATTTACAGCGAAGCTTACAAATTCAAGAAAGAGATAAAAAGTGGTAAGACTATCCTCTCCGGCGTGGTTTTTGATGGCGATGGCGATCGCTTCATGCGTCTTGATTACAATCCTGCCAGTGATTCAATTTATTTGATGAGCGGTGATAAAAACGCAGCTCTGCTTTGCAGGTATCTTAGCGGCAGATATTTCAGAGGTGCTAAAGATAAGCGGGACGTGCTTCCGGTTTTGAACACTATAGAGTCTGATGTCAAAATCACATCCTATGCGGAGGCATTGGGATTTAAAAATACAGTTACAGGGATAGGCGATAAATGGATTTTATTTTACAGCATTTGTCATTTTATAAAAGAAATATTAGATAATTGGAAAACACTTGGTCTTTCGGAAAAAGAGAAAAAATATATTTCTGATTATCTTGTCAATGTAAAGAACGGTAAAGGAATGAGCGCTTTTCACCTTTCAGATGTTTTAAATAAAAGCGGGGTTTTATTTTCTGGCGAGAGAAATAAGAGATTTGCCGGTCTTCTTTATGGGAAGAAGATAAGATTCGGATTGGCTTACGAAGAGAGCGGCCACGCCATAACAATGGGACTCCTTAAGACTTTAGATTCAGCGGTTCTTCCTGTCTTTACCGGAAACGGGATAAAAGCGGCATTGAATTCATTTGCCGCAGATGTCGCAGCAACTGCCGGAAAATCTCAGGAAAAAAGATTGTCAATGCTCAGGCACCCATTTGAAGAGAGCTATAAAAAAACATTTTATGTTTATTACTCGGACCGCAAAAAGTTTACTCACGATAGCGGCTTAAGAATGAAGCTCAAACAAGCAGCGAAAGCAGTGTTAAAAGGGGACGCAACCCTTTTCTTGAACCGCATTTCGGAAGAAAGAAAAGCTGAGGAACCGGATCTTATTTATTACAGCCTGTCAGATGAGAAAGGGAGGAATTGCGGCGCTCTTTATATAAGGAATTCAGGTACCGAAGAAAAAACCCAGATTACCGTTAAATGCAGTAAATCAATTTCCGGGAAGATGTGCAGTGCAGGAGAGAACATATCACATATTGCAGGGATTTTACTTAAGTCATTGACTCAACCGAATGCCATTATACAGGGGAAGATTCTTAATATTCTTTATTATGGTGGGCTTTCTGAAAAGGAACTTAAAAACTCTATGAGTCCCGATGAGATCAGATATTTTTCACGGGTCATTGATGATTCGGTAAAAAAAGAAGGATTTATTTCAATGGGTGCAGATGGTTCCGCTAAGCTTACAGAAAAAGGAAGAAGGTTCATTGAAGAGTCTAAGCTAAAAACAAGAACAGCCTGTGTAATACTGGCTGCAGGGAAGGGAACACGGATGAAATCCCCTCTGCCCAAGGTACTTCATAAGCTGAATAGAAAACCATTGCTTTCATATTCCATAAAGCTTGCAAAAGATTGCGGCATAGACCCTGTTGTAGTGGTTGTTGGTTACAAGGCGAATATGGTTAAAAAAGAGATTGGCTCGAATGGGATTAGCTACGCCATGCAAAGGGAACAGCTTGGCACAGGCCATGCGGTCATGCAGTCAGAAAAGGCTCTAAAAAAGTTTGATGGGAATGTACTGATTCTCTACGGGGATGTTCCGCTTCTTAGTAAAAAAACAATAATTAGTTTTTTGAATTCGCACCTTAGTTCAGGAACAGAGCTCTCCATATTGACTGCTGATCTTCTAAACCCATTTGGTTACGGAAGGATTGTGAGGGACAGTAAAGGTGATTTCAGCAGGATTGTGGAAGAGAAGGACACAACGTCTTCACAGAAAAAAATAAAGGAGATAAACAGCGGCATATATTGCGTCAGGGCGGACACACTGTTCCATCTGCTTAAAAAACTTAATGATAATAATTCACAGCATGAATACTATCTCACGGACATAGCCGGGCTTTTAAAAAAGGGAGGGAAAAATGTAAACGTTGTAAAAACAAAAAATGCTTTTGAAATAGCCGGTATAAATTCAGTGGAAGAACTTAAAAGGATAGAAAAATTAAGCAAGGAGTAAAGAAAGGTCATGACTGCTATATTGCTTATTGACGGCTACAATCTGATTGGAGCCTTCGGTTCGCTTGACAGGGATAGTTTAGAAAATCTGAGAAATGACATTATAAAAAAGCTGGCATCATACAAGAAAGTAAAAGGTTCAAATGTAGTGGTTGTTTTTGACGGAGAGAATTCCGGAGCCGACTCAGAGAGCAGGGACCGGATAAGCGGAATAGATCTCCTGTATTCAAGGCATGGTGAAAAAGCAGATGATGTCATAGTCCGTATGGCAGCTTCAGGGAAGGGGAAATATGTAATTGTCACCAGTGATAATGATCTTATTTCCCGTTGTTCCTCTTTAGGATGCACTGCCATAACTTCAGGGGAATTCATAGACAGGATGGAGCTTGCCGCGGCACTCGATGATGAGTTTGAGGATTATGATGATGGAAACATCTATGATACAAAGAGAATAACAAAGAAAAAAGGGAATGGAAATAAACTTCCCAAGAAGGAGAGGCAGAGGAAGGCGAAGCTGGAAAAATTTTAAAAGGGGACGCAACCCTTTTAAAATTTTAGGGGTAAAATAGGGACAGCGCCCATTAATTTTGCAATTTTACATAAGTTAAAAATGGGCGCTGTTCCTATTTTATTTAATCTGTTGACATAAAAGAGTAAATGGATATTTAGTATACGTGGAGAGGGCAAGCAGCCGCTGCTGGTGTTAAAACCGGTGGAGGAAAGTCCGGGCTCCAAAGGGCAGGGTGCTTCGTAACGCGAAGTGGGGGCGACCCCGAGGAAAGTGCCACAGAAAATATACCACCGGGCGTAAGCACGGTAAGGGTGAAATGGCGAGGTAAGAGCTCACCGTGTTTCAGGTGACTGGAACAGCATGGCAAACCCCACCCGGAGAAAGGCCAAATAAGAAACAGCAAGGATCGCCCGTCCTTAAGCTTTATGCTTACTGTTTCGGGTAGGCCGCTAGAGCTCAATGGCGACATTGAGCCAAGATAGATGGCTGCAATATCAGGCGACTGGTATTACAGAACCCGGCTTATTGCCCTCTCCATTTTTTTGAAAATTCTGCTTATATTTTATGGGGCATTTTGGCAATCCCTGCTTTGCACTTAAGCCAGAAAAAGGGTTGCGTCCCCTTTATTTTAATATCTCGCCGGTCTGCCTGCTCCAGAGGAGAAGATCAAGCTCATCCATATCTATGTCAATTTCTTCCGCGAAGTGGCGCATCTTCTTTTCTATCTCAAGATAAGAGGGTTTATTGGCAGGCTTCTTCTCACCATTGATCACGCCGAATTCCCTAAGACAGTTAAGTATATGCTTATCCAGAATGGCATATCCGCTGTAACCGATGTTTCTTAAAAAATGGCTTGCCTCCTTGTAACCGATTCCCTTTATTCTTTTATTTGCGGCAAAAAAATCCCGCAGGTCTTCCCTGTCTTTTGATGATTTTAATATCTCTTTGAGGTTAAAACTGAATTCTTCTTTAAGATATTCTCGCGTCTCGAAAATAAATTTCGGACGGACCCTCCAGAAGCGGTGTTTCCCTTTGATGTGCTGACTTATATCTTCAGAGCTTCCGTTATAAAGAACCGGCTTTATCGCTTCTATTGAGCGCAGCCCCATCTTTGCACTTGCATTTGCTGTCAATATGCAGAAGGCAAGCTCTTCGAAGATTTCCTTGTTAGAGGATTCTCCCCGTTTTTTAAACTCTGCAAGCCTCCCCTTTATTTCAAGCTTCTTTTGGCTGTAATCTTCCAAAAGGCTTTGATGCACAGCGCTATGGGTTTTAATCATTTTATTTATTTAATGACATTTTGAATATCCGCATGACCTGCATACAACGCAGCCGCTTTCCATCTCAAGGGAGCTTCCGCAGTCAGGGCAGGGGACATAACTCATCTGCATTGATGTCGAATCTGATACTATAACAGCCTCAGCCATCTGAGCTGCCTGAGGTCCTGTAACCAATTCCGCCTCTACTTGTTTTTCTTTTCCCTTTTGCGTTTCTTCCTGCTCTTTGGCCGGCTTTCTGCCGTTTGAAATTGATTGGTGTATTGCCCAGGCTATTGCATCAGGGCAAGAGAGGATTTTCTTTCCTCCGTTGGCTTCCCTGTTGTCGCTCCTTATGCAGGAAAGACATCTTATCCCTTTCATCTGTTCGATAATCTCATCAATGTCGATGTTGGACCTCAACGCAAGGGAGATGAGCCTGCTTGTGGCTTCGGACTGGCTCGGGCATCCGCCGGCTCTGCCTGTGTTGGTGAAGACTTCGCATATACCATTCTCGTCGGCATTCACAGTGACGTAGAGATTGCCGCAGCCTATCTTGTTTTTTACTGTAAACCCTGATGTCATATGGGGGCGCGGTCTTGGTGCAAGTTCTTTTTTATTTGCTAATTTTTCGCCAATGTTCAGCACCTGGGCGTCGCGGCTTTCGTCGCGGTAAACTGTAACGCCCTTACAGCCTAACTTGTAAGCTGTGAGGTAGGCTTTTTCAATGTCCTGCTGTGTTGCTGCCTTCGGGAAGTTTACAGTTTTTGAAACAGCATTGTCTGTGTATTTCTGGAATCCGGCCTGCATCTTTATATGCCACTCAGGCGTGATATCATGTGCTGTCACATATATCTTTCTTATCTCATCAGGTATGTCTTTTATGTTCCTGAGAGTTCCTTCCTTTGCAATCTGCTCGATCAGTTCTTTGGAGTAAAATCCCATCTTCTTTGCAGCTTCTAAGAACGTGGGATTCACTTCAACAAGTTTATCATTGTCCATGACGTTTCTGTAATAGCAAATGGCAAATAGAGGTTCTATCCCGCTTGAACATTCAGCTATTATGCTTATCGTTCCTGTGGGAGCGATGGTGGTCAGGGTGGCGTTCCTCAACGGTATTCCTGATTCCTTGAATTTGCTCTTGTCATAATTTGGGAATGAGCCCCGCTCAACGGCAAGCCTTGTTGATGCCTTCAAGCTTTCATCTTTTATGAACTTCATTACATCTCTGCCGGTTTTTATCCCTGCATCGGAACTGTAGGATATTCCAAGCTGAATGAGCATGTCGGCAAATCCCATGACTCCAAGCCCTATCTTCCTGTTCCCCTTTGTTATCTCCTCTATTACTGAAAGAGGGTATTTGTTTACATCTATGACATTGTCAAGGAACCGTACGGCTGTCTGCACTGTCTCACTGAGCCTGCCGTAATCTATTGACGGCTCGCCTTTGGCGTCGGTCACGAATCTGGAAAGATTTATTGAGCCCAGGTTACATGACTCGAATGGGAGAAGAGGCTGTTCACCGCATGGGTTTGTGCTCTCTATCTCGCCGAGTTCAGGTGTCGGGTTGTCCCTGTTGATCCTGTCTATGAATATTATCCCCGGCTCTCCATTCCTCCAGGCAAGGTTCACTATCATCTGAAAGACTTTTCTGGCGTTAAGCGTTTTGACAGGTTTTCTGGAACGTGGATTTATAATGTCGTACTCCTCATCCATCTCTACTGCTTCCATAAACCTCTCTGTGACTGCAACTGATATATTAAAGTTATTAAGCCTGTTATTATCTTTCTTGCATGAAATGAAATCGAGAATATCAGGATGGTCAACTCGCAGTATCGCCATGTTGGCTCCCCGCCTCGTGCCCCCCTGTTTTATTGTCTCAGTTGCAACATTGAATACTTCCATGAATGATATCGGACCGCTTGATATCCCGCTGGTTGAGGCAACAACATCATTTGCAGGTCTCAATCTTGAAAAAGAGAATCCCGTTCCGCCGCCGGTCTTATGAATGATTGCAGTATTCTTTATTGTCTCGAATATTCCTTCCATTGAATCATCAATAGGAAGAACAAAGCAGGCTGAAAGCTGTCCAAGCTCCCTTCCTGCATTCATGAGGGTAGGGCTGTTGGGCATGAACTCTTTGTTGATCATCATGTTGTAAAAACTCTCCGCAGTCTTCTCCACTTCCTTCTTGCTCTTGCCGTAAAGTTTCTCAGCCGCGGCTATGGTATTGGCGACCCTGCGGAACATGTCATCAGGTTCTTCGATTACCTCCCCGTCTGCGTTTTTCCTGAGATAACGGCGCTTGAGTACTGTCAAGGCATTCTCTGAGAACATACTGTTTCCCTCCCCCACTGCCGGTTTAAATATGAAATAAAATTGGATAACTACAATATATAGTGTCTACAAATTATATACAGCACAATATGTCGGCTGTCAATTAATTAGTTGGTATCCGCTATGAGATTATTTTTAGGTACCATAAGGGCGTTTTGAAGTCTTGATAAAGCCCCTTTATTTGCTGCACTGATAAGGTCAGGGCTGATACTGTCAGGGGAGAAGCTTAGAATATTTTCATTGATGGTCTCCCTGTTAAAGCCGTTATTTTCAGCAATCCCTTCACCGACTCCTTCAAAAAATGAGACGGCGGCATTATGCTCAGTAAAACCGCTGAAGAACTTTTCATAATTTTCTCTGACGTTGAATGAAAAAATCTTCCCAAATCCATTGTAAAAATACGGTCTGTTCATTTCAGGTATTGTTTCCGTTGCGAATTTTAGAAGTGTGTTCATATTGCTTTTTTCACCTGTATAATATGAAAAACTCTCCCCCAGCCCTTTGTAGAAATAATTTCTAAGTTCAGAAGGTGCCGCTGCAAGCTTTGGAGTTTCCTCGGAAACCCGGGACAAGAATACCCATCCATAATTGAACCCGAGTCCTTCTGTGTACTCCTCTCTTGCTCCCAGATTTAGATTTTCAGAAAGTTTTATTAAATGGGAAAGGTCATTAAATCCATATCTGAATGTAACTACCTGCCCAAGCCAGAAATAGTTATATCCTTTATATGAAAGAGCGCTTGTAGGAGATTTAAAATTTAAAAATCTGAAGTCATAATTAATGTTGAGCAATACAGAAAGTGCCACCAGCATTATCCCTGCCCATTTTTTCCATTTTAATCTGTTTGCTATGAGGCTCGAAGCTGAGATTGCCATGGCAATGCTGAAGACATACATGATTGGCGCCATGTATCTGAATCCGAAGTAGTCCTTATATCCCTGGCCTATTTGAAATGATGTCAAAGAGTAGGTGAGCGCGAAAAAAGCAATGTAGAATATCAGAAAGAGCGCAATAATAGCTCCTCTGCTTTCACTCTTTTTCTCTTTAAGGAGTTTATAAAAGGGTTGCGTCCCCTTTACTACCTTTACTAGTATCAGGATTGATATGAAATAAAAAAAAGCGGTCAATAGCTGTGGAGAATGTATGTCTATTATGCTGTCGCTGTTGTAGCAGGGGGAAGAGGGGATGATATTTATAAAAAAATCCTTTAAGCGCGCTAGTGACGATGTGCTCTCACTGCTCTCTGCCAATAGCTGGGAGATGGACTTTCCTTTGATCCTGAATCCTGCAAAGTCGTGCGTAAGATTAAAATAAATGCCCGGCAGGAAACCAAAGATAGCGCCCGACAGCAAAGGTAAAATACTTTTCTTTAAGAACCTCCAATCCCCCCAATTAATGACAAGAATAGAGAAAAAAAGAGCCGCCAATTGAGGCGCAATGGAGTAGGAAAAAAATATCCCTGTGCCAATTATGAGTCCTGCGAAAAAGATAATCAAAGAAAAGTCTGCACGTTTTTTTTCTTTTTCATATGCCGCAAGTAAAAGGGAAAGTGCCGCAGTTGTAAAGAGGAGGCTTTCAAAATGATTTCCCCATGATGTAAGTGAGATTTTGAGCAGTCCCGGCGCCGGAAATATAGCGATGGCTGAAAAACATAAGGCGCAAATTTTGCCGAAATATCTCAAAAGCAGAAAATACCAGAGCGTGAAAATAACAAGCGAGATTATGAACGTCACAAGCTTGAGTGCAAAATATGATTCGCCAAAGAGCTGGAAAAAGGGAACAGCAGCCATTCCCATGATAAGCGAGCCCCCTTCGTAATCAGTATAAAGATAATCAAAAAGAGGAAGTATCCTTCCGGTAATTAATTCCTTTGCTATTGCTCCGCGGTAAAGCTCTTCTGAATCATATATAACGTCAAGGGATGTAAGAAGTATTGATAGTCTGAAAATTATGAAGACTGACGCTATTGTGAGGAATATGAGGGCTTTTGATTTCAATGCGCCCTCCATATATGATAAGAGAAAATGGTCCAGATCTTCTGGCTGTTGTCTTTATGTCCTTTCAGGTGCTCGCTTAAGAGCTTTTCTGTGAATTTAAAATCAATCAGCGGGTCTTTTTTTGAGCTTTCATCGAGGACTACATCTGTGATTAATCTCTTCAAATCTTCCCTTATGAGTCTTTTTAGCGGCATGTTGAAACCGCTTTTTTTCATGTTGATTATATTGACCGGTATAAAACGTTTTGCAGCTTTCTTCAGAATATATTTGCTTTTGAATCCGTGAAGCTTAAGCCTTGAAGGAACACTTGCCGCAAACTCAACGAATTCGCTGTCAAGGAAGGGCACTCTCACCTCAAGTGAATTTGCCATGCTCGCCATGTCGACTTTCTTGAGTATGTCATCAACGAGCCATGTTTTTATATCCAATGCCATAAGATTATTCAATATGTCTTCATCATCATTTTTAGGGTCAAGTTGCCGGTAATGTTTGATAAAGGACTGTTCAGCAGCATAGCCTTTGGAGATATTCTTTAAATCGCTGTTTAAAAGTATATCAAGTTCATGAGCGGGGAATACAGTCCTCCAGTGGCAGTGCGCTCTTGCAGTCTCCATCCGGATTCCGGAAAAAAAGTTATTTATCCTTCTATCAGCATTGACGTAGCTTATGATTTCGCCGGCCGCCCCGCTCATAGGTGTTATGAGAGGAATCATGGCGAGGTAGCTTCTTATCTTGTCAGCCTTGTAGCTGGGATAGCCGGCAAAGTTTTCATCGCCTCCGTCGCCTGAGAGTGCAACTTTCACTTTTTTTGCGGCTTCGCGGGAGATGAGGTATGCCGGTACGATTGATGAATCTGCAAAAGGCTCATCCATGTGAGCTACAATGGAAATGATTTCGGGTATCACGGACTTGTCTATTTTTAATTCCTGTTGGTTTGTTTTGCAGAGCCTGCTCATTTGTATTGCTGCATCTGTCTCGCTTCTATTCAGATACCAGAGGTTGGCTGTGAAAGTGTTTACCGGCTCATCTGATTTGTTGTGCATAAGGGAGACGACCATGCTTGAGTCAAGGCCTCCGCTTAAAAAAGCACCGAGAGGTACATCGCTCTGCATATGACTTGCCACAGAACCATCCAATATTCTTAAAAGCTCGTTTTCAATCATATCGTCTTTTAATAGCGGTGACTCTGAAGGTGAGAGTTCCCAGTATTTTTTTTCTATAAGCTTTCCGTTATCAGCGATTATGATATGGCCGGGACGGACTGAATTAACTGATGCATAGATTGTTTTTGGGTTCAAAATGTATCCGGCAGAGAAATAGTCAATGATTGAAGAATGGTTAATGTCCCGGTTAAAACCCGGAAATTTTTCCAAAGCTTTTATTTCTGATGCGAAAACTACATGCTCATTTGAAGCTGTATAGTAGAGAGGTTTGATTCCTATCCTGTCCCGCGCAAGGATGAACCTGTTTGTACTTTCATCAAAAAGGGCGATGGCAAACATTCCCCTCAATTTAGTTACGAATTCCTCACCATGTTCCTCGTAGAGATGGGGGATGATTTCGGAATCAGAATTTGAATGAAATACATGCCCTTTGGACATAAGCAATGAGCGGATTTCACTGAAGTTGTATATCTCGCCGTTAAAAACAGAGATGATTTTCTTTGATTCATTGAAACAGGGCTGTCTTCCGTTTGCAGGGTCGATTATTGCAAGCCTGTTGCTTGAAAGTGAAATGTTGCCGCTTGTGTGATTTGTTTCCTCGTCAGGCCCGCGGTGGCGAAGCATTGCCGACATAGAGAGAGCAATATTTTTGTCAGCTTTGGCTGTTTTACTAAAATAGTATAGGCCTGATATTCCGCACATAGTAATTTAAGATAAAAATATATTGATTTAGTTTAGCAGGTTTTTTTTGGAAAAGTACAAATTTTAAAGCGACTGAAGCAATTCACGAGAAAGCGGAAATCTGAAAAGATATTTAAGGAAATTTGCTGACTACTTCTTTTGCAAACTTCACTATCTCATCTTTCATGGTTTCATCTTTTGATGAGGTGGTTATTCGTACAAAATAGTTTTTTTTGTATGCTTCGATGCGGTAAGTGCCAATGAGTCCTTCGTCTAGCCTTGCCGCTTTGCCAATCCCGTCAAGGGGACTTGCATTTACACTGGTTGCATTGTCAAAGAACGTCCTTGCATCTGATATGAAGTTAGTCTTGTAAATTTCAACGCTGAACGATTGAGAGGAAGCCTTGCTCTTAAAGTCGCAGAAAAGAATATCGTTTGCTCCGCTGTTGATATAGTACGGCGCTGCCCCATCTATAAGCGAGGCAAGACAAACAACATCCTGGCAGTTTGAATAGTCTTTATCCATTACAAATTTGTTTATTTCTATGCCCGCAGGGAGTATAGCAATCGTTGCTAATCCATCAGGTTTTTCAACCCCTGCATCATTCCCTTTGAACAGAGAACATCCGCAGGCAATAAGGCATATTGTCAGGCTAAGTACAGCGTATTTTATAGATGTGCGCATTTCTTTCAAAAAAATATAAATTTTAAATTACTCATAAAGGCTTTCCATTTATATGTCAAGGTATAGAAAATAGATAGAGAATATATTCCTCAAACCCTGATACGCCAAGTAGTCAATGTGCAAACTAATTGTTAAAAAATCATGAATATATATGAAAATGAAATACTGAGAAATAACATGTAATAATTTAACTAAAGATGCTAAAGGTGTTGACAAGTTACATATTGGAGCTATTATTTATCTAAATTAATTAATAAAAGAGGAATAGAATAATAATATGCATAATACTTAAATATAACTGATAGAGTTGGCAAAAGATGAAGTTGATGAGCAAATATGAAGTGTTAGATGCAGAGCTACTTAGTAATATTAAAGAACTGATAACCAAAAATACGGGTCTGGAATTTAGAGACCACGACCATGAAAAATTCTCAAAAGTCATAAAGTCTAGAATTGAATTCTATAAATTAGTCACTCCGGAAGAGTACTATCTTTTACTGAAGAATGAAATTTCAAATAGCAGAAGTGATGAATGGCGTGAACTGACAGTGCTGCTTACTGTAGGGGAGAGTTATTTCTTCCGCGATAAAAGACAGTTTTCACTTTTATCAGGGAAGATCCTGCCGGCTTTGATAGAGCGAAGAAAAAAGGTCAGAGAATTGCGCATATGGAGCGCCGGCTGTGCGACAGGTGAGGAAGCATATTCTTTGGCGATTCTTCTCAATGAGATGAAGCAAAGTCTTAATGGTTGGGAAATCACGATTCTTGGGACTGACATAAAAAAAGAGTTTCTTGCCAAAGCGATATCAGGCAGTTACGGCTGGTGGTCATTTCGGGTTATGCCGGAGAATATGGAGAAGAAGTGTTTTTCTAAGAAGAAGAATACGTTCCAGATTAATGATGGCATTAGACAGATGGTAACTTTCTCTTTCTGCGACCTACTCAGGGATAAATTTCCGAGCATCGAAAACGGTATTCACGATATGGACCTAATACTTTGCCGCAATGTATTTATTTATTATAACAAAAAGGCAATTACTACAATAACTGAAAAACTGGCTAATAGTTTAAATGAAAGCGGGTATCTTATCACAGGGCATGGTGAGCTTTTCTCGGTTAATATGGATCCCCTGAAAACAAGGGTTTTCGATGAATCTGTCGTATATGAGAAGGCTGCAGAAAGCCGGACTAAAGCGGCATCCGCAGAATTACCTAAAGTATTTCCTCAAAAAGTATTGATGCATGAAGATCCGAAGACAAGTTCAAGCAAAATCGTTGAGTTCAAAGAAAAGAAAAAACTTCAATCATTTATTCCTGACTTCTTATCGCAGGCATCTCTGCTTTACAGGGAAATGAATTACAAGGATGCAATCGAAAAAGCTGAATCAGTGCTTATCGAAGAGCCCAACAATTATTATGCCCTTTATCTTATTGGATCGGCCAGGGCAAATATGGGGGATTATGACAGAGCCCTTTTTTTCCTAAGAAAGGCTATTGAGTCTGACAGACTTGCAGCAGAACCTCATTACATGATGTCGAATATAGCCCGGCAGAGAGGGAAACTTGAAGAGTCGAAGAATGAGCTTAAAAAAGTAATATATCTTAATCAGGCACATATACCAGCTTACCTTGAACTTGCGGATATTTATGAAATTCAAAGGTATATTGAGAGGGCAAGAAGACTCCGTGAAACAGCGCTTAAAACACTTATGCTTCTTCCAGAAAATTCAACTATTGAACCTTATGAGCATATGACAGCAAAAGAGCTTATTGATTACGTACGACGCATTTTGTCTCAATCGAAGGAGTAGTGATCAAAGCATGACGCAAATTTCATATCTTATTTTCCGTTATGGCGGTTCATTATACGGTGTGAAAAGTGAATTCGTCTGCGAAATCGTAAACCTTCCAGCTATCACATACATAGAAGAAGTGCCCACCTGCATGATAGGTGTTTTCAATCTGCGCGGAAGAATAGTTCCTGTAATAGACCTTGCGATAAGGTTCGGTCATACACCCCGCCGCTATTATATTACTGACTTTGTTGTAGTGATTGAAATAAGGGACATAATGCTTGGCATTGTCGCTAATGATGTTTTGCAGGTGCAGGATATTAGTTCTGCTGATATCGAGGGGCTCCCGCAGCTTATGTCTGAAGGGAAACCGAGCCCCCATTTTTTGGAAGGAGGGGCGAAGGTTGAAGATGAGATCATAATGCTGCTTGATTTGAATAATCTGATAAATCACACCGAACTGCCTTATGAAATCTCTGTGGAAGAACTTGAAGAACTTCAGACTGACCATCCTCATTTTTTTCCGGAAGCAACGCCTGATGAATTGAAGCTGCTTCACAAGAGAACCCAGAATCTTCTGCAACAGATGGAAGACACGGACGTATCAGAAGCAACAGCGTTTGCCATCATCCGTCTTGGGAACGAGTTCTTTGCTGTGAATCTTAATTTAGTTCGCGAGTTTACTGAGGTTAAAAGCATAACACCTGTACCCTGCTGTCCTTCTCATATTGCAGGAAATATTAACCTTCGCGGCGAAGTGTTGACCGTTGTAGATATGAAGGGGAAAATGAATATTCCGGCATCTCCATCTGCTGTTATTACTAAGGTTATGGTTGTTGAAAACAATGGTCTCAATATTGGAATTTTAATAGATGAAGTATCAGAGGTAATATCAATTCAGAGCTCGGATATCACATCTCCCCCTTTGGCTGTGAAATACATGGATAACGAATATATAACAGGTACTGTGGAGTTAAATGGAAGGACTATAAGTTTAATAGACTTTGACCGGATAATTTCAAATGGAGAGCTTATAGTGAACGGGAACGTTTAAAAACAAGGAGGATATTAATAATGTTTCGTAAGATGAAACTTAGCCAAAGGATATTTTTAGGCAACATTCTTATGATACTTGTATTTGCTGTATCTGCGATGTTCATTTATTCGAGCGTTGTCACAGTGTCGGATTCTCTGACAGCTCTTATCAGTTCTGCGAACGATGCCACTCTTGCAAGCGATCTGGAAATTTACTCTTCAGAGATGGCAAGAACACTTCGTGGATACATTCTTTTCCATGAGAAGAGCAATATTGATACCTATAATGAGGCTTTCGAAGAAATTAAAGCAATTTCGCAAAGGGCAGGCGAGATAAAAGAACCCGAGCAGAAAGAAAAATTTGCCAATGCTGTTAATTTATGCAGGGAATTTGATGTAAAGGCAAAAGAGATTATTGCCCTTGTAAATGATGGGAAATACAACGAAGCTGCTGAAGCTAATAAAGCCCATACTAAGACTATATTTGACAAAATAAAGCCTATTGTCCGTGAGTTCAGGGAAGAAAAAAATAAAACCCTTAACAGGGAGGAAGAAGAGGCAAACTCTGCCATCAGTCTTCATAATATTATTGTTGTTGCAGGACTACTCTTTTCAATAGTTGTTGCCATCATTTGTGCTGTCGTTGTTTCCGGCTGGATATCAAGAAGTGTAAAGGAGTCCCTGAGCAATGTTAACTCTGCCGCTGAAGAAATAGCGGTTACCGCGACTGAGCATGAAAAAACTGCATCTGCTCAGGCAGCATCTGTGAGCGAAACTGCTATTACAATGGAGGAGCTTGATACATCGTCACGCAAAGTATCAGAGCAGGCTGAGACTGCGGCAGAAGCGACAAAATATGTGATAAAGCTTGCAGAGGATGGTCTTAATACTGTTGAAGAGACAGTTAAAGGGTTGAGTTCCATAAGAGATAAAGCAGACGAGGTTTCGAAACAGGTATTGAAACTAAGTGAGCAGACTGCACAGATAGGCGGTATTGCCACACTTGTGACTGATATAGCAGGGCAGATAAACATGCTTGCCATCAATGCAGCAGTGGAGGCAGTCCGTGCAGGGGAGCATGGAAAGGGATTCAATGTCATTGCACAGGAGGTAAGAAAGCTGGCAGACCAGGGGAAAAAAGCGGCTGAAAAAGTGAATGACATTGTTGCTGATATTCAGAAGGCAACGAATTCTACTATCATGGCAATGGAGGACGGTACAAAAACAATTGATGAAGGTACAAGGGTTGCTGAAAGAACGACTGAGATGTTTAAAGGGGTAAAGGAATCAATTAACAGCAACTTTGAAAATTTCAAACAAATTACTCTGAACATAACTCAGCAGGCAGCAGCAATAAGACAGGTGGTGGAATCAATGAACAGCCTGAATGCAGGAGCTAAAGAAACTGCGGCTGGATTAACACAGACAAAGATCGGATTAGAAAGGATTAACGAGTCGTCATCGGAACTGCTTAGACTTGTTTAAATCGGACGGGAGATCGGAAGATAAAGCTGCGATTGGAAATTTTGAATATAGCGAATAGGCAGATATGATCAAAGACAAAGAACTTCGCGAGCTTTTCAGGGTTGAATCAGAGGAGCATATACAGGGGATAGAAAAGGGACTCATTCAGCTTGAGACTAACCCTGATGACAAGGAAACTCTCGAAGTTATATTCCGTGAAGCGCACAGCATCAAAGGGGCTGCTAGAATGGTGGGTGTCAAAGATGTAGAGCTGATAACCAACCGATTCGAGGATATCTTAGGCTCTGTAAGAAACGGGGAGACGAAGTTTGATCAGTCTGTTGTTGACATCATATTTCGCGGGATAGATGCAGTTAGAAAGATAGTTAATGAAGCGGTTACAGGTGAGCCTTCAGGCGTTGATCTTTCAGGGGTAATAGAACTTTTAAAAAGTGGAGCTGAAAAAGAAACCAATGCTCCGCATATTGAAGAGCTGACAGTGTCAAATGAGGAGGGAGGATACCGTATTGATAGATACCGTGTTGATACCGTTCGGGTTGAGACAAAAAGATTAGACAGACTCATGACATATTCAGAGGAACTCACAGTATTAAAGACAAGAATGGCTCATTTCCTTGCTGAAATTAATCACGCATTAGAGATGCTGGATGATATTTCAAGTCTTGTTCTGAGAAAGGAAGGAGGCTGGCTGCAGGGTATAAACGAAATGACAGGCGGAGTGCTATTAACTTTAAAAAAGCTTAGAGATGCGGCATATGAGAATGATGCGAAGCTTGAGCTTGTCTCGGCTGAACTCGAAGAAGGCATACGTAATATCAGACTTATTCCATTAAACTCTCTTTTTAACCTTTTCCCGAGAATGGTGCGGGATATGGAGAGGGAGTACGGGAAAGAGATTAAGTTTGAAATAACAGGTGGTGAGACAATGGCTGACAAAAAAGTGATCGAGGATATGAAGGATCCCGTCATGCATATACTTCGTAACGCAGTGGATCATGGTATCGAATCTCCGGATGTACGCGAAAAAATGGGTAAAAACAGAAAGGGTACGATAGCGCTCAGGGGATTTCGTACGGATAACAGCATTTTTATTGAGATTCAAGATGATGGCAGTGGACTTGATATTGAGAAGATAAAACACAATTCCCTTAAGCAGAAACTGTATACCGCAGATGAGGTCGAAAAAATGACGCCTGAAGAGATAAAGTCAATAATATTTGCTTCGGGCTTTTCAACAAGCTCATTCGTAACCGAAATATCGGGACGCGGAGTTGGACTCGATGTTGTACGTACCAACGTTGAACAGCTTAAGGGAACTATTGAAGTATTGAGCAAGCAGGGCTCCGGCTGCACCATAAAGATTAAACTTCCAATAACTCTTGCCACTGTAAGGGCAATCATTGTTACTGCGAATGAAATGCTTTTCGCTGTTCCGGTTGAGTTTATCCGGTACTGCCGGCTGATTTCCGGGAAGAATTTTTTTTCAATAGAAGGGAGCGAAACTGTCAGTATTGACGGTCATTCTGTTTCCGCTGCAAGGTTGTCAGATATACTTGAAATCAATGGCAGTAAAAGTGCAAAAATTGATGAGCGTCTGGATTGTATTATTATTTCAGTAGTTGATGATCAGTTCTGCGTCATAGTTGATTCTATTTTAGATGAACGGGAAATTGTTCTTAAACCTCATAATCCGCTTTTAAAGCATGTTCCCAATATTTCAGGGACTACAATGCTTGGGAGCGGAGAGTTGTGTATGGTGCTGAATCCGCATGATATGAGAAAAGTCTTCAGAAATAGAAGGGGTTTTATGATGACAAAAAAACCGGAGTCCGGAGAGATGGCAGAAGAGCTGAAAAAACATGTTGTCCTGCTTGTTGAGGATTCTATTACAACGCTGACACAGGAAAAACGGATACTTGAAAGCGCAGGATATGAGGTTGTCACGGCTGTTGACGGGATGGATGCTCTGAGCAAACTTGCTTTCCGCAGGTTCGATGCTGTAGTTTCAGACGTCATGATGCCCAATATGGATGGTCTGACGCTTACTGAAAAAATACGCCGTGACACGAAATGCAGTGAGATGCCGGTTATACTCGTTACAACGCTTGCGTCAGATGAGGACAAGAAAAGAGGGCTCGAGGCAGGAGCAAATGCCTATATAGCAAAACCGGCATTTGAGCAAAAAATCCTCCTGGATACGCTGAAGAGGCTTATTTAGAAGAGGAGACAAATTGAGGTGACCAAATAATGAATGAATGGGATGATGTGAGAGGAAAAGAACAGATACGGGTAATAAAAGTTCTCCTGGTGGATGATTCCCCCCTGGCACTCGTTATCATGAAAAGAATGCTTTATGCAGCACCTGACATAAGGGTTGTTGGGACTGCAAGGAACGGAAAAGAGGCGCTAAAACTTATTCCGATTGTTGACCCTGATGTTATCTGCACTGACCTTCATATGCCGATAATCGACGGACTTGCGCTTACAAAAGAAGTGATGGAGGAATATCCCCGCCCAATACTGGTTATAAGTATATCAGTTCAAAAGGAATCTGAGAATGTTTTTAAACTTATAGAAGCAGGTGCAGTAGATGTATTTCCGAAGCCGAGCAGCGGGCTCGAGGAAGATTATATGAAGCAGACAGCAGAGTTTATCAGCAGAATCAGAATACTCTCAGGTGTTAAGGTATTCAGAAAAAAAAGAGAGAAACCTTTAAAGAGACTTGAAACAACAGAACCCATAATCGCTGTTCCCGGATATACTGTTCCTAAGATTCTCGGCATTGGAACGTCAACTGGCGGCCCAAATGCTCTGCAACGTATTCTTTTAAGACTTCCATCGGATTTTCCTCTTCCTGTTATGTGTGTGCAGCATATTAGCGAAGGGTTTCTGCTTGGTTTTGTGGAATGGCTTCAGGGAATGAGTAAAGTCAAGATTGAAATTGCAAGGCAGGGGGAGCTCCCGTTGCCCGGGCACGTTTATTTTCCTCCGGAGAATTTTCATCTTATCATAGATTCAGAAGGGAAGTTCAGATATTCCTCTCAATCCCCGGTTGACGGGCACCGTCCTTCAGCGACAGTTATGTTTCATTCAATGGCACAGCAATTCGGGAGTTCCGCAATAGGAGTCCTTCTTACCGGGATGGGACGGGATGGTGCTGATGGCATGAAGGCAATAAGGGATGCTGGAGGGATTACCATTGCACAGGATGAGAAGACTAGCATCGTGTTCAGCATGCCTAAACATGCTATAGAGCTTGACGCTGCACAGTATGTTTTACCGGTTGATGAGATCGCAAGAGCGATTTTAACTCTTGTTAACAAAAAAAATGATAGGAGTCTATAATTATGCAGAAATTTGAAGAGAAGGAGATTAAGGGGAAGGAAATTCTCTTAGTTGAAGACAGTGAGCTTCAATCTGCAGTATTAAAAAATATGCTTGAGGAACAGGGATTCGTTGTAAAGGTTGCCGGAAATGGGGCTGAAGGACTCGGTATGCTAAATCAACACAAATCAGACATTGTTATTGCAGACATCCTGATGCCTCTAATGAACGGTTATGAGATGTGCAGGCAGATAAGACAGAATAAAACGTTAAAAGACATGCCTGTCATACTTCTTACACAGCTTACGGAACCTGAAGACATAATCAGAGGGCTTAATTCAGGAGCTGACAACTATGTGACCAAGCCGTACGACACGGAGTATCTCCTTTCAAAAATCTGTTCGCTGCTAAGAAGCCCGGACCAGTTCCGCAACAATCCTGCGGAACAATGTGTTGAAGTTACATACAAGGGAAAACACTATACTGTACGTGCCGGAAGGAGTCAGACTATGAACCTCCTTCTTGCGACATATGAGAATGCTATAATACAGAACAGGGAACTTAATAAGATGCAGGAAGAACTTAAGCTTCTCAACGATGTACTTGAGGAGAAAGTTAAAAAGAGGACTGCTTCATTGACTGTAGAGATTGCAGAACGAAGACGGATTGAAAATGAATTAAGAGCAAGCGAAGCAAGGTTTCGTGGTGCAGTTGAATCTGCAAATGATGCAGTAATCTGCCTGGAAGCTCCCGGGATGGTTTATTTATGGAACACAAAAGCAGAGGAGTACTTCAATTATTCAGCATCTGAAGCTATTGGAAAACATATTACTCAACTTATTATCCCTGAAAGAAACAAGGATTCAATACAAAGGTATTTTGATGTTTTCTTCAAGACTGGAATCGGACGCGGTGCCGACAAAGCCATAGAAGGATTTGCCTGCCGCAAGGATGGTTCGGAGTTTCCTGTCGAGGTTTCAACTGCGGGAATAAATGTAAACGGCACATGGAATTCTATTAGTCTCATCAGGGATATAACGGAAAGGAAGAAGGCTGAAAAAAAATTAAAGAATGAAATTGAGACAACAGCGAGTTTACTCGCTCTTTCTGAAGCCACTGCAAACACTGTTGATATTGATGAACTTTCTAAATCTGTAGTTAAATGCTGCTGTGACATAGTAAAATGCGATGTTTCACTTTTCTATTTATGGGATGCTGTGGCAGGAAAATTTCGTCCGCAATCCTCAGAGGGACTGATAAAAAGCATGCTTCCTATATTCAGAAGTGAGAACCTTTCAGAAGACGAAGAATTATTAAAAAAGGCACTGGGAACCGGGAAACCGGAATTACTTGATGTGAATTTTCAGAAATCTTCCAGTGCAAAGAAAAAATTATGGGATCCGGAAAAGATGGAATGGCTGAATGATGCAAAGGAGATCGAAATAATCCCGCTTCTGAATATCAGTAAACAGCGGCTTGGTTTGTTGATAAATGTTTACCGGGAGCACAGGGAAATTACAGAAAGAGGCGGCAAGCTTATTCAGACTATATCAGATGAGGTGTCACAATCACTTGAACAGACTAGGCTGTTCAGCGATACCATGCATAAGACGATGGAGCTTTCCCACAAGATAGAAACCATACAGGTTATGCATGATATAGACAAAAGTATACTCTCCACACTTTCACCGGAAGAGATTCTTGAAACTTCCACGCGAATAATAGGAAAAATAATCCCCTGTGATAAAACCACTATTTTTCTTATTGACAAGGAAAAGAAGAGTTTTGTTTTTGCTTCGGGATTCGGATTGTTTTCCCTAAAAAAAGGGTCATTGGTGCCGTTCGGGGCAACGAATGCATCGGAAATCATTGATACACGAAAACCGCAGTACATTGCAAATTTAATGGAGAATAAAGAACCTCTTTTTCTTGAAAAAACCCTTATACAGGAAGGATTCATGTCGCATGTGAGAATTCCACTCACAGTTAAAGGTGTTGTGATAGGGATTCTATCAGTTGGTGCAAAAAGACCGGCAGCGTTTACGACACCGCATCTTCAAACTCTGGAAAAACTTGCCTCACAGATAAGTGTTGCGCTGGAAAATGCGAGGCTTATAACCGACATGGAAGAGCTTTTCATTGGAACCGTAAAATCTCTTTCATATGCCATTGACGCAAAGTCTTCTTGGACATCAGGTCATTCAGAAAGGGTCACAAAGTATTCTATTGATGTCGGGAAAGATATGGGACTTTCCGAGGCCGAGCTTAAGGATCTCGAGCTGGCAGCAATTCTCCATGATGTTGGAAAGATCGGTACTTATGAATCTATTCTCGACAAGCCGACAAAACTGACTGATGAAGAGATGAATATGATTAAACAACATCCTGGGAAGGGTGCTGACATACTTTCGTCGCTCAAACAGCTTAAAAATATAATTCCTGCAGTGAAACACCATCATGAATCATATGACGGTAAAGGCTACCCAGAGGGTCTGAAAGGTGAAGATATTCCACTTTTTGCAAGGATTCTTGCTGTCGCAGATTCTGTAGATGCAATGAGTTCTGATAGACCCTACAGGAAAGGCAAAGCAATGGAAGAGGTTTATAGCGAACTTAAGAGATGTTCCGAAACACAGTTCGATCCCGTCGTAGTCACCTCTTTCCTCAATGTTTACTCCAAGAGAACGTGACAGAAATTAAGATTTCTTGCGATGTTTCAAAAGATGCAATTTACCTATTGACATTATATCACTCTGTAGGGTAATGATGAATTTAGATACGCTCAATTGATTGATCTTACCATTCCCCAGCCCGGTTGACAGAAGATTTACTGAAAAATTATTCTGTTTAACATTATCCAGTTAATAGATAATGAATTCTGACTTTGGTAATATAGAAAAACCACTTACCCGGAATAATGACTGCCCGATTGCAAGACAATCCGTAGTCTTGAAGTCTTTTCTGATAATCGGCTCTGCAACTTTCTTATACCTGTATCTAATCCCTTTGATATTCGGAGTGAATTTCCACTACATCCTTGTCTTTGATATGCGTTTTGAGCCGGATAACCAATGGCACTTTATATTAAGGTATATAAGTTTATGCACTGCTATTTTCATGGCAACTACATTTTTATGGCAGAGAAATTATCTTAATACATTAAAAAAAACCGGGTTTATTGCTTTTTTATTTATTGTGATTCTTATATTCAATGTATCGCTTGCTTCAACGCGCGGTGGATTCTGGCATGCAATCCCCCATCCTTTTTCAGAAACAGCGGAAGAACGTTCAACGCCGACAGGATATTGCCGCGATATAGTTAAAATAAATGATATAAAAAGTTTTTTGCATGATTATGTATCGCTGATGCCTCAGCTCTCAATCCATGGGTGCACACATCCTCCGGGTCCTGATATTTTTATGTATGCAATATTAAAGTACCTGAATTGGAGTGCGTTATCAGCTTCTTTAATAGCGATTATTATAAGCGCACTCAGCGTGATACCTGTTTACCTGATATTCAAGCTTGTTCTTTCAGAAGCAGCAAGCAGATTTGGTATTCTCTTATGGGCATTTACCCCTTCGATAGTCATATACAGCGCCACTTGTATGGATGGGGTTTTTATGTTTTTTTCAATATGGACCTTTTATTTTTTCCTTTATTATCTTGTTAAGGAAAAACATTTCTTCCTCTCATCTATTCTGACAGGGATTTTCCTTGCAATATCCTTATTCATGACTTTTTCTGGCATATATCTTGTGTTGTTCTTCTTTTTCATTTCACTTTTTTATTTACGCAGGGACATACGGAAAGCCGGGATGCTCTTCCTTGATCTTTTGATAGTATCCATGACGTTCATGACAATTTATTTTTTCATATATTATCTGACCGGATTCAATATCAGAGAATGTTTAACAACAGCAGTGGTAAACAATATGCGATTCATGAAAGTCCCTTTTGTTGGCTGGAAATATTTTGAGAGTCTTGTTGTCACCAGGATATCTGATTTCGCAGCTTATTTCACTTTTATGGGGTTTGCTTCAACAGGCATATTCTTTGTCTATATTTCAAAAAAGTTCAGAAAATCACATCCCGGAAATGAATATATGGGTTACACTGTATTCATCTCTGTATTGACACTCCTGGTAATTACTTTAGGTGGAGTGTATTGGTACGAAACCCAGAGAATATGGATTTTCCTTTCTCCTCTTTTTTTAATACCTGTTTCAGAGGCCATATTATCCCTGTCAGCAGACTGTCTATCTTCTATCCTGCCGCTCCAATTATTAGCTTTTAATTTTATTCAAACAATATTGCTTGAATTATTATTTAATACTTACAGTTAAAACATTTACTTTATTCTGATACATCTCTTATCTTCCGCATCCATCAGGGACATAGTCTGTTTGCTGGCACATGATAAAAGATTTATATTGACAACGCAGGCTATATTAAATATTCAAGAATACCTCAATTCGCCATTCTGGGTATCCGGATAAAAATTGGTTTATAAAGTAAAGATATGATTTTTTTTAAGGAGCGGGAATGAGTAAGATTAAAGGGCTTATATGCAGGGAATGCAAAAATGAATACCCTGCCGAAGCAATACATGTTTGCGAGTTCTGTTTTGGTCCTTTGGAAGTCAACTATGATTACGAATATATCGGGAGTAAAATATCCCGCCAAAGCATAACTGAAGGACCTAATAGCCTCTGGCGGTACCTCGACCTTCTCCCTGTAAGCGGGAAAGATGTTGTCGGAGCTAACTCAGGATTTACTCCGCTGATAAAAGCCAACAACCTCGGAAAGCTTCTTGGACTTAACGAGCTATATATAAAGAATGATGCTGTCAACCATCCGACCTTGTCTTTTAAAGACAGGGTAGTTGCCGTAGCTCTTTCAAAGGCAAAGGAATTCGGCTACGACACGGTCGCCTGCGCATCGACTGGAAACCTTGCAAATTCAGTTGCTGCAAATGCAGCGGCAGCAGGGCTAAAGTGCTTTGTGTTCATACCCGGTGACCTTGAGGCAGGAAAAATAATCGGAAGCCTCATCTATAACCCCACTCTGGTGGCTGTCAACGGCAATTACGACGATGTGAACCGTCTTTGCACTGAGGTTGCAGGAGAATATAACTGGGCCTTTGTGAATATAAACATCAGACCCTACTATGCAGAAGGCTCGAAGACTCTTGCCTATGAAACAGCAGAGCAGTTAGGATGGAAGGCGCCTGACCAGGTCGTTGTTCCTGTTGCATCAGGCTCGCTTCTTACAAAGATACGTAAGGGGTTCAATGAGTTCCTGAAACTGGGTCTGATTGACAGTGCAGATATAAAAGTGAACGGAGCGCAGGCTGAAGGATGCTCGCCTGTTGCGACGGCTTATAAGAATAACACTGAATTCATAAAACCAGTAAAACCTAATACAATAGCAAAGTCAATTGCCATAGGGAATCCCGCTGACGGATATTATTCATTGAAAGCTGTAAAAGAAAGCGGCGGTGTTTTCGAAACTGTAAATGACAGTGAGATAGTAGATAGCATGAAACTTCTTGCGTCCACGGAAGGTATTTTTACTGAGACAGCAGGAGGAGTCACGATTGCAGTGCTGAAAAAACTTGCGGAAAATGGTAAGATAAAAAAAGATGAAGTAACGGTTGCGTATATCACGGGAAACGGCCTTAAGACACAGGAGGCAGTAGAAGGAGCTCTCCATAAACCCATAAGGATAGACCCGCATCTGCGCGATTTTGAAGCAGCGATAAAAAAATAAGTTTTTTATAAGGAGCTTGAAATGGCAGTAAAAGTAAGAATACCTACGCCGCTGAGGAAACTTACCTCACAGCAGGCGATCGTTGATGCTGAAGGGAAGAACGTTGCGGAAGTGATTGACGACCTTGAGAAAAAATACAGCGGCATTAAGGGAAGACTTTGCGATGATGACGGGAAGATAAGGAGATTTGTAAATATCTTTGTCAACGAGGAAGATATCCGCTTCCTGAATGGAACCGAGACTGCTGTTAAAGAAGGTGATGAGTTATCAATAGTACCGGCAATAGCCGGAGGCTGATAACGTTCAACCCGGAAGGAGAAAATCTATGTCTGTCTTCAAGGCGAGATTGGTATTTAAAGGGGAGATAATAAAGGAACCGATCATCTACCGTCTTGTAAAGGATTTTGAGGTTGTCCCAAATCTGCGAAAAGCCCTGTTTGAAGAGAATACCGGATGGGTGGATATTGAGATATCCGGCGCCATGGATGAGATAGAAAAAGCCATAGATGCCCTTAAAAGCTGGGGTGTAGACGTATATCCCATAGAGGGAGATGTAGTTGAATAGAGTATGCTTGTAATACCCCGCAGTATCATTGATGAAGTAATATCACATCTTAAAGAAGAATATCCCCTTGAAGGATGCGGAGTCCTGATAGGGAAGGGAAGAGAAGTTTCAGAATCTGTAAGGCTTACCAATAAAGATAAAAGCGAAGTTTCATACCAGTCTGACCCTCTTGAGCAATACAGCCTTTTAAAACGGCTCGATGATGAACATCTTGAATTACTCTGCATTTATCACTCCCATCCGGAAGGAGAACCAGTGCCATCCTCAAAAGATATCGCCCTTGCATATTTTAACTGCCATTACATGATAGTCTGTCTGGCAAACCAGGATGCGCCGCAGATCAGGCTTTTTACAATAGAGAACGGAGCATACAATGAAGAGAAGTTTGAAACCAAATAAGGGGACGCAACCCTTTTTCTTGATCAGGGAAGAGAAGTTTGAAACAGTATGAGTTTTTGATTATCTGTCTTTTAAAAAGTTATTTATAAAACTGTATGCAATCTTTGAGCGGCGGCAGCCTGCATTTCGCTTAAAACTTCATGCGCTCCTATGCAGGCAGCCACCGCTAAATAAGAGACGAATTACCTAAAAAACAGACATGCTATATTATTGGTTAGATTTTTTTTAGCTTGGCAGATTCCCCGGCAGGCACCTGCTGTTTAGTGCCAGAGGGGAACTGCCAAGCTAAACTACTCCTGATGGAGAATCTGTCAAACCGATTATTATCGAAGTTACTGCTGTGCAAGAAAAAGGGTTGCGTCCCCTATTGCTCGTCCCCTATTGCTAAGCTACTGCTGCCAGGAGAATATGCCCTTTCTCAATCCGGGCACTTCAACTGCTATCTTGTCTGTAAGTATTCCGTCAACGAACCAGAGAAGATTATCGTTTTTTTCATAAATCCATTCGTGTACTGCTCTTGGTTCTTCTCTTCCGGAAACAGCTTCTTTATAGACAAGGATATAGGAAGGGGCACCTAGCTCTGAATAGATTTTCTTTTGTTCCTCTGAAAGCTTCTTGACTTTAATTTCCGGTGCATCCCAGATATTAGGCTTAACAAAATTGTCATTTTTTATATAGGGAACACTATTTGAACAGGAAACAAACGAGAGAGAGAGCAAACTTATTATTATAAGCAGTGATTTTTTCATTTGAGTGAACATATTACTACAAAATCGCTATAAAAAGCAATCCCCCTTTACTCCTTTGTGAAGAATGGAATAAAGGGGGAATATTTTTTTTGCGTTTTACTTCTTTTTAGCAAGAAGCTGTTTTAACTGCTCGCGGAACATTTTGACTTCTTTTTCCACGTCAGCATCGGTTTTTTTCTTGTCGCGGAGCCTGCTTGCCTTCTGGAAATTGATTTCCGCGTTCTTTGAGTCCTCATCAATGGCACTCTTGTTGTCCTCTATTTTTATTTTTTCAACATAGAGCATTGTCATATACTGGTAGTAGTCAGGAGATTCCTGATTGATCTCGAGAGCTTTTTTAATTGATGTAAACCCGTCATCTATGGCAGTAAGCTTTAGATGATTGACGGCCTCTTCAATACCTTTGCCAGCCTGATCCTTTGATATCCCGACAGTTGACGAGATATAGTCTGACATATTGCGTACATTTTTCGACAGAATAGCTCTTGCCTGTTTCGCCAGAGAAAATTTTAAATCAGGCGCCTTCTCTGTTATGCATTTCAGCATATTGATTGGTGAAGTCCCGATACATTCCAGTACCTTGTTTACCTGATCATCTTTTATGTCCTTTATCTCTTTAAGCTGTTTAATGAGAGAATCTTTGCTTATTGATTTTACAACATCTGTCTCAGGTGCCTTGAGAGCTTTTGCAAGTTCAGCAGCCTTGACCTTGTCTATTTTTGCGCTTTTCGAAATTGCCGAAATCGCTGTATCGTTTGCTGCAAGTTTATCTACATATTCATCAATTCCATAAAGTCCTTCAGGCTTTTGTACTGCAAAGCAAAGACCCCAGTCTATTACACCCAGCGTATAATAAGCATCTGCACCGGCAGGATCTACCTCGATCTTCTTTTTAAAATATGTCCGTGCCTCAGCGAGGTCTCCGTCATCCATGAACATCGATGCTATCTTTGCATATTCATTTGATATATTGAACTGCGATTCTGCCCTTGCAGGATCAAGCTCGAGAGTCTTCTTATAATAAGCGATAGCATTCTCAGCGAGATTTACGCACTTTTCATGTTCTGTCGGGCTTTTCATGGCAAGGAACTGGTTGGAATAACATACTGCTATGTTCTGGTTCGCATCTGCTGATGCCGGCATAAGCTCCGCAGATTTTTTGAATTCGTCGATGGCTTTTTCAAAATCTCCCTGGGCATAGAAGCTTTCACCCTGTTTCATGTGTGCGTCAAATTCTTTCTTTTTTTTGTCTCCACATCCTGCTATAGCAATTGTAATAATCAGAACAGACAGAACAACAGTGAGCGATGAGAATTTCTTTATCAACATGGTATCTCTCCTTAATAAAGTTTCTTGCTAAAATATGTGGTGTTTGTATATTTCATGAGGTGTACTGTCAAGATTTTTGTATTGCCGGAGTACCTATAAGATATCTCATTTATATGTCACGCATACTGTAGTTTTTTTTATTGACAAAGAATAAAAAACATATACAAGACACTCGACTCTCATAAGGAATTCCGCTCAGGGAGATAACTATATTGAAGATATCATATATGGAAGATATTGAAAAAGAATGTCTTGATCTTGAAAAAGATATGTATGTCAATTTTCGAAAAAAACTCTTTCCAAAACATCCTATAAATATTAATAAAAAGAATAGATATGAAAGGAGGGCGAATTAGTGTTCGACACTCTTGTAGAGTCGGGAGAAGGCGGCCAGGATGGTAAAAGATGGTATATGGCTCCTGTTTCGCTTCTTATCCACGGCATTGTAATTGGAACTATAATAGCTATACCAATATTGTTTCCACAGATGATAGAGAAAGAAGTAAAGGTAACTCTGGTGGCGCCTTCAGCTCCACCCCCGCCTCCCCCCCCCCCTGCAGCCTCAGCTCCGCAGCAGGTTGCTGCTCCTAAAGTCGAGGCAGCAAGGGTTGATCAGGGACCTGTCATTGATGCACCTTCATCAGGACCTTCTGAGCCGGTACAGGCAGGTGGTAGTGGTTTTGGGGTAATAGGCGGAGCAACTGGAGGAGGAGGAGGTGCGGCAGGATCAGCATTTATGGGTAATATAGCACCTGAAGCTAAATCAGAGCTTGATATCGAGCCTCCAAGAATAATAACGGCAGATATGACAAAGCCTGAGCCAAAAGATAAAGTAAATCCTGTTTATCCTCAGCTTGCTCTTAAAGCAGGTGTTGAGGGAACGGTAATTCTCCAGATTGTCATAGGGCCCAAAGGAAATGTTGAAAGTGCGAAAGTATTGACCGTAGTTCCGCCGAAAGCAAGGGGAATAGGCCTTGAGGAAGCTGCTGTACAGGCGATTCTCCAGTGGAAGTTTACACCTGCCATAGCTGGCGGGAAAGCGGTCCGCGTATATTATAATGCGCCGATAATTTTCAAGCTCAATTAGAACTGTCTCCAAGGGCTAAGGGATAAAATAAATAAATATAGTTAAAAGGAGGTTTTAAAATGCAGTTTTCGTTTCTTGAAATGTGGACAAGTATGGGGCTTATTGCCAAGACGGTTGTTTTTATCTTAGCCGGTAGCTCAATCTATGCATTTACCATTATTGCAGAAAGATGGTGGACATTCTACCAGGCTAAGAAACAGACAAAAACTTTTATTGCACAATCTGCAAGCTCTTTCAAGTCCGGCAAGCTAAAAGAAGTTCTTCCTATGGCTGAAGAAGCTTCTAAAAGCCATGTTGCAAGAGTTGTTGCCGCAGGTTTGAAAGAACTTAAGCTGAATGAGGGCGGATCTTCCAATCTTCAGCAGATATTGACCTCTGAAGATAAGATTGAGGCTGCATCTAGGGCTATCCAGAGGGAAACAGCAGTAGAAGTAGCAAGGCTTAAAAAAGGAACAGGCGGACTTGCAACAGTAGGCAGTATTTCTCCATTTGTCGGACTTTTTGGAACTATATTTGGAATCATCAATTCATTCCAGGCTATGGCAACGAGCGGCTCTGGCGGACTTGCTACCGTATCAGCAGGTATAGCTGAAGCTCTTGTTACAACAGCGCTCGGTATTGGTGTTGCAATTCCTGCGGTTGTTTTCTTCAATTTCTTCATTACCAAGACAGAAAACTATGTTGTTGAGATTGATAACTCTTCATCTGAACTCGTTGATTATCTTCTCAAGGAGGCGACTAAATAATGGGAATGGAAGCCGGCGGGACAAAGAATGTCAAGTCCGATATAAATGTTGTACCGCTAATTGACGTATGCCTTGTGCTTCTTGTTATATTCATGGTTGTAACTCCTCTTCTTCAGAAGGGAGTGGATGTAAGGCTTCCAAAGGCGGCTTCAGCCACTAAAAAGGAAGCGGTCAAGGTTACTCTAACGGTAAAGAGGGATGGTCAGATGTACCTTGAATCTGACAAAATCGCCTCAACTGACAGACTTGAAGAGAAGCTTACAGGGCTGTTCAGCAACAGAGAGGAAAAATCCCTCTATATCAAAGCGGATGAGACTTTGACATTCGACAAGATTATGGAAGTAATGGATATTTGTAAAAATGCGGGCATTAAGGAAGTTGGTCTGATGACTGAAAAGAAAGGGTAGTAATCCCTTTTTTTTAAACATAGTGCTGTGCGGAGGAATGTAAAATGAGTATGGATGTAGGCGGCAAAGGGGTAAAAAACGAAATCAACGTTGTTCCCCTTATTGATATAGTTCTTGTTTTGCTTGTTATCTTTATGGTGGTGACCCCTTTGATGCAAAAGGGGATAGACATCAATATTCCGGAAAAAAGTACAAGCCAGAAGAAACCGGACAAAGAGGACAAAAAGAAAACCCTGGTTGTAAGTATAAGACCTGATTCATCAATTGACGTTAACTCGGAAGGCGTTGCTCGTGCGGAACTCGAAGGAAAGCTCCGCGAGATGCTTTCAACAAGGGATGACAAGACAGTATTCATTAAGGCGGCTGGTTCACTTATATACGGCAGTATAATAGAGGTTATGGATATATGTAAGGCAGCAGGTGTAAAGACCATAGCCATTATAACTGAAAAGAAATAACACGTTCTTAAAACAGGCAGATTTCCCATAATTGAAGCTCTTCCCCAAAGAACAGAAATTTTTCGATCTTTTTGAAAAAGGCGCCAAGAACGTTGTAGTTGGCGCTGATTTGCTAAAACAGCTTATACATGATTATACGGATATTGTCTCAAAGTCGAGTCATATCAAGGAAATTGAGCATGAAGGGGATATAATAACCCACAGCACCATAGAAAAGTTAAACCTCACTTTTATCACTCCTCTTGACAGAGAGGATATTTACTCCCTTATCAAAAGCCTCGACGATATTCTGGATTACATTGATGCAGTAGCTTCAAGGATGGTATTATACAATGTGCAAGTGCCTACAGAGGAAGCAAAAGCGCTTGTAAATGTCCTTGTGAAATCTGTCAATGAAGTAGCAAAGGCAATAACTGAACTTAAAAACATCAAAAAACCGGAACAGATTCTTAATTCCTGCATTGAGATAAATCGCCTTGAGAACGAGGGGGATGCTCTTCTTCGTGAATCTGTTGCCAAGCTTTTTTCTGATAATCTTCCGCCGCTTGAAGTTATAAAGTGGAAGGAACTTTATGAGAATCTTGAGACTGCAATTGACAAGTGTGAAGATGTCGCAAATGTTGTCGAAGGAATCGTTCTTAAAAATGCATAATTTGCAGGCGGCAAATAAAATTATCAGACCTTCAATATTATACGCGTTGTGATTGACTATACTTTATTCCTTCTCGCCTTAACAATATTAGCAGCCCTTGTTTTCGATTTTTCAAATGGATGGAACGATTCTGCCAATGCGATTGCCACTGTCGTTTCAACGCGTGTTCTTTCTCCAATACAAGCCATAGTCCTTTCTGCCACATTGAACTTCGTTGGAGCCTTTGTAAGCACTAAGGTGGCAAAAAGTATTGCAGGCAAGATAGTTGACCCTTCTATCCTTGATGCAAAAGTAATCCTCGCATCTATGATAGGCGCGGCAATATGGACTATCGCACTAACAAAATTTGGCTTGCCGATTTCATGCTCGCACGCTCTCATAGGAGGGATTATGGGGTCGGCAGTAATAGGTCATGGCATGGGAGTTTTAAATATCAAGGGTCTTACCCCGATATTCCTTGCACTTCTTATTTCGCCTGTCCTTGGAATGCTATTCGGACTTATCTTAATGCGCGTACTTAATAAGATGTTTGCAAACTGGGCCCCGCGAAAAGTTAACAGCATATTTGGAAAACTTCAACTTATTTCCGTGAGTTTTATGGCATTAAGCCATGGTACAAACGATGCACAGAAGGTAATGGGAGTGATAACGATGGCTCTTGTTTCTGCAGGCGTCCAGACAACGCTTGATGTGCCGGTATGGGTAATTCTGCTTTGTGCTCTTACCATAGCTTTGGGAACCGCGCTTGGAGGATGGAAGGTCATACAGACGCTTGGTATGAACCTGATAAAGCTTCAGCCAGTACACGGGTTTGCGGCAGAAACATCAGCTTCGGGTCTTCTTTTCTTTGCAGCATTTCTCGGGCTTCCAGTAAGCACAACGCATGTAATAACAGGAAGTGTTTTGGGCGTAGGTTCGGCACGCCGGTTTTCAGCCGTAAGATGGGGCATCGGAAAGAAGATAATATATGCATGGGTATTTACATTGCCCGCATCAGCAGTCTTTGCCGCATTGATTTACTTGTTCCTGAATGCAGTCCTTCCGTAAGACATTCTCCCTGTAATTCACGCATCTTTTTCTTGTCATCTTCTGTTCTTGTTATGTCATCACCTCTTTTTTATGTCATCCCCTCGAAAGAGGGGATCCAGAAATAATGACTAAATCTGGATTCCGCATCAAGTGCGGAATGACAAACCAAAAAATCAGAATTAAAAGGCAGCTCCATAACTTTTACATTTTGCGAAAAGTATTTTGCTTGACAAACTATTTGTGATGAATAATATTTGTATTGCCAAGCACGGCTATAAACTCAACTAAAATAATAATTTTGAATTCATGAAAAAAAATAATAACAATGGTTTCCGCGGGAAGACTGAGCGCTTTGAAAAAGCCTTCAGGGACTTTTTTTCCATAATCCGCGAAAAGGACCGGTATCGTTTTTCCGATTTCAAGGTCACAGAGGCTCAGTTCATAGCAATGATGTTTTTGAGAGAGAAGAAAATAGCAACCATGAGCGAGCTGAAGGTCTGGATGGGAATTCATATGAGTACGCTTACCGGGATAATTGACCGCATGGTGCGCGACGGATTCGTCAAAAGAGGAAAGGACAATACTGACAGGAGGATAGTGAATGTAAGCCTGACCAAGAAGGGCTCCTCAACATCATCATTGCTCTGGAAGGTCCGCAGGGAAAGGATTGAAACCATGCTTCGCATGCTTAACGAAGACGACCAGATGCTTCTCATAGATACTTTTGAACGTTTAAGCACCAACATAAAACAGAAATACCAGAAAACAACGGAGGCTAAACAATGACAATCGCTGGTAGCAGAAGAAAAAAAATCATAATTACGGTTTCTGTTATCGCATTTCTATTTTTGGGTTTCAGGGTTTATAAGTCGGTTATAGAAGGACAGGGAATGGCCGCAACATCAAAAGACTCAAGGATTGTAGTCGGGACTGTAAGCGCAGTAAACGGTGATATAAGAAACGTAATCACAATATCGGGAGATGTTTGTCCAAATGCTGGCGTTGACATATATACAAAAGCTTCAGGAAAAATTGAAAAGGTGAATGTTGATATTGGGGACGCAGTCGGGAAGGGCCAGGTCCTTGCGATAATAGAGCATGAGGAGCTTGACTTGAAGGTTAAAGAGGCTGAAGCAGCGCTTAAGGTCGCACAGGCAGACCTTGAGAAGGCAAAGGCAAGCATAGAAAGGACAAGGAATGAATATCAGAGAGCAGAGACCCTGAAAAAAAATGGAATGCTTTCAGACCAGGAATTTGAAAAGTCCCTCGATAATTACAGGTCATCGTTGGCTTCCCTTTCGCTTTCTGAGGCGCAGGCAAATGACTCCCGCAAGGCGCAGCTTGATATTGCCAAGCAGGATCTCTCAAATTGCTGGATAAGGTCTCCAATAGCCGGCGTTGTAACAAGGAAAAATTATGATATGGGTGCCATGGTCTATTCTTCAAACGGAGGCAGTTCAGTACCGCTGTTCAGGGTTGAAGACCTTAGCGTCGTAAAAGTACGGATCAATGTCCCTGCAAAGTACGTAAAGGTTCTTAAGGAGGGGATGCCTGCTTTGGTTTCGGTGTCTTCCATGGGAAATGAAAAGTTTGCCGGCGAGGTGAAAAGGATTTCTCCCGGTCTTGACCAGCTTTCAAGGTCAGCTGTTTGCGAAGTAGAAGTTGAAAACAGCGGTATGAGGCTAAGGTCAGGTTCGTTTGCTGAAATTGAGATCGATATGGGCACCATAAAGAACACAGTCATGATACCTCGCGATGCGGTCATGAAAAGAGAAGGTAAGGAGTATTCCTTTGTCTTTAACGGCGGGAAGGCAAACATGAGGCAGTTAAAGACCGGGGTGAGTTATGGTGACATGATACAGGTAATTGAAGGGATTAAGTCAGGTGAAGAAGTTGTCACGTCAAACAAGGCAAGCCTCTACGATCAGGCAAGCATCAGAAAAGGTTCTGTCTGATGGTCCTTTCTGATATATCGATAAACCGCCCGGTTTTCGCGGCGATGATGATCGTTGCACTCATGGTGCTTGGAGTTGTTTCAATAGCCTATATTAATGTTGAGCAAACTCCTGATATCTCGCCGCCATTCGTTACTGTGACCACATTATACCCGGGTGCCAGCCCGGAGGAAGTGGAAACAACCGTTACCAAGCCTCTTGAAGAAGCGGTGAGTGCGGTTAACGGCATAAAAAACATAAGCTCCATAACAACTGAAGGAATGTCAAGGATAGTCCTCGAATTCGAATTTGAGATCCCAATAAAGCTGGCAAGCATTGAAGTCAGGGAAAAGGTATTCCAAAAGAAAGCCCAGCTTCCGGAAGAGGTCAAAGAGCCTGTAATCGAAAGATTAGACCCGGCATCAAGGCCAGTCATGTGGCTTGGTGTTTCTGCACCGCGCCCGTCATCTGAGATAAGAGACAGTGTAGAAAACGTCATAAAACCTGCAATCGAACAGATCGAGAATGTTGCATCCATTGAGATGGTTGGAGGACTTGAACGTGAAGTGCAGGTCAACCTGAGGCAGGGCAGACTGAAGGCTTACGGCATTCCGATACAGCAGGTCATCTCAACCCTTAAAAGCGAGAACGTGAATGTCCCTGCAGGAAGAATCGACAATGAATCAAGAGAGATAGTCGTCCGGACTCAGGGTGAATTTACGAACATAGATCAGATCGGGAACATAATAATCACCGAGAACAACAATGTTCCGGTTTATATGAGAGACATTGCCGAGGTTGTTGACGGTTTCAAGGATCTGCGGGGAATAGCAAGGATAAATGGTGTTGATGCGGTTTCAATGGCAATAAAAAAACAAAGCGGTTCAAACACGGTTGCTCTTTGCGACAACATTGTCAGCAAGATCAGCGACATTAAGAAACTGCTTCCCGAGGACTATAATGTTTTTGTCATCAGGGATGATTCCCTGCTTGTAAAACAGGATGTGGCAAATGTAAGGGAATCTATCATTGTAGGCGTCATAATGGCGGTCTTTATTGTTTTTCTGTTTATGCATGATTGGAGAAGCACTGTGATATGTGCTCTTTCGCTGCCAACCTCGCTTATCACGACTTTCTTTTTCATGTATGTGATGGGCTTTTCAATAAATATAATGACGCTCATGGCATTGTCCCTTATCGTGGGTGTTCTCATAGATGACGCCATAGTGGTGAGGGAAAATATCTTCCGTCACATGGAGGAGGGGATGTCGCCCAAGGAGGCAGCTTCATTCGGGACTGCCGAGATAGGCCTTGCGGTCATGGCTACCACCTTCAGTATCGTCGCGGTTTTCTTTCCGATAGCTTTTATGACCGGCATGATCGGGAAATGGTTCAAATCCTTCGGGTTGACAGCGGCTTTTGCGGTCATGGTCTCGCTCTTTGTCTCCTTCACTCTTGATCCAATGCTTTCGGCTTATTTCATGCGTCCTCTTTCAAAAGAGGAAAAAGAGAAGGACACATTCTTTACCAGGATTTCAAACAAGCTTGAAAAATTTTATTCAGCCCTCGACAATGAATACAGGGAAATCCTTAAATGGACACTGGCTAATAAAAAAACAGTCATACTCGGCGCAATGGGGATTTTTATAGGCTCCCTTGTCCTTCTTCCCTTCATTGGAGTGGAGTTCTTTTCTGCCGAGGACAGGGGAGAAATAAGCGTTACCATCAAAATGCCCCCCGGAACATCACTTGAAAGGACTAACGGTATTGCAACGGCTGCTGAAAAACTTATAAAGAAAAACCCGGATGTGATAACGATATTCACGGCCATCGGCCAGCTTAATGACGTCACCAATGCGCACCTTGATGTATATTGCACAAAGAAGGGAGAGAGAAAGTCCGGACTTACCCAGGAAGCGATCAAAGAACAGATAAGAGTTGCCCTCTCGGACCTTCCGGCAGACAAGATAATGGTAAACAGCAGGACTATGGATGAAGGCCAGGAAGCCCCTGTAAGCATTTATGTGCGGGGGGAGGATTTTAATGTCCTTTCTGATGTCTCACAGAAACTTCTCCCCATCGTCAGAGGCGTGAACGGCACTGTTGACGTGTCGTCATCATTTGAAAAAGGACGTCCCGAGCTTGAAGTCAGCATTGACAGGGATATGGCAAGCGACATGAGTCTTGGCACCGGAATGGTGGCAACTAATTTAAGGTCCATGATCGAAGGGATAGTCCCGTCTAAGTACAGGGAAGGCGACAGGGAGTATGACATACGAGTAAGGCTTGCTAAGCTTGACCGTGACAGCACTGCGGACATTGAAAATATTTCTTTCAGGCAGCAGTTTAAAGGCGGCCGTGATATTGCGCTGGGAGAGATTGCCTCCATAGACCAGAAAGAAGGACCTACGGAGATAAGAAGGAAAAACAGGCAAAGGGAAGTGCTGGTTCAGTCATGGCTGAGAGACATCCCTTTGAGTGCTGTGGTAAAGGACATAAAGGGGAAGATCACCGACATCAAGCTTCCACCAGGATACCAGATGGGTTTTGGAGGGCAGGCCGAAAGAATGGGAGAGGCTTTTTCAACATTGGGCCAGGCTTTTATCCTTGCAATTTTATTCATATACATGGTGCTGGCATCCCAGTTTAATTCATTCGTTCATCCCTTCACCATAATGCTCTCACTTCCGCTTGCTATAGTCGGTGCGGTCATTACCCTCTTTTTATTTGGTATGCATTTTGCCATGTCGACGATGTTTGCCATAATAATGCTCCTCGGGCTTGTTACGAAGAACGCCATACTTCTTGTTGATTATACTAATACACTTCGGAGCAGAGGGCTTAAAAAGGAAGATGCAATACTTCAGGCAGGTCCGGCAAGGCTTCGTCCTATTCTTATGACAACACTTGCCATGATACTGGGTATGCTGCCGGTTGCTCTCAGCAATGCTCCGGGTTCTGAATTCAGGGCGCCCATGGCTCTTTCAATAATAGGCGGGCTGTTGACATCGATGATGCTTACACTCGTTGTTGTGCCTGCTGTTTATTCAGTCCTTGATACAGTTACAGAAAGGTTCTTTTCCCGGAAAAAAACTTTATCCTGAAGAATACCTGAGAAATAAATGAGAGTTTTGCTCTTTTTTATAATTGGCTGTTTCATCTGGACATGTCTTTCTTTTGTCGTAAAAATTATAATCTGCTCCAGACTTGCGATTAAAAAAAATAAGCATCATGCCTTTCATCCTCTCAAAATCATTCTGGGAATCTTTGGTGAGTTTGTCTCGGTAACGGCTGCCATACTTCTTTACCCATTCGGGATATTCGACTCCAGCGTAAAACCGCAGGCTAAACTAAATAAAAAGCGAAAGGGAGTATTGCTGATACACGGCTATATTCATAACCGCTCCATGCTTATTCCTATGAAATATTATTTACGAAGAAGAGGTATTGAAAATATTTTTGATATCACACTAAGTCCCCCATTTGCATCCATAGAGCATTTTGCCGGACTCATCTCAGCAAAGGTCAAGGAAATAAAATCCTGCGGCATCGAAGAAATAGATATGGTCTGCCACAGTATGGGAGGAATAGCAGCGAGATATTATGCTGTAAATTCACCGGATGCAGGTGTGATAGGAAAGCTCATAACGATCGGAAGCCCGCACCTTGGCACTGCATTGGCCGGACTCCATATTGGTAAGTGCTGTGGTGAAATGAAGACAGGAAGTTCATTTTTAAAAGATTTAAATGAAAAGAGACTCCCCGGCAATATAAAGATGTTCTCGATTTGGAGTACCTTTGACAACATAATACTGCCGCCGGAAAATTCGATTGCTCCGGACTCTAAAGAGATATCCTTCGATTATATCGGGCATATTGCCCTGGTATTTTCCCCGTCTGTTTTAAATACAGTTTATAAGTTGTTATAATTTACTTTATAGTGATAAAACCATTCTTAGGTGTCATTAAGCTCATATGTTGTGAGCAGTAATACGGGATAACAGTGCCGACTGTTGCTGTAACAGGTATCTCAATTGTAACGCTTGAGCTTAAGAAAAGTCCTGTATCAAATGAAATACCGTTAACGGCTCCATTGGTATAAACCTCCGGTTCAGATGCGCTTGTCACAGAGTGGTCAAAACCAACAGTATTAGTAACTGTGATTACTGCTCCTGGTGATACTCCGAGGTTTACAGGGCTGAACGTCAATCCGGAGATTGTTATCGTATCCCCGTTAGTTATAGTTGGGACAAGGGTAACTGAGGCTGTTGAGGATTGCGCTGGATCAGCATTGCTCGTTGCCCTTACAACGGCTGATTTCATTGTTGTTGTCAGAACAGGCGCAGTATAAAGTCCGCTTGTATCGATTGTTCCATTGGCATCTCCTCCGTCAACGGTCCATGTAACAACCTCGTCAAGCGTTCCTGTTATGGTTGCTGTAAATTGAGCAGTACCTTCTGACTCTATTGTGGCATTTTCAGGAGATACAGAAATAGTTATTTCTGCGGGATTGACTATTGTGATAAACCCATTTTTGGTTGTCATTGTGTTCGTATGTTCAGTACAGAAATAAGGAATTACAGTGCCAACGGTAGCGGTGACAGGAATTTCTATTGTTTTGCTTCCATCTGTGTTGATGAACGAGCCTGTGTCAAATGAAATCCCTTTTACAGAACCTTTCGTATAATTAAGCGGCTTTGAAGCACTTGTCACGGTATGAGTAAATTCATCTTCATTAGTCACTGTGATTACTGCTCCGGGAACTGCGCCCAGGTTGACAGGGCTGAAAGCAAAATTGGAAATGGTGATGGTGTCTCCGCTCGATACTGCCGGAATAAGTGTGACCATAGCTATTGATTTCTTCATTTTACTCATTTTACTTTTGGCAACTATTTTAATTGTCCTCGGTTCGGTAACTTCCGCCGGTGCCGTGTAAGTGGCAGAAGTCAGGTCATTGGCAGCTATGGTTCCATTGGCACTGCCCCCTGTAACAGACCATATGACTTTCTTGCTTGCTTTGTTTTTAATTTTAACTGTCACGGTAAAAATAGCTGTTTCTCCGGCAGGTACAATTGTTTTCTTTGGAGAAATATTTACACTCATGACCATCGGTTTCTTTTTAGCGCTCATGCCGCCACCCATATCTCCACCGCCAGATCCTTGACCCATACCACTTCCCATATCTCCACCACCAGACCCCTGTCCCATTCCACCACTCATATCCCCATTGCCGGATCCATTTGACATGCCACCGCCCATACCACCGCTTCCGGTACCCTGCATTGAATATACGTTTGGCAAAAAAAGAATCAGTGAAAAAGCCAGTGCCATAATAATTGACAAGAGAGTTTGCTTTTTTATCATTAGTACTTCTCCTTAGAAGAGATTTTAGTTACTTAAATATCTTTTAGAATAAAGTTCAAAAAGTTTAAATCATTTTTTTTAGTTAAGTACAAGATAGTCCATTTAATTTAAAACATCAATGATTCTGTTTCAGCCATTTTCTGTAAGCAGTTACTACCGGAAAAAGATCTTCTTTGTGGTTCATGGTTTTCTTTACAAGTCTTACTCCAAGTTCATCCAACATTTTCTGGCTGTCTCTCGAAATAGTATCTGAGGTATATAGTATCTTGAAGGTCCTGGAGCAAGAGCATTTTATGTTGTCAATGTATTCGAGAAATTGAATACCTTCTGAAAAGACCTGTCTGTTATCAAGTATTAGAAGGTTTTTGCATGGCTCATTCTTTGGGCAAGTTGTTTCCCTGTTTTTGAAGAAAGAACACTGGTGTGTAATGTCGCTTTTAGCATTTACAGACGAGAATCCCTCTGAAATCAGATAATCCCTTATAACCATCTGCATTAAGTCGTCGTCATCAACTACACAAGCTTTCAAGATTGTCTCAGGCATAAATCCTCTTAATATTTTCTTATAGCATATTACAATTTACCTTAAATTTCCAATATTTCGTATTGACTATGGTTTAAGTCTTTTAATATAAAACGGCTATCTTCAGGGTGTTAAATTTATAAAGACAAGGGGACTAAGATGGCACTTAAAGTTGATCCGGGAAAATGCATTGCCTGTCTTTCTTGCGAGATGGCTTGCGGGTACTACCATGATGATGCTTTCACTACGCTTTCATCAAGTATTATGATTTACAGGGGTGCTGAGAAGAAGAACTACTTTGGCATAATGGTGAAAAGGAAAGATGACATACTGATTGGAAAGCCCGAGGGGATTGAAAGCAAGAAACCGGGAAGCGGTTCATCAGGCGGCTCGGAGAGCGCTTCAGCAAAGCCTATACTTATCAGGCCTACATGCGATCTATGCGCTAACGCCGAAGAATACAATTGCGTGAGATTCTGCCCCACAGGCGCACTGCTTAAGGAATAAACATTAATTAATAAAAAAACGGAGGATTCAAATGCCCGGCTTATATAATGACAGGATCCTGATAGTAGATTTGAGTGAAGGAGAAGTGAACGAGAAAGGATGCGGAGCTGATTTCTTTAATAGCCATATTGGCGGAGCTAAGGCAAATCTCGCTCTTTATAAAGAATATGAAAGTGATGACCCAATAGTAATTGGCTGTGGACCATTCACAGGCACGCTCTTTCCCGGAGGAGCGGCTGCGATAGTTACATGCAAGAGTCCTTTGAATGGCGAGGTTGTGCATTTCCCAATACTGCTTAATGGCGGTATGGAGTTTAAACTCTCAGGCTTTGATTTTGTCGTTATAAAAGGAAAGTCTGAAGAGCCTGTTTATCTCTGGCTCCATGATGAGATCGGTGACCTGAATGATGCCGGCCAGTACTGGGGAAAATCAACTTGGGAGATCACCGAAGCTCTGCGCAAAGACATGGCAGAGGACCTTGTGCAGGTTATTTCAATCGGCGTTGCAGGGGAGAACGGTTCAAAGGCAGCACAGCTTTGCCATAACTATTGGGGCACTGCGGACAAATGGAATATAGCAGGAGTTTTCGGCGCAAAGAATTTGAAGGCGGTTGCATTCAGAGGTCTTGGTCTGATCGAGATAGAATCGTCGCAGGATTTTATTGATGGCTGCGCAGGCTTAAAGAAAGAGATAATAAGCGGAAGCATTAAAGGAAAGTATGGGATACTTGCCTGTTCGGAAGCAATCGGGGCAGGAGAGACCGCATCATGGGCAGCGCCATCAATCCACCGCATGATAGGCTGCTTTGCGTGTCCCTATAACTGCAATACATTTTTAAAATACAATGAATCCCCGCAGGCATGCGCACTTGACGGAGTGGATGCACCGGGATTTTTACTTACAGATTTAGCTTCAGCGATAAAGCTTAAAGCTGCTGGCTTTTCTTCTGCTGATGCAGGAAGAGTTTTAGAGCTTTCCGCAAAGCTTGGGCTTGAACCAGTGCAGGTTGCAAAGGCGATAGCAGGGAAGGGGAAAACATTCGCAGAGGTTGAAGATGCAGTGACATCCCTTTCTCAGAGCGGAGCTGACAATGTCGAGCCATATAGCGATGCATGGGGTGAGAAAGCCGCGTCGTCTTTTAGTGCCTGGGCTCCAAATAAAAAAGTCTTTTCAACAAGTGATGCAAGCCGCGAGGAGCTTAACGCCCTTGCTTATACTCTTGGCGTCTGCCCTCTCTTTATGCTGATGGCTTCAGAGATAACGCTTGATAAGGTCTCAGAGCTTCTAAGCCTCGGCGCCGGCATTGAAAAATCAGCAGACGAGATAAAAGAGATAATTAAAAGTATTGGATGAAAAAAATACATTTTAAAAAGGGGACGCAACCCTTTTTTGTAAAAAGTATTGGATGAAGAAATTACATACTATTAAGAAAATAGGGACAGCGCCCGTTTAATTAGCGGAGAATATTGTGGAAGCACTACTTGATGTCATCAGTGTAAAAACTCGTGATGATTATACTTTAGAACTTGTTTTTGAAAATGGCGAGAAACGATTATTTGATATGAAACCTTTTTTAGATAAAAAGCCTTTTGTCAAACTCCTTAACTCTCCGCTATTCTTCAAGGCGTCTGTCCAATATGGTACTGTGGTATGGCCGGGGAATATTGATATTGCACCCGATACTCTATGGTCTCGCTCTGTGCAGGCATAACAGAGAAAACAGAAAATAGGGTTGCGTCCCCTTTTCTATGAATCATTCAGCGTGCAGGGCTAACAACCACAGATATTGCATTTCTATTGGAGAAAAAAAATATGGACAGCGCCTATTTAATTTCAACTATTGGCAAATTGAAAGTTGAACTTTCAATCTGCCAACAACAGATCACTCTTCCAGTGCCATTGCGACTATCTCGGTGATGTCCATCATCTTTAAAGACGAGCCTGTTGCACCTATGGCTGTCTGGATTCCTGCATAGCAGAATGGGCAGCCTGAGACGATTGCACTTGCGCCGGTTTCTTCCGCATCCTGTACCCTCTTTACAGCGATCTTTGCCTGCACGTCAGGGTAGGCGATCCTGAATCCACCGCCTGCTCCGCAGCAGCGGGAGTTCTCCCTATTCCTTTCCATCTCGACAAGCTCGATGCCGGGAATCGCTTTTATGACATTGCGCGGTGGTTCGAAAAGTTTAGTGTGGCGTCCGAGGTGGCAAGGGTCATGATAGGTGACCTTCATGTTGAGGTCTTTCTTGAATTTGAGTTTGCCTTCGTTGATAAGTTCTTCAAGGACTTCGATTATATGTTTCACCTTGAAGTTCACATCTCCAAGAAGAGGGTAGTCATCTTTGAATGTCTTGTAACAGCCTGAGCATGATGTAACGACTGTTTCCACACCTAAGCTGTTATAAAGGTCAAGGGTCTTCCTTGCTACATTGTCAAACTCGCCGTCGCCCACTCTTTTCAATGTGCTGGCACAACAAAGCTCTTTTTTTCCGAGGGCTGCGAAATCAACCCCTGCTGACTGAAGTATGAAGGCGGTGTTGTATGCGACTTCCTTTACATTGGCATCAAATGACCCTATGCACCCAACGTGGTAAAGCATAGAAGCTTTGTCTTTTGAGATGTCTTTTATCTTCTCTTTTACTCTGCCTTCTTTTGTTGCCATGCGCATCCATCTGTCGCGGCCTGTGCGGGGCTGCTGTAATGGGTTGTCATAGTTCTTGATACTCTTTATCAATGCCTCATGCTGTTCAAGGGGACCTAGTTTCATATCCCAGAACATCTTCCTCATACTTTCCCAGAGCTCGATGGTTTCGATACCGGTCTGGCATACTTCTCTGCATGCTCCGCATGTGGTGCACTGATATGCCCTCTCAACAAACTCTTTGGAAAACTCAGGGTTTTCACCTTTAAGCGCTTCAGTTACAGTGTGAATCTTTCCGCGAGCAGTCAAACCCTCCCATCCTATTTCTTCAAATGTGGGGCACACTGCAACGCAGAATCCGCACTTGGCACAGCTCCATAAATCCTGCGCATGTTTTTCTATATCTTTCAAACCGCTAGGCGCATCACCTTCAAGTTTTCCTTCAATTGATGGTCCCATTATTTTAAGGCCTAAACTTGCAAGCTTTCCTCCTCCCATCATTCCAAGGGAATGGAGAAATGGCAGGACAGGACCGAACTTTGTCCTGAACTCGAAAAACTTCCCCGGATTTAAGATAGAGCTAGGATCTAATTTTTTCTTTAGTGACTTTAAAGATTCAAGCTCTTTTGAGCTGAATCTCTTATTGATATATATCGCATTCCATATTCCGGTGCCGTAAGGCATGCCGCCGTGTTTAAAAGCAATCTTGAGGGCAGAGTCTATAATCAACAGATGCTCTATGTATTTTTCTGTTTTTCGTTCATCTGTGAGATAGGTTGCCATCACAAGCGCCTTCTTGGGGGCAATGATATGAACCTCGGTCATTACTTCTATGCCGCGCTTTTTGAATAACGAGTTTGTCTCATTAATTACTTTTTCAAGTGAATCATATGATACGATAAATTCTGCGGCAAGAAGAGACGGACCTTTCTTTTTTACTCTCATTGGATAGAAACGTTCATCCCAGTGGTGCGATGCTGTATCTGCATCATGCTCAATTGTGTCGTATTTGCCGGCGATGGATTTTGTTTTTGCCAGAACATCTTCGCAGTTGTTTCCCTCGAAACGGACTATAACAGTTGAGTTTTCTATTTTATGACCGGCTTCGGACTCAAGCTCTCCCCTTGCTTTTGATGAAGCGCTGTTTTCAAACTTCATAAAGTAAGGCGCTATGCCGGAAGCTGTGACTTCATTCATGAATTTTAAAGGTGACGAATCGTCTTTGAATTCGAGCAGTAGTGTTGCCGTTGTTTCAGGAAGCTTTCTTAGGCTTAATATTACTTCCGTGATTATGGCAATTTCTCCCTCAGTTGCAACAAGCGCATTTATCAATTCATTGTCAGCGGGTACAGTAAGTTCTTTTATCTTTCCGTCAGGTGTTACTATGGTCATCCCCTTTATATGCTCTCGAATGTGCCCGTATTGAAGAGAGCCTACGCCAAAACCTCCGGTCGATATCCAACCTGCGACAGTGCTTGATGGGGCGCTGGTAGGATAGGATTTTACGCAGAGGCCATGTTTTTTGAGCTCAAGATCAAGTTTCTGCCATGCAATGCCTGCCTCAACTGCGGCAGTTTCATTCGCATTGTCCACCTTTATGAGCCTGTTCATCTTGGTCATGTCTATTATTATGCCGCCTTTGGTGGGTATTACACCTCCAAGGGCAGATGATGCCATGCCGCGCGGAATAACAGAGACTTTCCGTTCAGCGGCGAACTTCATGATGGCGCTTACTTCCTCTGTTGACTGAGGGCGCACGACAGCGTCAGCCATTGAAGTTGCGAGTTTCCTGAAAACACGGGGTATTGAAGCCATGTCATGGCTGTACTGCTTTAACTCATTTGAGTCGAATGCAGCGTCATCTTCACCTACGATATTCTTAAGCTCTTCAAACATCAGCAGTCTCCTTTTCTTATCACTTATGAACATATAACTTTTATATTCAAGGATGTCTTTTGTCAAATAGAGAGACAATAGTTTAAAAAGTCTTTTTTTGTGGTATAATAAAAAACTATGAAACGCTTAATGCTGATTACAATAGCCTTTGCAATTTTAGCCTCCTCCTGCACGACGGCGGGGAAAAAGACGGCTTCTCCGCTTTTGCCATACTGTGAAGGCGGACAACAGGTTAAAATGGCTATACTCCCTTTTGAAAACTATTCTTCCCATCCTGATGCGGCAGCAATGATAAGGAATAATTTTTACAGAGCATTATCAACTGCAAAGCTCGAAGATATTGAGCTTTGGAAAATTGATTCCATTCTTGACTCTAAGGGGATATTTACTACTGATGACATAAAAAAGCTTACTCCTCAGGAACTTGGGAAAATGCTTGGCGCAGATTTGATTCTCTTTGGCGCTGTAAAAAGGCAGGATGCATTGTACATGGTACTTTATTCAGTTGTAACTGTTGAGGTAGAGATCAACATCGTAGATGCGGCGACAGGCAATACGGTTTGGAAAAGCGCAAGAAGTCTCAAAAATATTGGAGGGACTTTCCCGACTGTACCTTTTGAGTGGGCAAGTCTTTTCCCATCGCCCATTACATCGCTTATAAGCCTGAGTAAAAAGTCTTTTGAACTTACGTCATGGGAACTCTGCTCTTCAATAGCCGGCGAGATGACAGACGGTATAAAATAGAGCACGCATAGGCATTTTGTGGAGGTAATAAGATAATGGAATATGAAGACATAAAATATGAGAAGTCTGGGGGCATAGCCAAAATAATAATCAACAGACCTGAAAAAGGGAACATGTTCAGGGTGAAAACTGTTGAGGAGATGATTGATGCTTTTTCAGATGTAAGGAAAGATAAGACAGTTCGAGCAGCAGTGCTTCGCGGGGCAGGTGATAAGTTTTTCTGTATAGGCGGAGAAAAAGCTGAAAAAATCGGCTATCACTATGGGGCGACAATGCCAATAGTCGATCTTCATGAGCTTATAGACAAGATTCAAAAGCCTGTGATTGCGGCGGTTAACGGCTATGCTGTGGGCGGCGGCAATGTGCTTCAGGCTATATGTGATTTATCAATAGCATCAGATAAAGCCATATTCAGGCAGGTTGGCCCTGCTATGGGAAGCTATGATGCGGGTTTTGGCATATGGTATCTTGAGCAAGTTGTGGGAAGAAAAAAGGCAAAGGAAATGTGGATGCTAAACCGCAAGTACAGTGCACAGGAAGCTTTTACAATGGGTTTGGTAAACGACGTTGTGCCATACAAAAAGCTTGATGAGCGTGTAAATGAATGGTGTGGGGAGCTTATAAAAAGGGGACCGCAGGCTCTCGCTGCAATAAAGACATCATTCTTTGCCATGCACAACGGCGTAGCTGGAATGGCTCGAATGTCACATGACATGCTTCTCCAGTATTATCTTGATACAAAAGAATCAAAAGAACTGCGTCGTGCATTCGAGAAAAAAGAGAAAGCGGACAAGAAGAAATTTTACCGCTGATATAATACAGTTTAATGATGACCTAACAAAAGGTTTGGCAGTCCCCGCTTAGGCTTAAAACTTCATGCGCCTGCTGCGGGAACTGCCAAACTAATAATTAGATAAAACTAATTGAATAAAACTAATATGAGAGAATTATGAGCTGGATAAAACTTGCATTAATGTCTGTTGCCGGGATTGTTATAATCTTCTTCGTTGCTTTTTATGCCTTGTTAACTGTGGCGATTTTTCTGGCTATTGTCATTACGGCTGCTGTGGTCCTTGTTTCCTGGAAAATACCGGTGCTTGTTGGAATAAAGGAAAAAAATATCATCTTTATGCCATTCTTTCTTTTAAATACGGCTCTCATAACTGTTGTATTGATATCTCTTTTATTCAGAGTAATCTGGTAACAGTCTGTGTTTAAAACAAAAGCGAAATTAGTGGCAGTTGTAATAATTGTCGCGCATTTTCTATTAGCAGCCTGCATTCCTGTAGGCAGACCTCCTGAAAAACATCAGTTTGAGTTTTCAAGGGTATATAAAAATGATAAGGCACTGTTACATAATGCGGTGTTAAAAGCCTTGCAGGAAAGAGGTTTTGAAATTATAAGTGACTCAGGTGTTCCGGGAAAAATCGAGACTAACTGGCTTGAAATAGATAAATCTTATTATTATGGAACATTTGAAAGGCGCGGAATAAAAGATTATTGTGATTGCGGACGTCCTGATCTGAATTGGACATACGACAGGATGAAGACGAAGGTCGCAATACTGGCAGATGAACGGCAGGAAGGCATGGCATTGGTGATTTCGGCAAACTATGCGACATATGCTTCATACACCCCGTGCATATCTCTGGCTATTCGAGATCCTGATGAACAGGGAATGGGCTTTATGAAAAAATGTGAATCCACGGGAGAGCTTGAAAAAGAACTTTTTACAAATATTCAAAATAATCTATCAGAATAATTTATCAGAATAATCTAACAAATGGAGGGTCTGTAAAGTGAGATCAAGAGCAAAGTTTGCACTAAATATTTTAGGCTGCCTGATATTTTTTGTTTTAGTTAATGTTATGTCAACCTGCTTTGCAGAAGAAAGCTTCTGTTCTTTGACATCTCCGTCAAAGTGTTCCGGCACACAGCTTACGATTTATGAGTATTCAGATTTTCAGTGCGGCTATTGTGCAAAGGTTCAGCCGACAGTGAATAAGATACTGTCTGAGTACGGGGACAGGATAAAGTTTGTTTATAAGCAGTTTCCACTGCCGGTTTTTGTTCATAAAGATGCAATGAATGCGTCAAAGGCATCGGTGGCTGCTCTGAAGCAGGGGAAGTTCTGGGAGATGCATGACTTGCTGTTCAAAGACCAGAGAAAACTTAAGATGGAAGATCTTCTGGCGTATGCAGGAGAGCTTAATCTCGACATGGAGCAATTCAAAAAAGACATGAACAGCAAGGAAGTATTGGACATGATTAATGCAGAGATAGAAGAAGGAAAAAAGCTTGGAGTCCTCGCAACACCGAATTTCATCATTGGCGAAACCAGCATCCTCGGCGCAAAACCATACGAAGTATTCAAGGCAGCCATTGACGAAGCCCTTGCAAAAGCTAATAAGGTTGAGAATAAGATCGAGACTAAGGCCGAGCAGTCAGTCCAGAAGCTGGACGTAGCGAAGTGATTTAAATGTTATTTGTTATCCGTTTTTCTTATTCTGTTATCAGTTCTTTATATCTTTATATTTTGTCATCCCCTTTTCTTTTTTGTCATCCCCTCGAAAGAGGGGATCCAGAAATAATGAGTAAAACTGGATCCCGCATCAAGTGCGGGATGACAGCATTGTATTAACATTTTGATGCTTTGCAGTTATTTGGCGGGATTGTTCATTTCAAAATCATCAAAGATCATTTTAACCGGGAATAACAGGCTTGGCAGTTCTGCGGCAGGCGCCTGAAGTTTGAAGCCTAAGCAGGACTGCCAAGCCTCGTAGTACGTATAAATGATTTACCTGAATATGAAGTGTTAATCTCTGAAGCTGTTATTTATCCGCTGATGATTTTTATATACACTGTCCGTGTTCTGCTTCCGTCGAATTCGCAGAAGTAAATACCCTGCCATGTTCCGAGGAGGAGACTGCCATCTTCGATTATTACGTTTACTGATGAGCCAACAAGAGATGCTTTTACATGGGCATCCGAGTTTCCCTCGGAATGGGTGAATCTGCCTGATAATGGGATGAGTCTGTTAAGCTCACTTATGATATCTGCTTTTACGGATGGGTCTGCATTTTCATTTATAGTGACCCCTGCTGTTGTGTGAGGGATATAAACAGAGCAGATGCCGCTCCTTACTTTTGATTCTTTGACCGCCGACATAACTTCCTTTGTTATGTCGATTAACTCGTTCCGTTGCTTGCTCCTGACAGTTATTTTTTTTAGCAATTTCCAACTATGAATTTAAGGATTTGCCATACTTAGTTCTTCAATGGACGAATGTGTTCTCCACTTTTTTACATTAAGAAATATAACTGGCTGACCTGATTCCTTATTTTTTAAGGATACATCTTTATGCCATTTATTAAATTCCTCTTCACCATCAACCTGAAATATTATCATAGCATTGACAGGAATTTTCTTTGCTAGCTTCTCATTTTCCATTAGATATCTGTTAAATTCTGAAGAAAGCATTGTTATAAATTCTTTATAATTATTCATTTAAAACTCCTTTCAAAAACTCCTCTTTATATCTAACCCAATTCTCATTAATATCCCAGTCTCCATAGGTTAAAGCACTTTCAAAGCTAAGATTTAATATTACTTTTATTTTATTACCCTTTATATCATATTTGTCCATATGGGAAAACTGATGAGAACAGTCATATCTAATAACTGGTTCCCATTCATTTTTGACTTTAATTTCCAGTTGGACAGTAAAATAAGCAATTCTACCTTCTTTGGTTTCATGATAATGTCTTTTTCGCACCCCGTCATCAAGGATAACAACAAAGTCAACTATTCTTGACATTTATCTTTCCTGTCTTGTCAGGTTTTTCCCAACCTGTTTGTAGTTTTGTATACATTATCTTGAGTAGGGGTCGTCCTTCTTTATCCTGAATGCCGGCTCTTTCTTCTCACCCGGTTTACCCTGAGCTTGCTCCTGCTGCTGTTCATCCTGGATGGAATCCATCTTTATGCGGAGCCTCAGGTCATTTGCACTGTCGGCATAGGCGATCGCATTTTCATAAGATATCTTTCCATCTTTATAGAGGTTGAAGATCGACTGATCAAATGTCTGCATGCCTTCCTGGTTGCCACCTGCCATTGCATCTTTCAATGTCCCTATATCTTCCTTAAGGATCAGGTCTTTTACCCGCGATGTATCGAGCAATACTTCCATTGCTGCTGCCCGTTTGCCGTCTATGGTTGGAATAAGCCGCTGTGATACTATGGCTCTGATGTTAAGTGAAAGCAGGAGATAAACCTGTGGATGTCTCTCTATTGGGAAGAAATTGATTACCCTTTCAATTGCCTGATTCGCATTGTTTGCGTGGAGCGTTCCAAGACAGAGATGCCCTGTTTCCGCAAATGTTATGGCTGCTTCCATTGTCTCAACGTCCCTTATTTCACCAATAAGTATTACGTCTGGTGCCTGCCTTAGAGTGTTTCTGAGCGCATCTCCGAAAGAATGCGTATCAAAGCCGACTTCCCTCTGAGTGATAACAGATTTCTTGTGCGGATGGACAAACTCTATCGGGTCCTCTATAGATATTATATGTCCCGGCGAATTGGCATTACGGTGTTCAATCATTGCGGCAAGGGTCGTGGATTTACCTGAACCGGTTGCGCCAACCACCAATACGAGGCCGCGTTTAGTCATGATAATGTCTTTAAGTATGGAGGGGAGTTTGAGGTCGTCTATTGTTTTAATCTCAAGTTTGATCTGCCTTATGACCATTCCTACGTTGCCGCGCTGGTAAAAGATATTTACCCTGAATCTTCCAAGCTCCGGGTAAAAAAGGGCGAGATTCATTTCTTTTGAAACTTCAAACTCCGCTATCTGCCTGTCGCTCATTGCTTCATATGCAAGAGCCTTAGTATCATCAAATGTTAACTCTTTGTCTCCCCATCGCTCAGTGATGCCCTCAGTCCTGTACATTGGAGGAAGTTCAGCAGTTATGTAGATATCAGAGGAATCCCGTCTTATCATTTCCTCAAGCAGTTCTTGTATTTTCATGATAGTCCTCCGGAAGGATAATGATCAACTTGGCGTCATATTATTATTAAGAAAAGGCTCAACCTCAGCTTTTGAGACCAGGTTTCGTGCAAGCAGCTCCTTCATCGCCATTTCCATAGTCTGCATACCGTATTTCTGGCTTGTCTGTATAATTGAAGGAATCTGGGAAAGTTTGCCTTCTCTTATGAGGTTACGTACGGCAGGTGTTCCTGTCATTATCTCGAACGCGCCTACGCGTCCCTTTCCATCTCTTCTTTTAAGGAGTGTCTGGGTTATAACTGCCTGGATTGATTCTGAGAACATGGAACGTATCTGCGCCTGTTGCGCTGCGGGGAAGACGTCAATAACGCGGTCAACTGTCTTAGGAGCACTTGATGTGTGCAGGGTGCCGAAGACAAGATGCCCTGTCTCTGCAGCCGTAAGCGCAAGCTGAATTGTCTCGAGGTCGCGCATTTCGCCGACGAGGATGATGTCCGGATCTTCACGGAGCGCAGACCTTAATGCATTTGCAAAGCTGTGGGTGTGGGGTCCGAGTTCACGCTGGTTTACAAGGCAGTTTCTGCTTTGATGAACGAACTCTATCGGGTCTTCTATTGTAAGGATATGTCCTTTAAGCTCTGTGTTTATAAGGTCTATCATAGCTGCCAGCGTAGTTGATTTGCCGCTTCCGGTGGGGCCTGTAACAAGGATAAGCCCTTTCTCTTTTCTTGAGAGTTCTGCTAAAACCTTTGGAAGTCCGAGATCTTCAAGGGAAAGAATCTTAGTAGGGATTGTTCTGAATACCGCCGCCTCTCCTCTATTCTGAACAAAGGCATTGACCCTGAAGCGGGCTATATCTTTCATTGTGATTGAAAAATCTATTTCGTGCAGCTCCTCGAAGGTTTTTCTCTGATGGTCATTGAATATATCATAGAGGAGGTTATGAACATCTTCCTGGGCAAGGGGAGGCATCTCGAGTTTTTCAATATCGCCGTGTATTCTCAGCATAGGGACTTCACCGGAACTTAAGTGAAGGTCTGATGCTCCCTGCTGATTTGCGAAAATAAGGAGTTCCGATATATCCATAATATGTTTCCTCCAGGTATTTTTATTAGAATATCATAAATTTTTAAAGAATTGAAAGAGTAGTTGTCAATTAAATTCAGAAGGCTTTTTATTAATTCATCACTTAATTTAACAAGCCTTGACTTAAACACGGAGTGGGAAGTAAGGTTATACATCCGGAACTAAGTAAAAATAGAGTCATTATGATGAACTTTAAAAGAAAATATTTCCTGTTATTTCTGTTATTCGCAATCTCTCTTGTGTACCTGTCAATCGGGATAGACCTGGATCTGGGACATTATGATGAAGGTTTGATGGTATATACGTCTGCAAGAATAATGAATGGAGATATTCCCTATAAGGATTTCTTTTCTAATTTCCCCCCCGGACAACTTTATCTTGTTGCATTGCTATTCAAAATATTCAGCGTAACCGTAATAGTTGAACGCATTGCTTCCGTGATTATATTATCATTTCTGTCGCTGACAGTTTATCTGATAGCAGATAAAATCCTCCCACGCCGGTTTGCTTTACTTGCCTGGTTTATTTCTCTAATACACATAGGCGCATACGGATTCTATGGCAATGCTGTTCCGTCTGCTCTGCTTTTTGTCATGTTAAGTGTGCTGTGTCTGTTCTTATACATCGATGGCAAACAACGGGGATGCTTGCTGGTTAGCGGAGCAATGCTGGGGATGGCAATCTTGTTTCGTTATGATATCGGGGGTTATGCTTTTATAGCGGAATTCCTCGCAATCTTTGCCTTTATTCATAATGAGGCTGAAAAATTAAATGGCAATATGGCAAGTGGAGTATCAAACACATTAAAGATTGTTTCTTTTATGCCGGCAGGCATGATGATCGCGCTTATCCCATTGGTATACTTTTTCAGGGTTGTCCCTATTCATGACCTTGTCTATGATTTTGTCGTTTTCCCATTTAGTATTTATCCCCAGTCAAGAGCTTTGCAGTATCCATTCCCGATTCCTGACCCTTCAAGATATTTCAGCAGCGGAATATCATTGCCATGGCAATTTATCTTCGAAACCATAAGCAGAGTGCCATTTTATTTCCCATTTTTGGAATATGTCCTCGCGGCATTTATACTCATATCAATGGTGCGGGGAAAAAAAGATATTCTGGGAAAAAGCAATACATGGAGGGTGATAATATTGTTGCTTCTTGGTATATTGCTTTTAAATCATGCTGTAGTAAGGTCTGATGAAGCGCATGTCTTTTCAACCATGATGCCTGCAATAATAATCCTCTGTGTCTTAATCTTCCTTATAAAAGAGAGTAAGAGAAATAAAATATTATTCTCTATCCTGGCAAGTCTTATAGCTCTTTTGATTATCATTAATCCCTTATACAAAAAATCTATTCAAATACGAAGAGCCGTGTTTACAAATCAAAATGGCTCGTTTGAACTTGAAAGAGCCAAAGGGATATATTTACGTGATAAAAACGAGTCGGATTATCAGGATATGATAAAATTCATCCAGAGTAATGTCCCTGAGGGTGAAAAGATATTTGTAGGAAACTACAGGCATGACAAATCGTTTATCAGCGATATTATGGTTTATTTCCTTTCGAACCGCGACAGCGCTACAAAATTCCATGACCTGCACCCCGGGATTGTAACTACAGAGCCGGTTCAGCAGATGATAATAAGAGACATTGAAATGCAAAAAGTTAAATATATTGTTTTATGGAACAATGAATCAGGTGAAACCAGCTCTCAGCAGAGCGGAAGCAAAATCCTTGATGATTATATCCGGAGCAACTTCTCATGTACCGGACTATTTGGCGAACACAGCATATGGAAGAGGAATATGTAGTTTATGGGAAAAGTATCATTTACCGGTGAAAATATCATTTCCTATATTAAAGCCCTGGGAGCTACAAACTGCCGGTTCATCACATCTAACCTTCTTGTCCCTGATGAAAAGATAAGAAAGTATTGTTATGAGAATGTGTGCGGCTGTTACAATAAACATTTAACTTGTCCGCCAAATACTGGTACTATTGCAGAAGTAAAAGAAAAGCTTGTGGGTTTTAACAATGTCATCCTTATTCAGTATTCAGAAAATATAGATGTGCAGAATGATAAATCGGGGCTCATAAGAACTAAATTGAAGCTCCATGATATTATACTTAAAACGGAAAAATACCTCGAAGGCTTTTTTAAGGCAGAAGACTTATGGGGGGTGATAGGAGGTAATTGCAGCCTGTGCGAAGAGTGTGCGGGATTTACAGGTGAAGAATGCAGGTATCCTGATAAAGCGCGAACCTCAATGGAAGCAATTGGTATAGATGTCATTGCCATACTTAAAAGTTTAAATCTTGATAGTGCATTTCATAAAGATAAGGTAAACTGGACCGGTGCTGTATTAGTCAGAGGTGAAATTTCATGACGAAATTTTAGACTATGCTAAATGGAGGATATTATGAAAAAGTCACTTGTCAGATCAGTGCTGATATTGTTTCCTCTGTTGATGGTTTCTGGCTGTTCAATAAAAGAGTTTCGTTCTCCCATAGTATTCCGTTCGCCCCTGATATTTGATGATGCTAAACAACAGGAACCTGTCCAGGCGCATATACCATATGTCAGCAAGGAAGAATTAATCGGGGAGGGAAAGGTAACAAAGATCACTTCACCGGAAACTGTTCCTCTGCTTTCAGATGAGGATGTAGTAAATAAAGGCATGGTTTTTCTGGGAGAAGTAAGCATCAAGAGCCCTGCGGAAGAAGGGATTTCAAAAGAAAAAGCAGAGCAGTATCTGAAATTAGAGGCTTTTAAGCGCTATGGGAGTATGGCTCAGGGTATTGCGAATGTAGAATATAGCAAGAAGACAAGGTTGTTTTCAAGTGATAATGACCTGTATGAAAAAGCCTCAGCAGATGTGCTGACACAATCCAGAAAAACAGGCAAGACAGTTGATGCGGGTTCCGGGCAGATATCGCCTGCTTCAGGTCAAAATACGGCAGTGAGCAGCATTGCTGAAAAATCCTTTATTGATATTCCTGTCATTTCTTCTGAAGAATTGTTCAATAAGAATTTCAGAATCCTGGGAAAGATCATTTTAGATAATGAATATCCTCAAAACTTTGTCACTAAGGATGAAGCAATAAGGGCATTGAAAATGGAGGCTTTCAGATTATATGGGGACCGGGCTGACGGACTGACTAATCTCAAATTCATAAAAGAGGCGAAAGTGTTTTACTATAAAAAAACAAGACAGATAAGCCCTCCGGGGGACCCAAAAACCTATCTGAGTGCAACGGCAGAAGTAGTGATGCTTATACCGGAAGAAGGTCAGGTGAAATAGTATTGCTCGTCTGTAAATTATAAGATGTAAATTACAAGAAACGTTCTGTGCATATTGAGGCAATAAGAAAAAACAACCCGGCAAGAATCAGGAATGGAGATAATCCAATCCATTCAAGTTCAATGCTTTTGGTTTCTTCCATCTTCTTAGCTTCATGTAAAATATAGTTCATTAATTCATCCAGTGCTTTTTCATTGTCTACCCGGACATATTCCCCGCCTGTTATATTCGAGATGTTTTTAAGTGTTTCCTCTGTTAATGATGTTTTAATATATGAGCCGTCTTCGTTTATATAATAGCTGCTGATCCCTTCCATCCCTTCATTTCTTATTGGTATTAAAACATCATTTCCGCTTCCAATGCCTGCTGTGTATATCCTTATCCCATGGCTTGCAGCAAGCCTCGCAGATTCATAAAGGGAAGATTTATCCATGCTTATGTCCTCTCCGTCAGATATGAGAATCATGACCTTCACACCATGAAAATCAGAGTTGCCAATCATGGATATGCCGGTTTTTATTGCTTCACCGATATCACTTCCCGGGATAGTGATATCTGAATCCTTGATGTGTTTTAAAATATACATGCAGTACGAATAATCAGTTGTGAACGGGATAATCTCAATCCCTTTGCTGGCGAACATATAGGCGCCTATCTTCTCTCCATGCAGGCTGGATAATATATCAAGTGCAAAATACCTTGAAGAGTTGAGCCTGTTGGGAATAGTAAAAAGCTTCTTGGCCTGAGCCGGGAAATATACATCCTCGGCAAGCATTGATTTTGAAACATCTATACCAAGTACTATTTCCAGATTGCTTCGATTAAAATAAGTTTTAGGGTACTGAAACTCCGGTTCTGCAAGTGATAGGCTGAAACTTGCAATGAGCAGGCTGATGAGTATGGTCTGAAGAATGAAGAACCTGATGTTTTTTTTCTCGCCGGAAAAAGAAAGGAGCCATTTATTTGAGCTCCTGTAGTTCATTATGGAAAAAAACAGGAATAACGGGATGATCAAAAGGAACAGAAGATAATAGATATTTCCGAGTCTCATTTTTATTTGAGAATTCTATTTTTCGATTCGAAGTTCCAGTGGTTCGCCCGGCGCATATCCGCCTCTTTCAGGGATCAAAGCTTCAAGATTATCCTTAAGCTCAAGACGTCCTTCGTTATCACTTTTGAGCATTTCATATTGTTTGACGTACTGGTTTGCATATAGAAGTTCGAGATTCCAGCGGGGAATGTTTTTCTCAACAGACGGACCGTCCGACATGTCAACGCTTGCAATGGCTGACTTTAAATCAGCAATTGCGTCTTTCATCATACCCTGCGCCTTTTCAGTGTTCCTTTCAGTTTCTAAAACTATAAATGCGTTTAACAGTTTTACAGCGCCATAAAGATTATAGACCTGCCATGAGATGCGGCTTTGAGGGGAATCCTTTTCTTTACCAAGCAGAGAGCTGCATCCGTCTTTCATAATATCAAGATGGTTTTTCAATGAATTAATCATGTCAGGCACACTCTTTTCAAGGATGGGATTGTCCTTGGCCATCTTAATCTGATGGAGCATATCCTGCGCAATTGCCCACTGTCTCTGCAGAATCCTTAATTGGACTTCATGTATAGATGGTTTGAGGTTGCTGTAAATAGTTATTGCCTCTTTATCATCTCTGATATTGTCAGCCTTTCTTATCCCTTTGCCCAGTTCAATATACTGTGCTTCAAGATTGCTGAAACTCCGGTACTGGATAAATTCATAAATGCCTAAAATCACGAACAGTGAAGCGGAAGCTACCGGCAGCCAGAGTTTTGAATTTATCTTCATATGCATTCCACCATAAATTATTTTAAAGGTTAAAACTTCTTAAACCATGGTGTCAACCGCATGAAAGAATATGAAATCACTATTATCATTCCTGTAAATATTAATGCCCATCTTGTCTCTTTTTTCTTTTTGATTATTTTTACCAATAACCTGTTCTTCTCCATTTCATTTATCTCATTGTAGATCAGCCTTATCTTTTCTGTGCTCACTATCCTGGGCATATAGAATATACGTCCACCCGGATCGCTCCCTGATTCAGCGTCATACATGGCATTTTTAACCTCTTCATTAACATCTCCCTCTACTGCTATAATATATAGTCTGACCCCGAGACTTTTAGTTAATTTCACGACATTGGCAAAGTTGGGAAGTCCTTTTTTGATATCTTCATCACTCTTGTTTGCTTCAATCCGTCCGTCAGTGAAAAGTATTATGGCCATTCCCTGCCCGAAATTTATTTTTCGTAATCTGTCAGGAACTTTCACTTTTCTCAATGTTTCACCAAGCAGGGTATATCTGAACCCGTCTATTTCTTCGAAGCTGGGCTGGCTGTCTTCTGGAAGGAGCATGAAGAAAACTGACAAAGCGAGCCAGGCTGCGTAAGATGCGTTCGTGGCTCCTCCTGCAGAAAGTTCCCTGAATACGATTGAATCTGAACCTCTTGTCAGGAGGGCCAGTTTCTTTTTCAGGATTTCTTTGTCAGACGTGGGAGGTGCGATTAATTTGGCATAGCTCGAAAATGCGATTAATCCGATAAGGTCGTCTTTCTGTCTTAGCTCAATAAAGTCCTCTGCGCCGTTAATAGCTATATCTCCAAGAGTCTCTTCCCCTGATACGCCGCCGGTCCTGTTCATCGAGCCAGAGAGGTCCTGAACTATCATTATCCATTTTGACTCAAGATATGCCTCCTGCCAGAAACTGGAATATTGGATATTAGCTATGGAAAACACAGACACAATCATTAAAAGAGATAACAGAAAGTCCTCAAGGTTCCTTTTTATAAAACCGGGGGCGAGGCTTTTATCTAAGAGATAGACTCCGGCAAAGCCGGTTTTTGATGTCTTACTTCTTTTAAAATAAATAACTGCCGGAATAACCGGTAAAAGCAGAAGCGCCAATGGATACTGGATATCTAAATCTGTCATAGGCTTTTACAGGTTTATAGTAATTAGCTTTCATTTATATTTATAATCTCAGCCATATCTGATTTGAATTTATCTATTTCACCGTATTCCTTAAGTTCAGCGGCAATTATGTTGTCTGTTTCGTACAGGACTGTTTTTACGTTTTTAATCTTATTCCCCGGAATCATATGCCTTACTGATTCAAAGAAGGTGCTTCCGCTTCCGCCAAAAGGTTCCTGCGGTATATTGTATCTGGCAACAAGATATTCTCTTAAAAGATTGATGATCTCTTTTATATAGAGCCAGTGAGGCTTTGGCGGTGTGATATTAAGAAGTGTTTTTAGCCTTTCTAAAATCAGAGCATCAGGTTTTAGTTTTTTTAACAGAATATCTTCTGCCCTTATGTCTTTCTGTCTTTTCCAAATCCATCCAATCAATAAAAAAACTGCTAATATGGAGACTGCAAAAATCAATAAGCTTGTTCTTGCCTTCAGGACATAGTCTTCAATGTCAAAATTCTGAGGTAAATCATTAGTGGGTATTATCAGCTTTCTTTCAGGCTCTTTGGTTGAGACTATAGACGCTGTCTTGAATATTATGGCTTCTGTCATGGAAGTCCTAACCTGTGTGTCTGAACAGGTTGTGCAGGTATAAGTTATATTTACCGGTGGTATTACGAATTCGCCCGGAGCATAAAATCTCATCCTGCCTGTGATAACAATGGGGCTTTTTAAGGCAGCTTTGGCATAATCATAAGTGTCAAACTCTATGTCAAAAAGTTCTTTTTGAATCTCATTCGGTTTTAAATTGATATTTGCAATCGAGCTTGGATCGATCTTTATAAAATCAGAGAAAGCTACAGTCAGAGTAAATGGTATTGCATCTCCTAAATTGCCCCCATTAATGCCAAGAGAGAGTTTTAATCTGAGAGATGGCTCAAGCTTGACCAGGTAGGGCGAAGCTTCCGCAACATTTATGTCTTCTGCGAAAAAGTTGACCGCTTTAAAGAAGGGAATCTCAAAAATATTTACCCTGTAGATATTGTTCTTCTCTTCATATAGAGAATGAAGTTTGCTTGCTAGAAGGTCCTGGCTATTCTTGCCGGCTCCGGTTTTCCATTTCAAATTAATGGCGTTAAAGAATCCATAGGTTGTGTCATTTAATCTGATTGCGGGATGCACATAATCTACGTCGGAATTTTCGTTAAGCTTTTGGATAAGGGATTTTAGTGAATTTTTTGATGTATTCTTCTCTATCCTGAAAAAACAGGCATCTTCAGCTATATTGATGTCATAAAAGAAGTCTTTGAGTTCATTATATTCCTTTATGAGGGGTTTAGCCCTGTTTATGACCTGATTCTTCCTTTCATCTATGTCTTCCGTATAATCAGCGCCTCCTGACCGGGAACGAAAGACAACTGTGATCCATTCAGTATCGATATCAGGTATGACTTTGGAACCATCAGAGCTATAAAACCATATATCATTGAATTCTATCTGAGCAGGAAATCTCTTTGCTTTTATGTCAGAGCTAAAATGGGAAACAGCTTCAGATAAACTGATGTTTATAAAAATAAAAAGGATGGAAGCAAAGATAACAATCAGGTTCACGCTATCTCTTTTATTACATTTATAATATTTCATATCATTTACATAAAAAAATTAGATGGCTTTTCTCATGAAGCTATCGATTCTTTGCCTGAAATTATCTTTTGGCCTGATTACTATTGAGTCAATTCCGGAAGTATCAAGGTTGTATTTCGTTTCTTCAATATGCAGTCTCATCTTTTCATTAAAAGATTCCCACTTGTTGAGATCAAGAAGCATGGTATGCCCGCTTTCATAATCTTTAAATGCTATAATCCCGCAGGAATCTGAGGGGAGTTCTGTCTCGAAATCCTCGACTATCTGAAGGGCTTTAACCTCATGCTTGCTGGTACCATGAGTTGTTCTATGGAAATTATATTTGCAATTAACCGGATACATAAAGTCTGAAAGAATGAATGACAGGCTTTCAGGGACTTCATTTATAAGTTTTGTCAATGCACGGTCTATGTTGGTAATAGGGCAATCAACCGGCTCTGTACGTGATATAACATTTAGAATGTCCATGAAATGAGGCATTCCCATTCGGGGTGGGATATAGGTTATCAAGTCATCAGCGAACATTATTAACCCGCATCCATTATTCCCTTTTATCGCGCTGTAGGCGAGAGATACGGCTATATTGGCCTGAAGCAATTCCTTTCTTCCAAATGATACAGATTTGCTGATGTCATAAAGGATCATTAAAGTGAAATAGCTCTCGGCAAGATATTCCCTGACATAGTATTTGCCGCTTTTGGCAGTTGCCTTCCAGTCTATGTTCCTAAATGAATCTCCATGTTCAAGTTCTCTCAATGACCAGAATTCATAACCTGAACCTCTGAATATGCTTTCCCAGTCTCCCGGGAATGGTGAATTCACCCTGTGATTTAGAAATATCTCCAGAAGTTCTTTTTTGGAGAAAAGCTGCTGTTCAGACTTTATGGTTTCCATTTCAGTAAGGCCTTGTCATTTTAAGAACCTCGTTGACAATGAATTCAGCCGTTATACCTTTTGAGACCGCATTGCTGTTGAGCAAAATACGGTGTCTTAAAACATGTACAGCATACTTGTTGACGTCTTCGAAATTTACGAAATCACGTCCCTGGCAAAAAGCTAATGACTTTGAGACAGCCAGCAGAAACTCAGTCGCGCGCGGCGAGGCGCCAAGCCTTATGTAATTATAAATATCATTTTTGATCTTCTGTCCTTTGTATGTTTCAGGAGGACGTGTGACAGTGCATATGTTAAGCATGTAATCCATGATGTTCTGAGAGACACTTATCTCATCATGGATTATTTTCTGGATATCGATGATTTCTGCCGGCGATGTAACAGGCTTTACATCAGCTTTCAATTCTTCAAAATTTGAATTCTTTCTGACAATCAGTTTCCTTTCATCATTTATTTCCGGATAATCTACATCGTATTTAATCATGAAACGGTCTACCTGGGCTTCAGCCAGCGGATATGTGCCTATCTGCTCTATGGGATTCTGTGTTGCCAGGACCATAAATGGAGTGGGTATAGGGTATTTCATGCACTCCACGGTTACTTCCTTTTCCTGCATTGCCTGTAAAAGAGCAGATTGTACTTTTGGCGAAGCCCGGTTTATTTCGTCAGCCAGGAATATGTTGCAGAATATGGGACCGAAGTAATAGTTGAATTTCTGTTCTTTTTCATTGTAAACCATTGTGCCTGTTATATCGCTTGGCATCTTGTCTGGAGTGAACTGAAACCTTATAAAATTCATACCAGCCACTTTTGCGAATGTTTCAACTGCAAGGCTTTTCGCAAGACCCGGAACACCTTCCAGCAGTATATGGCCTTTGGACAGGAGAGTATGGATCATTAAATCCACCATTTCTTCCTGCCCGATAATTACCTTGCCGATTTCAGCCTTGATTGCACTGATCTTCGCTGCATAATTATTGAAGCGTTTTTCTTTATCGGGCCCAGTCATATTTTTTCCGTTCCCTTTGATTATACTATGATTATAAAGATATCAGTTATATTACATGTATTCAAACCTCTTTCTGTATTTTACGAGCAGATAGAGAAAAAACGGCCCTCCCATCAAAGAGGTAAGTATGCCGATTTTCAGATCCACTTTCACTATCAATCTGACAAAAAGGTCAGCATAAATGATAAAAACCGCGCCTAACAGACCTGCAAAGAAAATAAGTTTTTTATTGTCCGGCCCAACGATACTTCTCATTATATGCGGTGCTATAAGACCGACAAAACCTATCGTCCCCGAAACAGCGATAGCCCCGCCTGTCTGTATTGATGAAAAAAGAAGAAGAGCGTTGCGTGAAAGCTTTGTGTTTACGCCAAGATTGGCAGCGGTTTCCTCATCTATCATTAATATGTTAAGGTCCTTGATGAAAAAAGTTGTTCCTAAAAGTGCCAAGGCTGTGCTTGGAAAAACAATCTGTACATGCTCCCATGAACGGTTATTCATATCTCCCATAAGCCATGTGATGATCACCCTGCCTACATCAAATTCCCTCGTGCTTAATGAAATAACGAAAGAAGTAAGGGCGCCAAAGATCAGATTAAGTGCGATTCCTGCAAGCAGCAGAGTTGAAACTGAAGTATGCCCATTCGATGTCGCAATGAGATAAACGCAAATCAGCGTTATTAAGGAAAAGAGTATGGCGCATAAAGGAAGCGCTAATACAGAGAACGCTGAAAACCCCAGATAGATGGCTATTACCGCACCTAATGCTGCGCCTGAATCAATGCCAATAACGCCGGGGCTTGCCATAGGGTTTTTGAATATACCCTGCGTAATTGTTCCCGCAACGCCAAGAGAGAATCCAACCAAGAAGGCTACAAGAACGCGCGGCATCCGTCCGTCCCAGACGATTGTTGCCTCTACCTGATCTATGTCGGATGAGAGAAGTCCAAGTTTGGTAAAGATTATTTTAAATAAATTATCGAGACCGATCTTCCAGTCTCCTGAGGAAATCTCCAGAAAAAAACCAAGCAGCAGAATCCCGGCAAGGATTATTAACAGAACAAATTCTTTATTTGGCAAAATCCTGAAATCATCTTTCATAAACAATCCCTGCAAGAAGATTTGCGCTCAGAATTATAAATTGTGAATCAACCCTTAAATAGACACCGGGGACATAATAGATTTTATTTTCCTTTACCGCCTTTGCATGAGAGAGAATCTTGTTTGCCGTTAGCTGTTCCTTGAGCCTGCTTCCCTCAGGGACAATTATAATATCAGGGTCCCATTTAAGGAGGGTTTCAAAATCTATCTGTGACCATGATTTGATTCCCTTTTCCTCTCCAACATTAATGACATTTATTAACTCGCATATAGAAGTGAAATTAGAAGACTTTCCCGGGATATATCCTCCTTCATCATAATATAAGACCCTCAACCGGCTTTTCATCTGCGGCAATTTTGTTTTAAGATCCGCTATCTTTTCATTCATTGTTTTTATGAGTGCTTCTGCATTTCCTTCCTCTCCTATAATCCTGCCTAAAAGGAGAATCTGGGATTCTATGGAGCTAATAGTCCCGAAATAACCGAGGTCAAAGAAGGGAACATTTGCCTGTTTCAATTTATCTTTAAAAGATGAGTCAGAATAGAATACCGTGAAAACTATATCAGGATTGAGGCCTATAATAAGTTCAGTTTGTTTTGAGCGGAAGATATTGCCGCTTTTTCTCACTTCATCTGAGATAAATGAGAAATCCGGGTCTGCTGAATATTCGTTAAAGGACAATATTCTTTCACGGGGACATATGGCCCACAAAATATCTGCCACACCGACAGCATGAGGTACTATTCTCAGAGGTTTACGCTTCATATTGAAAGTTTTATCTTCAAGGCTGAAAGTGTCAGTTTTAAAGTCATACATTTCATAGCTGTACTTTATTGTTCTGGGCCATTCATTATCCTGAACTACTCCTCTCGCATAACTTAAAGCTTCTTTAAGGCTGCTCATTTCGAGCGGGGCAGGAGGGGAGAGAGTCCCCTTATTATCCTGGCTCTCCTGAGGACGGCATGCCGCGATTAATAGAATCATGCAGGCACAAACAGCCATTTTTTTAATTGTCATCAGTAGTTGTCTTTTTAGTTTTATAAGAATAAAAATTAAGAAAACATCCTGAGCTGCTTCTGATCTCATCAACATCAACTCCGAAGACCTCTACGATGTTTTCTTTTGAAAATGCCTCAGATGGGTGTCCATGATAATAAATAAGCCCATTATTGATAATCGTAATAGTATCGCAATACCGTCTGGCTAGATTCAGATCATGGACACATAGAAGGATCGTTTTATTTATCTTCTTTATAGTGCCAAGCAATTCCATGATTGCCAGCGTGTGTTTGATATCAAGGTCGGAAGTAGGTTCATCAAGTAGGATTACTGATGCTTCTGTGGCAAGAGCACGGGCGATAACCGAGAGCTGGCACTCACCACCAGACAACTCATTGCTGTTCCGGTCTTTTAGTTCATAAGTGTCGGTTTCACGCAGGGCCTTTTCTATGATCTCACGGTCTTTTTTCTTTAGTCCTTCAAATCGCCCGAGGTGCGGATTCCGTCCCATGCTGACTATGTCATAGACAGTGATCGGAAAGCTTATGCTGGTATTCTGCGGGACAAGAGTAATCAGCTTGCTCAGTTCTTTTCTTGATAACGCTCGATAGTCCCTGTCGCTGATAAAAACAGCGCCTGATTCAGGCTCCCATATTCTGCAGATATTCTTCAGCAAGGTTGACTTTCCTGAGCCGTTTGGACCAATTATGCCATGAATCATGCAGGGTTCGAAGGTAGCTGAGATTCCTTTTAGTATTTTCTTTTCTTCAATTGAGAAATGTATGTTTTCTAATTTAATCATAAAGTATGGGCAAAATAATTTATTAAAGTCAGGAACATATTTTTAATTTATATGTTATTGGAAGAATGAACTTCGATATAGCTACAAGTATAAAACCCAGGAAAACTATAACCGACATTATGTGAGATGAAAGATGACCGGTAAAAGAACTTGTCACCCATAATGCACTCCATAAGAATAATTGACCCAGCAGAAGCTGAAAATTCTGTGATGTGGTATAAATAACCCAGAAGTGCTGGGAAAGGTCTGTAAGTTCGCATTTCCTTATTTTTATCTCTATAATCTTAAACCATGTTCTCCCTTCAATGATTTGTGCAGAGCCGTCACAGACATGATGAAGAAAATAAATAACAATGAGCAGATGACTCTTGAATGTGATGTCATTAAAAAGATATTTAAATACGGGAGGGAAGCATGACAGCAAGAATACGGCACCAAGAGCCTGTCCAAAAGCTATTCCAAAATGAACCTTTATCAGTTTACTTATCTGTGTTTTTATTTCTTTAAAAGCCTCGAGCCGGTCAATGAACCCGGACGTATATGTGCTGCTTATCATGGTTATACCGGGATAAGCGTATTTAACAACGACTCCTAAAATCGCTGCGACTTTAAGGTCTTCTTCAGCCATTGTGAACATTGTATATAGTATGACTCCGTCGAGGATATTTTTTCCTATTGTATAAAGCAGGTTTCCTATTTCACCGTAGCGGTAGAATGGTACCCTTAAGAGAGATGATATATAAAGTTTGATCTTTTCATTTAAGGGCGGAGTCTTATGTCCATTGATATCAAAAGGCTGTTTGATTTCCATAATTATGCCCGGTGAAAACACACTCAGCATGCCGTTATTCTGTTAGCCGGATATTTTCTTTCTTATTGATTTGTAAAAGACAACTCAAAGGGCAGGTTTTATTTCTGCCCTTTGAGTTCAAGATTAAATTACTGAACCACAAAAAACCGTATCAAATCTTTTCTGTCATTCCTTTTAGCAGCCTAACTGTTTCTTTGGCAGCTAATTCCGGTTTTAATGCAGTATCAGCAATGTTGCAGACTACCTTGACTATGTCGTGGTCACATTTCTTTTCTGCCCAAACATCAGCTTTTGGCGCAGCAATATAGACTGAGAAGCTGTGATGCTCTGTCCCCGGCCTTTCCCCGATGATGTTAAGAACTGCTTTGGGTTTAGCGGGATCTGACTTTCCGAAAAGTACATTGCCTATTTCATAACCGGCTCTGACTCGGCCGTTTATAACTACTACGGTTTTTTCATCAACAGTGTACCCGGCATCTTTTAATTCTTTTTTCAATTCCTTTAGATAAGGTGCAATATGTCCCGGATCCATGACGGCATTTCCGCTTAAACCGTCAGAAATCACTATCTGCACATCAGGATCTTTTCCACCCCATGAATCTCTAAGCTTTTCAAGGCTTGCAACAGCCTGCTCATTCAGTTTTTCGCCGGTTGGAGGATGTGCAACATAATCCTCTCTGTCCTTGGACATTGTTGCAATCTGAATCGGGTTGGGAATGGTCTTTATAAAATCAGGAGTAAACTCGGACCAGAGGCATTTTTTGGCATCTTCATAAAGACCATAGAGTCTCTTCTTCAATACCGGGTTCATGTCCGCGACATTCTTACCATGTCCGATTGCTAAATCAACTGCGCAGCCCTGAACCTCATTTATCTTCTTCTGTCCTTCAGCATAGATTTCGTCTTTTGACCTTGTGTCGCCCTTTGCAAGGCAGAACTGGTAATATACCCAAAGCGGATCTCCGGCGTGTTCGGTATATTTCCCGTTTTTGTCAATTATCTGTATTTTCTTGAAGAAGTCCCACATCGCGTCGTTTACTTTGTAACCGAACTTGTTACGAAGACGGACATGGTCCTGATAACCCGTTGTGAGGTAGCTTAACATAGGATCGTTCTTTGTCGGAAGGGCCATCAGATATGCGGGATTAGCCGGCATGATTTGGTCGATGCACCAGTCAAGGTCATCAAGAGTGACAGGCATGTGCAGGGTTGAGCAAATATCAAGACCTGCCGCCAGCCCATGCAGTTTTCCCATAGTTATATCTTCAAGACAGCATCTGACAAGCTGCTCGCGTGTCCTGAATACTTCAGGGCCGATGAATCCAGCCACATCGTTAAAATGTGTCCAGGCTCCATTGGGCTGTACCTTTGCAAGCTCCTGTTTCAGCCCGCGTGCGAATCCATATTTTCTTGATTCAAGAACAGCCATATCCACACCGTTGGCAGCTCCGTTTGTAAAATCAGATCCCTGGCCTGTCTCATAATATAGCCCGTATTTTTGGCCGGCACGCGATTTAGCATGGCCTATCATCTTTTCAACTGAAACATCAAAAGTCTTGTTGGCATCATCTGTACCTGCAAGGCTCTGGAACAAGAAATCAACAAGCTCAGGGTTGTCTTTGCGGACTGCGCTCTGGACATCAACATGCGAAAGAACGCACCATGGAAGAGTGTCTTCAAGCTTGAAGGTAACAATTACATCCTTTAGAGCTTTCTGAATCTTTGCACAGGCTTCTTTTGAACCGTCCACCGGGTTGGTTCCAAGAACTACATCTCCGACGGCGAAAGAAAACGCATTAAAAGTCTGCCACTGAATATCATCAGGATCATCTGTCGGTGAATTGGGTTGTATCCTTGCTCCCATATAACCCTTGGCGCCTATCTTGCTTCCCGGCAGAGGGTTAAATATTTTTTGGCCTACTGATATCAGTTCCTTGTTGCTCATAAGCTTTGGAACGCAACCTATGATTTCGCTGTTCAATCCTCCCATGATTCCTTTGATCTCGGACTCGGATTTTGTGAGTATGAAATTCTTGAGTTCCCCCATAGTCCAGCCATTGATCTTTTCATAGGCAGCATTATCAGTGGTATCCCAAATGAATTTCTGTAACGTGTCAGCAAGCAGCGGATGTTCGTGAAGATCTTTTATTTTTGTATTAGCTAGAAGCTTTCTTGCATTACCCCTGCTTTTTTCATTATCAGCGGCAACACCGATTGCTTCATCCCCCTCTTTAAATGCGTTTGCAGCGCCTATTATCTGCCTGTAAAGCGTCTGGTCGAATTTCCCTTTAATCCTTTCAATATATTTGAATATATCTTCTCCGGATTTGACATCTGTTATTGATACTGCACTACAGAGAGTACTCAGTGAGAGAAAAAAGAAGCAAGCGAGGCTTGCTATCAATATATTTCGCATCAGTTTTTTCATGACATATGCCTCCCCCAATAGAATACCTAACAGAGTTAAAAAGCTATGTTTATAGCCGCACCTCCATAGACGAATTCATCATGTCCTTTTTGTCCGGTAACACTTCCAGCTTTGATTTCATTTTTTGCTTTATCGCTGAGCGGGAAAGAGTAGTTCATGCTTGGCACCACGGTCACATACTTGTTAATTGGGATATTAAGAGCAGCCCATACATTTCCGTCATGCATTGCTTCATAGTTGGATGTTCCGAAATTTCCAGGTCTGTGCATATAGCTGACCCAACCGCCGACATCAAAGGACCAGTCTTCAGTCAGGCTGGTTTTTACCGGGAAAGGTATATTCTGATATACCGCAAAGTTCCAATAATAAGCTTCTCCAAGCTCTATGTCTCTGTATACGCTGATAGTAGGATTTAGCAGAGTGCTAAGTCCAAGCGTAAGATAAAGCTCCTGTGTATTGCCTGCGTCTGTATCATAATAAATATATCCCAATGTATAGTTCAACATGTCGAAGTTGTTGCTGTATGTCCATACCCAGTCTGTTTCCCACCATTCTTTCTCTCCCGTACCTTCGTAGTTTGTATCCATGTCGCCCCACATATTCATGGAAAAACCTTTATAAGATATCGTGATGGTAGGGAAGATGACCAGGCTGTCATGCCCCAGTGCATAACCTCTCCATATGTAATCTGAATAGAACCCTAAGGACATCTTAGCTGTTGGCCTGTCTTCTTCTGCGGCTTCTTCTTCAGCGATAGCAACAGGCGTTATGGAGAAAAACAACAGGAAAACAGACAAGCAGATAAAGATTTTTTTCAACGATCGGATCATATCACCCCTCCTCAGTTTGATGGTTACATCAGCAATTAGAAAATAAAAATCTTTATTAACTTTTAAGGGTATAGTTAGATTGAGTTAGTTTGTTTTTTTGTGGATTTCCCTGATGGAAAATAAATTGGATAAATTTGATTAGAATCAAAAACAACCCCCCGGTTATTTTTCTCTTCTAGGCTACAATTTAAACCTGTCCATTTGAATCGTCAATGGATATTTCAATTTATTAATATGAGGATGAGTAATCTTCCGTAAAAATGAAGACCATTTTTGTCAGATTAAAAGATGTTTGTTATGTAAACCATCCAAATTACATCATCGTGATTAATAATAATGACCTGTTACAATTGAAATTAAAAAGTTGGGAAATATATTGTTGATTAATTGTCAAATTAAGATTTTTAAAAATCAAAGCAATGTGAGCTCGAGAAGAAGCTGTTTGATGGAATAGTTTTATTAACCAGGAGGAGGGGGAAGATGGAAATGAAGAAGATTTGTTTGTTAGGTACATTAATGGCATTTCTTTTTGTTTGTTTTTTGATTGGCTATGCTGAAGAAAAAGCAGTCCAAAGTTCTCCTTATGAAATTTTTTTAACCAAATGTACTAAATGCCATGACAAGGAACAGGCACTGAAAAGACATGAATCAAAAACGTATTGGATAGATGTAGTCAGAAGAATGACGATGGAACATGGAGTAAAGGTTTCCAGTGAAGAATCTGATGCAATTGTAAAAATGCTGGCAGATCCTGATCGCAAAGTTTTCGAGGATAAATGCAGTAAATGTCATCCGCTCGACAGAATAAGTTCGTACCATGAAACAGATGGAAAAGCCAAAGAGGTTACTGAGAAGATGAGCAAAAAAGACGGTGCGAATATATCAGAGGATGAAAAGAAAAAAGTAGAAAAGTATCTTGAGTATCGAAACAAACCTACTTTCCCTTTGTCGCCCCAGAGATGAGTAATTACATAGATTACGGCATTTGATAAAAAGTGTTGTAAATATGGGATGCAGAATAAAACGGGGGAGGGAAATATGAAAAAAATATTCTATTTGCTGGTTGTATTTATTGCTCTCTTTTTCACTCTTCAACCTGTCAGTTCAAATCTATGTGCTGAGACATTAAGGATAACGTGTTGGGCCGGCTATGCAGAACCATATGTTAATGAGTTTAAGGAATTGGTTAAAAAGAAATATAATACAGCGCTTACCGTTGAGATATACAATCCTACTGATCAGGATGAATTTTACAAAGCAGCAAAGAATGGGACTGCTGATCTGATCTCTCCACCGGCAGATTTAGCAAAAACACCAAGGTTCTATTGCTTTAAAGACGGTGATTATCTGCTTTCTCCAATAGATGAGAAGAATATTCCGAACCTTAAAAATCTACTGCTATTCTTTGCTAAAGATCAGTCCCTGATACATAATGGTAAGCGGTATGGGGTTCCTTACAATTGTGGTCCCTACGGACTTGCATACAATACCAATGTTGTAAAAAAAGCGCCGGAGAGCTGGAATATTTTTTGGGAACCTGAGTATGCAGGCAAATATACAATAAACAATAATTTCCATAAATGCAATATCTGGATTACAGCACTTTCCCTTGGTTATAACTATGACCAGATATTTGATATTGCTAAACTTGACCGTAAGAAGATTCAGGATAAATTAAACATCCTTGCAAAAAATGCAAAAAGCCTTTGGGATGGTGAAGCAAACCCGGATGAATTCCCGCAGCTCTCTCTTGCCACGACATGGGGATTTGCGGCGCAGCAGGCAAATATGAAAGGCGGACACTGGCTGATTGCAAGCCCAAAAGAGGGGGGGACAGCCTGGATTGACTACTGGTGTATTACAAAAGCTGCTACCGGGATGAAAAAGAAACTGTGCGAGGAATGGATAAATTTTGAGTTGTCACCAAAGAATCAGGCCAATGTCGTAAAGTCGCTTGGTGTCTCGCCGGTTGTAAATAATGCTGATACGCTTGTAACACCAACTGAGAAGACGCTTTTCCATGTCGGCGATAATGAATATTTTAAAACAGTTGCCATTTGGCGTGTTATGAGCGAGGAGACTGAAAAAGCTTTCGGCGAGATGTGGGAAGATGCGAAAAAACTAAGAACCAAGTAAATGTGAAGGGACAAAAAATATATTATAAAAATGTATATTTCATAAGGAACAGGGCTGAGAAGAGATAAATCATCCAGTGGACGTCTTTCCCTTTGCCGGAAGCGAGCTTAAGTATGCAATAGGAGATGAAGCCGAAGGATATCCCCTCGGTTATGCTGAAAGCATACTGCATGACTGTCATAGTCAGAAAAGATGGGAAGGCTTCTGTTATGTCGTTCCAGTTTATCTTTGTCACACTCTGGAACATAAGGACTCCAACGATAATGAGTGCAGGAGCAAGTACCGGGTAAATAATCTTTCCCTGTGAAACTTCGTACCCGCCTCCGATCATTTTTACAAGCGGGTAAAAAAAGAGTGACAGGAACATAAGTAACCCGGTTATCATATTTGAAAAACCGGTGCGTCCCCCCTCTGAAACTCCGGCAGCGCTTTCTATGTAGCAGGTTACAGTTGAAGTCCCCAGCAGTGTCCCGCTCGTTGTCCCTATCGCATCTGCAAGCAATGCCTGCTGCGCCCGCGGAAGATTTCCATTTTTCATGAGTCCTGCTCTTTCTGCTACGCCAACAAGAGTGCCCACAGTATCAAACATGGCGAGGAGAAGAAGGACAAATATTACGGTTAAAAAACCTTTTTGCGCAAAGGCACCAATAATATCGAGTCTGAACAATGTGGGGGAGATCGATGGCGGAAGACTTACTATCCCTCCATATTTCACTATACCCAAAGGGATACCGGCAACCGCAGAGGCAAGTATCCCCCAGAAGATGGCGCCGTTAATGCGAAGTGCCATCAGCATCGCGATAAGAATTGTTCCTCCTATGGTAAGAAGGACATGTGGGGCTTTAAGGTTTCCGATACCGACCATTGTTCCGGGTGTTGCGACTACTATTCCGCCCCACTGGAATCCAATGAATGCTATGAGAAGTCCTATTCCTACGGCAATGGAATGCTTCAGAGAGCCAGGAATTGCTATAAGCAGTTTTTCACGTACTCCCCATCTTGATATGATTATGAAGATAGCGCCGGCAAGAAAATTCGCTCCAAGGGCGGCCTGCCAGGGATATCCCATACCTCCGTAGGCTGCCGCTCCGCAGACCGTGAAGGCGAAGAAAAAATTATGCCCCATTGCAGGTGCGAGCGCTATAGGATAATTTGCCATGAACCCCATGAGAAGGGTTGCGATGCCGCTGGCTATGCAGGTTGCAACCATTACTGAGCCAAAGTCCATTCCCGGTCCATTGGGATTGCTCAAAATAGCTGGCTGAACGAATATGATATAGGAGAGAGCCATGAATGTAACTGTTCCGGCTGTGATTTCTTTTTTTATGGTAGAGCCTGCTTCGCTTATTCTGAAAAGATTTTCTAACACAGGCATCCTCCGTTTTATTAGTACCTGTTACTGCGTTATCTTGAAGCGGTCATAGAGATAATATTTGAAGAAATTATAAAATCCGTGGTAATAAACTTTACCCTTTTTTATTATCCCCCACGAATCATAATAATCGAAGGGGAGGGGATAATCAACAGGCCAGTCCCACCATTCTTCGTTTTCCTTTACGAACTGGTGCAGGAACAGATATTTCTCCCTGTCGCACTCAGTCTGTATGCTGATGCCGGTCATCTGGGAATAACAAGTATCTATTGCTTTCAGCTTCAGATTCTTAAACTCGCGGCTCAAAGGCATCTTTGAAGTAGGAGCTGAACCCATTGCAGTTTTGTCCCAGTCAACAGGCAGACATTTATTCAAGATATCCCTTGTCATAAGTTCAGGAGAATCTGGATCGGGATATTCTCCCATGTCTTCTACGTTGTCATGGTAATTGAAATGCACGAGAAAGCGGTGAACAGCTATCTTTGCGGCAGAAGCATTCCCGCTTTCGGTCAGATGGCTGATGGCTTTCCTTACAAAAATTGGTGTTGCTCTGTGGTCTGAGTGGGTGTCAAGTTCATGGGTGACGAAGATATCTGTTGGAGCGAATTCTTCTATTATTGAACTCAAATCCCTTGTTATGTAATCTGCATTGTAAAGAGTTTTTTCAGAAGGAAATCTCTTTTCATGGTAGGTGTTATTATATGGTGAGTATTTGAGAAGGTTGACACTTAATATTTTTTCAAAAATAATCCCGCTTTTGAAATCTAAATAGAAATCATTGAAGTCTCTGTTTAATATCTCCCAGAGAAAGGAATCAGGATAGCCCAGAAAAATAATGTCGTTTTTGTTGACGCCGTAGTTAGAAAGCGCAGTTATAACTTCTCTCTGCCTTGTATATCCATAGTCGATGAAAGTCACCGAGCCGTTGCCATCCACGTCTTTTATTAAAGCTCTCTTCCCCCAAAGGAAAAGATCTCCGTTAGTCATTATCACTATTTTTAACGGCAGATTGTTTTTTACTGCATAAGATATTACCGTTGAAGAGCTGATGGTCTCGTCGTCAGGATGAGGTGCGATAACCAGTATCCTTCTTTGTTCACGTTTTTCCTGTGATTCATCAAAAAGTATTTTAGGATCTGCGGACGAAACATCTGTGTTAATCAAAAGGAGGAGTAACGTTAAAAAGGTTATTTTATTTAAATGCCGCATATAGTGCATTATTATTAGGCGAGGCTCTTTTTTATGTCAAGAAGTTCTGTTTAAGGGTATCTTGACAGAATCTTTTCTAAAGGTAAGCTTATCGAAGTATACTATAATTAATTTTCAGGACTGAGAATATGTGTAGTGCAGAAAAAAAATTATATAAAATCGGGGAGATGGCGGACCTTTTAGGAATAAGCCCAAGAACTCTCCGTTATTATGAGCAGATTGGCCTTCTTGACGCCCTGTCCCGCGTTGATGGCAAAGTCCGTTATTATAACAACAAAACAGCATTTCTCGTAAAGACAATAAAAGATTTGCAGTGCATGGGATTGACGCTTGAAGAAATACGGGAGATACGTTTTCTTTTTCAGACTGACCCGAGCAGGGAAAAACCAAAACAGAAGATGCTGGAAAAACTTGCAGAACAAAAGAAGAATGCTTTAAGTAAAATGCAGGAGCTCAACAGATTTATTGATCAGATTGATGATTACATGAAAAGAATAGAAATGATCAAACCCAAAAGCGTGATCCCTGATGGAGATATTATAGACTAACTCAATTTTGAGACTCATTTTTTATAAAGTGACATTCCGTTAATTGTGTATGGTATAATAATTTATATTCACATTTTGTTTTTCTTGACAAAATGGAGAAATTCTAAAATATTAAACTAAATATTTTATTTAAGTGGAATCTAACATAAGGAGATGAGAGATGGCAGATTTTAACTGGCAGCAGAACAGCAAAGCGATGTTTGATAAATCTATTGAAGGTTCACCAAAACCATTTCAGGAAATGACAAGGAAGCGCCTTCTTGAAACACTTACAAAGAAAGCCGGCGACGGTGGTGCTGTTACAGAAGATATGTTCCTCGAAGCTGTGAAAGAAATTACTCCTAAACCATTCCTTCAGATGGCATTAAAAGCTCTTGAAGGTTTAAAAACAAAGTAACTCAAGAGAAATAAATCAGGGGAATTTGTTGGAGCAAATTTCTTCAACTAATGAGAAAAAATTAATATAAACTTGAAGCAGGGGGCTTTTTAGAAGTTCCCTGCTTTTTTTCTATGGCGGGGTTTATGAGCATACATGGAATATTTGAAATAGAGCTCGGAACAACGAAGGTGTTTTATATAGATGGTGCAACAGAGAAAGTTCTCGTAGATACCGGAATGAAACCCCTCCCTACAGAGGTGATAGATTATTTTGTAAAGACAGGGATAAATTTTTCTAAAGAGCAGCTTGAGTTCCTGAGGAAAGGCTCACGGTCTGCAATAGTAAAATTTTTAAGAAAAAACAACTATAAGGTTGATTCTATTATCTGCACTCATTGCCATGGCGATCATATAGGCAATCTTGCAGTTCTCAAGAATGAGTTGAACGTCAAAGTGGCTGCCCATAAAAATGATATTGCGATAATTGAAGGAAGAGAATCTCTCCCAAAACCGGAGTTTGTCCCGGAGCATCTTTATCAGTATTTTAATGTTGAGCCATGCAAGGTTGATATAGCCCTTGAGGACAGGCAGCAATTCAATGAGGAAATAGAGATAATACATATCGAAGGACATACAAGAGGGAACATATGTCTCCTTGTCAAAGGGATAGCTCTTATAGCCGGTGATACAATGTCAGGGAAGGGCGCATTAGGGTCAAATTCCCACAAGGAACTTAATTCTCCCGGCAAACAGGCATGTATGGATTGGGATATGGCTGTTAAAAATATCGGTAAACTGCTAAATTACCAGTTTGACTCAGTCCTTCCAAGCCATGGAATGTCAGTGAAAAGAGACGGGAAAAAGATAGTTCAGAAGCTTGTCGAAGAACTAAAGATATAAGAAAGAGTATGAAAGGCATTCTGCCCGGGAATGTAAGCTCGCCTGAATTTGTCGAACTCAAGGGAGACGCATCAGACAGGAAGTTTGTGCGCATGTCCTTTGATGAAGATGGAAGACGCAAAACTTATATTCTGATGATTTATCCCGGAGAGTTTAGCTCTTCATCGCTAAACTTCATCGAAGTCCAGAAATTCCTGAAAAAGAAAGGCCTTCCTGTTCCGGAAATTTCACGCATAATCGAAGAGAAGGGGATTGTTGTGCTCGAAGATCTGGGTGATGTCACAATGGAGATGAAGCTCACGGCTGAACCGTCGGCGAAGAAGAAGCTTTACAGTGAGGCTGTGGATATCATCATTAAGATGCAAACGAAGGCGAAGCTTGGAAAGAATGAGCGATGCGTAGCCTTTACTCTTCAGTTTGATGTTGAGAAGTTTATGTATGAGCTTAATTTCTTCAGGCATAACTATATTGAGAAATTCTGCGGAAGAGAAATAAGCGGTGCAGATAGTAAGGTATTAAACGACAGCTTTATAAGACTGAGCACAGAGCTTGCTGCTTACCCTGAAAAGGTCTTTTGCCACAGGGATTATCACTCAAGAAATCTGATGGTAACATCAGCCGGACTGTTCATGGTTGATTTTCAGGATGCGAGAATAGGACTTCCCCAGTATGATCTTGCTTCACTTTTAAGGGATTCATATATGGAGCTTGATAAAGAATTCGTAGAGTCTATGACAAATTATTATGTGGAGCGGAGGGAAAAATCAGGCTGGCCTGTTAACGATCTCAAATCCTTCATTTACTATTTTCATCTTGCATCAATACAGAGAAACATCAAGGCGATAGGCACATTTGCTTTTCAGAAAGTGGAAAAGGGCAATGACAGGTATGTAAAATATATTCCAACGACTTTCTCATATGTGAGGCAAAATCCCGTCATCAACTCTCAAATGTCAGAGATTGGAGAAATCTTTGATAAATACTCTCTATGGTAAATAAAAATGGTAAATAAAAAAGGCAAATGCCTTAATCAGCATCTGCCTTTTTCTTTTAATGAATTGACTAAAGGTTAAACTTTACCCGGTGATTTCGCCATACTTCTTGCTCATTTTTCTTTTTGCTTCTCTTGCTTTCCTGCGTCTGCGCTCACTGGGTTTTTCGTAAAAACTTTTCTTTTTTATCTCATTTAAAATGTTGCCTTTCTTGAATTCCCTTTTCATCTTTCCGAGGGCTTTTTCAAGATTGCCATTCACTTCAATTTTAAAAAGAACATTACCCAAAAATACTCACCCCTTTTTATTTGATTTTTAAATTAGTTTTAAAATCTGTTACACTAAAATGCGAACAAATCATTGCCTTTTATAGCTGACAACCCAATATTTTTTTATATTAGCAGTCTCCCCCCTCTCTGGTACGGAGGATTAATTAATATTGTATAAAGATAAGAATTGGTAAATCCCGCTCTTTTATACCCCTAAATGCACTCTATATATAAACAAAAAATAATTCAAGAAAAATATTTTAGATTATAAACTGGTCAATTAATTCAATAAGATGCATTACTTTTGTATCTTTTCCTGCCTTTTTTAACCCTCCCTGAATCTGCATTATGCAACCCGGGCATGTTGTAATTACAAGCTCAGCACCGGTTGCTTCGATGGTCTTTAGCTTTTTATCAAGGATTGCTTCTGCGGCGGCAGGATATTCAAGCGCAAAAGAACCTGCGGCACCGCAGCATTCGCAGGGGTTGTCCATTTCAATGAAATCAGTGCTGTTAAAACTTTTTATGATTTGACGAGGTTCATCGGTTATATTGAGCTTTCTGCTCATATGGCAAGGGTCATGATAAGTAATTGTATGGTTTAACTTTGCATCTGTTTTAAATCCTAAATCATTTACAAGATACTGCGTTATATCAATACCTCTTTGAGCTATCATCTCTATGGCTTTTTTCTCTATTTCCTTTTCAGGACCTTTTTCAGATGAAAACAGTTCTGCATATTTTTTACTTAATGCTTCAAGGCAGGTTGGACAGGCAGTTATTATTTTCCCTGAACTTTGGGACAGTAAGTTTATGTTATTAATGGCAATCTGCCGGGCTGTTGATATGTCGCCCGATGCTATAAGCGGATAACCGCAGCAGAGTAACCCATCGGGGAAAACAACTCGTATTCCTCTGCTGTTAAGAAGTTTTATGATTTTTTCGCCAATATGCGGATAAACAAACTCTATCAGGCATCCGGGAAAAAACAGGACCTCTCCGGCATCTCCTTCCTGCCTGATTTTTTCAAAACGCTTTCTGAAAGGGACTGATGCTATTGCAGGAAGAGTCCGGAATTGCGTCATCCCTGAAAAAAAGAGTGGGAGGTGCCTGATGGTGTTTTCATTGTCTTTGAATGGTGAAGACGATAATGCGGCAAGTCTCATAGCATTTTCGAAACGGTTCCTGTCAGTCATTATTTCCCTGAAAAAAAGCTTCTTGAACCAGCCTAAATCTCCGCCATCTGCAAGCTTTTCTCTGAGCTTAAGGAGAAGCTCCGGTATGTTGATTTTTACCGGACACACATCTGCACATGCACTGCACCCGGTACATGAGAATATAAGTTCCCTTGCCTCGCGGGGTGCCTCAAGAAAATATGTGAGGATTGCACCTATGCCTCCCATGTAGGTGCTTCCGAAAACATGTCCCCCTATGGCTTTGAACACAGGACATACATTGAGGCATGCGCCGCACCGGAGGCAGCAAAGGGCTTCGGAAAATTCTTTGTCTTTTGCCAATTTACTCCGGCCATTGTCAAGAAGCACGACATGCACTTCTTCAGGGCCGTGGGCACCAAGTGTAAGGTTTAGTTCTATGTCAGCGGTCCGGCTTGGTCCTGTAATGAATGACACATAACTTGTAAGAGCCTGTCCGGTTGCGCTCTTTGTCAGAAGTTTTATGAGAGGAACAGCTTCCTCCATATTCTCTATGACTTTTTCCATTCCGACTACGGCTATGTGCAATGGTGGCAGGCTTGATACAAGTCTTGCATTTCCTTCGTTTGATATTATTACAACCGTTCCCGTGTCGGATAGAAGGAAGTTAGCGCCTGTGATTCCGGCTCCTGCATTTATAAACTCTTCTCTCAACCTTTTTCTTGCAACATTGACAAGCTCCTTCGGGTCTGAGCTTAATTGCCTTCCTTCAACTTCTCCGAATGTTTTAGCTATCTCTTCCGCCGTAAGGTGTATGGCAGGAGCTATAAGGTGTGAAGGCTTTTCTCCCCGGAGCTGGACAATCCATTCTCCGAGGTCAGTTTCTACTACCCTCATTCCTGCTTTGGCGATGGCGCTGTTAAGCCCGATTTCTTCAGTGACAAGTGATTTGGATTTGACAACTGACTTTACATTGCGCTCGTGAAGCAGGCTGATTATATAACCACATGCAGAAGAACTGTCCGCGGCAAAAAAGAAAGTTCCTCCGGCTTCTCTCACCTTTTGTTCGAATAGCCGGATGTTCTCATCAAGGTTGGCTATGCAGCGCTCTTTTATTTCCCTTGCTTTGTCACGCACCTGTTCATAATCAGTCATCCCTGCAAGGGCTTTCTCCCTGTTTTCCGAAAACCTCGCAGCAGTCCTTTCAATCGCTTCCCTCAATACCGGATTAGATATTGCAGCGCGGCATTTTTTATTATATTCTTTGTGCTTCTTTGTTTTTCCATGCATAAGTTTTATATGTTTTTAAAATGTGAACTTCAGGGGTGATGTTAATAAATAGTTCGCCTCCTTGCAAGATTAAGTTGGTTTGTGTAATTTTTAATTATGATGAAAGAGGAATTCCCGTTGAAAATATGCTTCTCCACACATTTTTATGTATCAGAGCCTTTGATTGAGTCGCATATCAGAGAGATAGCTTCTTTAGGCTACAGGGACATCGAACTCTGGTGCATGAAACCGCATTTCGATATCTCTGATAAGGGGAATGTAAAAAAAGTTTTCGGGGAGATAGCTGCCGGAGGATTGAGAATCAATTCTTATCACGTGCCTATATTTACTTATCATTTTAATGCTGATGCCAATATGCCGGTTCGAGAATGGTTGTATCTTACGGATACCAGAGAGGAAAAAAGAATTGAGGCAGTAAGAATGTTAAAGGAAACCATGCGGACAATGACTGCCACAGGAGCAGGGATTGCTGTTCTTCATGCTGATCTGCGCGAAGGCGAAAACAGGGAATCAGAATTGGATGGGTTGCGGAAAAGTCTTACGGAACTTATTCCAGAGGCAGAAGCAAACAAGACTACTTTAGCTCTTGAAAACACCCAGAGGACGGTACTTGTAAAAGATATCGTTAATCTGGTTAATGAGTTTTCCTCTCCATTTTTAAGGCTGTGCATTGATTTCGGACATGCCAACCTTTATGAGAAACCTGTTGAAAGCATCAAGATAGCAGGGGATTACCTTATTAACACTCATGTGTCCGATAATTTTGGAGACAAGGATATACACATGCATCCGGGGACAGGAAACATAAGTTGGAAAGAAATCGCAGACACACTGAATGAGACTGGCTACAGGGGAGCTCTTACACTGGAAGTGAAGCGCTCAAACGGTCTTGATGGCATAGCATACGAAGATATCAGAAAAATGTTCTCACTTTCTGAATGATGGCTCATAGATGACAAAAACAAACAACAGACTTTTATTAATCATGCTCCTTTTATTCCTTGTCCTTCGAATTTCTCTCATACTTTTCGCAACAGATTATTCTAATATGTATGAGGAGAGGCCTCTCTCCCTTCTTGCCCACGATGTAAAAGACGGAAATATCAGACTGCCGCTTATGGCTTATTACTATACCGGAGGACATGGCGGCCACGTAGTCAATGCACTGCTCTATGTCCCTTTTTTCATTCTGTTTGGAGACTCTTTATTTGTCCTTAAACTGACTGTCCTTATTCTTTTCTCCCTTCCAGCCCTGGCACTCTGGTACCTGTTTCTTAATAAATATTGCGGGGCTGAATCTGCCGTTGTCTTTTCACTCCTATACATCATGTCGCCCCCATATTTCTCTCTTAACAATATTATAGGATGGGGGCTTCACACGGAGATGAGTTTTTTCTACATCCTCTTTCTTTTCCTCATAGGAAATCTCATTTATGACTCTGATGAAGAGGGGAGAGCTAATCTCAAGCCGCTTCAAACTTTAGTATGCGGTTTCATCGCGGGGTTATCACTGTTTTATGGCTATTCATTTGCAGCAGTCCTTGCTGTGTCGCTTCTTTCCGTCTATCTTATAAAAAGAAGCTATCACATCGTTAAGTTTCTTGTTCTTTTTTTCATTCTTTTCCCGGCAGGTCTTGGAGTTCTTCTCTACAAGATATTCATTGTGAAAAGATACATAGTCCATGTTCAGGACCAGCCTTTCATACCTTCTCCTGAAATGGGAAGATATCTGCAGAAATTTAAGGATCTTGTAATTTCAATTCCGCATTCGTTCTATTTCAGGTTTTGGGACGAAGCCTCCATAGATTCAAACACAATGTCTTATGAATATGCTTTAGTGTTTCTTGCAGCCTTTATGGCAGGTCTTTTTTTGGAGCGTAAAAATATTTACTCTGCATGCAGGGCCCTTGTTCCGGCAGAAAAATTCAGGCTTGATAAAAAACAACTTACACCTGAACTTCTGATTTTGATGAGCTCTTTATCATTTATCATGATGGTTCTTCTCAGCGCATTTTATATCCCTGATTTTATTCCGGGGAGTAACATCCTGTATAACAAGCTCAACTTCTATCGTTATCTCCTTCCTTTCTATCCGTTCATGTTTGCATTGATGGCTGTGATTTTTCAGAGATTATGGAAGTCCGGAAAAAGGTCAGTAAAAATGATGGCTCTTATCCTTCTTGTTCTAAATCTCCTTTATTGCCTGACCTCGAATGTACGGCTTATGGATTATTCATCACTTGGGACTTCTTTTATTAACAGGGGATACACATTGCATGGTTATGAGTCACGAGCTGTTGTATCGACCCTGAATAAATCTTCATCATTTGATGATGCTTTAAGAGGGTTTGACAGATACAGCGATGGTGAAAAATACAATGTTTATAATTTTCTCGGGAAAACTGTCGGTATGAGAAATTACAGTCTTGAAGAGGTTATTGGCGCTGTTTCGAAAAATCATGGGGAGAAGCTTACAGGGGTTATTGAGGGGTTTTTTGAGGATAAAGGTTACAGATTCCTGAAGGAAGGCCGGGATATTGAAGAATATGTACGTATGGCTGACTCTCTTGCCAATGAGGATTATCAGCGTATATGCTTCAGAAAGCTCGGTTTTGTGTCCGGAAGCTATGAAAAGTTAAAGAAGAAGGCAGGTGAAATAATTCTGCTTCTGCCGGCAAAATACGCATCGAGTTTTGCCGAAGGATACGGGGAGTCGATGATCAATGAAACGATGTTTCATTGTATTATAACTGAAGTTTATAACGGTCAGGAATGGGTTTCATTCCCGCAGGAATATATAGGAGATTATTATTATGGTTTAGGCAGAGGGTTGGGGACTTCCTTTATGGGAATAAAGAACTCCTTATATGATATATCGGAAGACAGACCCGAATACAGGGCTCTCTACTATAAAAGGCTGGACAATTATGTTAATGACGTAAAAAAGTGGGTTTCAAATAAGGGATACGGCGTTTCTGATAAAACAAAAATATATGAAGGGGTAAAGGACAAGGCAAATGAAATTTTTTTTAACTCACAGGAAATTAAAGAGTATATTGAGAAAGAGTTCATGTAAATGCCTGTGATATATTTTAAAAATAAAGGTGTATAAATGAGAAAAACAAACAACAGGCTGTTGTTAATCATGCTCCTTTTATTCCTTGTCCTTCGCATTTCTCTCATACTTTTTGCAACAGATTATTCTGACATGTATGAGGAGAGGCCTCTCTCCCTCCTTGCCCATGATGTAAAAGACGGAAATATCAGATTGCCTCTTATGTTTTACTACTATACCGGAGGTCATGGAGGTCATATTGTCAATGCGCTACTCTATGCCCCTTTTTTCATTCTGCTCGGCGACTCGTTATTTGCGCTTAAACTGCTTGACCTTATCCTTTTCTCCCTTCCGGCCCTGGCCCTCTGGTACCTGTTTCTTAAGAAATATTGCGGGACTGAATCTGCCGTTGTCTTTTCACTGCTATACATCATGTCACCTCCATATTTCTCTCTTAACAATATTATAGGATGGGGGCTTCACACGGAGATGAGTTTTTTTTATATCCTATTTCTTTTTCTCATAGGAAATCTCATTTATGACTCTGATGAAGAGGGGAGAGCGAATTTCAAGCCGCTTCAAACTTTACTATGCGGTTTTATAGGCGGATTATCACTGTTTTACGGCTATTCATTTGCAGCAGTCCTTGCGGTGTCGCTTCTTTCCGTTTATCTTATAAAAAGAAGCTATCACATAGTGAAGTTTCTTGTTCTTTTTTTCATTCTTTTCCCGGCAGGTCTCGGAGTTCTTCTCTATAAAATATTTATAGTAAAAAAATATATCGTCCTTGTTCATGAACAGCCTTTTATACCTTCTCCTGAAATGGGAAGATATCTGCAGAAATTTAAAGATCTTGTAATTTCTATTCCCCATTCCTTCTATTTCAAGTTTTGGGACCAATCCTCCATAAAACCAGGCATAATGTCTTATGAATATACTTTAGTGTTTCTTGCAGCCTTTATGGCAGTCCTTTTTTTAGAGCGTAAAAACATTTACTCTGCATGCAGGGCCCTTGTTCCGGGAGAAAGATTCAGGCTTGATAAAAAACAGCTTACACCTGAACTTCTGATTTTGATGAGCTCTTTATCATTTATCATGATGGTTCTTCTCAGCGCATTTGATGTTCCGGATTTTATTCCGGGTAGTAATGTTCTATATAACAAGCTCAACTTCTACCGTTATTTCATTCCTTTCTTTCCGTTCATGTTTGCTTTTATTGCTATGGTCTTCCAGAGGTTGTGGAGGTCAGGGAAACGGTCGGTGAAGATGATAGCTCTTATCCTTCTTGTTCTAAATCTCCTTTATTGTCTGACCTCGAATGTACGGCTTATGGATTATTCATCTCTTGGAACTTCTTTTATTACCAAGGGATACACAATGTATGGCTATGAGAAGCGGGCTGTTAACTATGCACTTGATGGATCTTCATCATTTGATGATGCCATACGAAGGTTTGAGAAATATAGTGATGAAGAAAAATATAATGTTTATCAGCTTCTTGGGTTTTATGCCGGTGTGAGGGATTACAGGCTTGAAGATGTTGTTGGTTCTGTCTCGAAGAATCAGGGGAATAGGTATAAAAGGATTATTGAAGGTTATTTTGAGAATAAAGGTTACAGATTCCTGAAGGAAGGCCGGGATATTGAAGAATATGTACGTATGGCTGACTCTCTTGCCAATGAGGATTATCAGCGTATATGCTTCAGAGAGCTTGGTTTTGTCTCCGCAAGCTATGAAAGTTTTAAAAAGAAGGCAGGTGAAATTATTCTGCTTCTTCCGGAAAAATATGCATCGAGCTTTGCCGAAGGATACGGGGAGGCGATGGTCAATGTTACGATGTTTTATTGTTTTATAGCTAAAATTGATAACGGACATAAATGGGTTTCATTCCCGCAGGAATATATAGGAGATTATTATTATGGTTTAGGCAGAGGATTGGGTACTTCCTTTATGGGAATAAAGAACTCTTTATATGATATATCAGAAGACAGGCCTGAATACAGGGCACTCTACTATAGGAGGCTGGACAATTATATTAATGATGTTAAAGGGTGGGCTTCAAATAAGAGATATGGCATTTCTGATAGAACAAAAATATATGAAGGGGTAAAGGACAAAACAAATGAAATTTTTTTTAGCTCACAGGAAATTAAAGAATATCTTGATAGTAAGTTCATGTAAATACCTATGATATCTTTTGTCATGGTTTGTCTTCATAAACTTTACAATTTATTTTATTGCTATTTTTTAAATTGGAGTATGATTCAAGAAAATCAAAGATCAATATTAAAAGGAAAATGAAATGAAGAAGAGCAGAATGATTATCGCAGTAATTGTAATTGCAGTTTTAGCAGGCGGAGGTTTCCTGATGTTTGGCAGGAAGAAGAAGGAAAATGTGCAGTATTCCTTCGCTTCTGCAACTAAAGGCAGGATAGTACAGAAAGTTTCTGCTACAGGTACCGTGAATCCCGAAGTGCAGGTTCTTATAGGGAGCCAGGTGTCAGGGAAAATAAGCGAGCTCTTTGCTGATTTTAACAGCCAGATTAAACAGGGACAACTGCTCGCAAAGATAGACCCCCTTATTTATCAGGCACGCGTTGATCAGGCGAAATTTAATCTTAACCTTGCAGGAGAAAATCTGAAAAAAAATGAGATTACGCTTAAAGATGCGGAAAAGACTCTTAAGCGGATGGAAGCTCTCAACAAAACCGGCTTTGCTTCAGACAAGGAGCTTGATGATGCACGCACAGCTTATGATTCAGCAGCAGCCCAGATAGGAGTGTCAAAGGCTCAGATAGATCAATTGAAGGCGGCGCTTGATGAATCAAAGACAAACCTTAAATATACAAATATAATTTCTCCTGTTGACGGGATAATAGTGACGAGAAATGTTGATGTGGGACAGACAGTAGTCGCCAGTATGCAGACGCCTACATTGTTCGTGGCAGCAAAAGATCTTACAAGAATGAAGATTAATACCAATGTTGATGAAGCAGATATTGGGAAAATCTCTGTCGGACAGGATGTTGAATTTACCGTAGATGCATATCCGGAGAGGACATTCAACGGGAAGGTATCACAGATAAGGAACTCTCCGCTTACTGTACAGAACGTCGTTACCTATGATGTAGTGATTGATGTAAGCAACCCGGATTTGATTTTAAAACCAGGCATGACTACTAGCGTGAACATCACCACGAGCATCGAAGACAATGTACTGAGAGTTCCAAATTCAGCCCTACGTTTTATCCCAAAGGAGTTGCGGGAGCAAATGGCAAAAAATCTGGAGATAAAGAAAAAATATGGCTACAAGGTGTGGAAGATGGGAAAAGAGGGCAATCCATTTTCTGTTGATGTTAAACCCGGTGTTACTGATGATGTTTATACGCAGATTATAAGCGGTGATCTAAAAGAGGATGACAAAGTAATCGTAGATGCGACCTACAAGGAATAAAATATTGTCATGGATGAATTGATAAAAGTAGTAAATCTCACAAAAATCTACCGCATAGGAGAATACTCTGTGGAAGCCTTAAAAGGAGTAAATACTTCCATAGAAAAAGGAGAATTTGTGTCAATCACAGGCGCATCGGGCTCCGGCAAATCTACGTTTATGAACATCCTTGGGTGCCTTGACGTTCCGACAGAAGGGAAATACTACTTTGAGGGAATAGATGTAAGTTCTTTTTCAAGAAATGCTCTCTCCAAGCTTAGAAATGAAAAAGTTGGTTTTGTATTCCAGGGATTCAATCTTCTTTCACGCACTACGGCAATTGAAAACGTAGGACTTCCTCTGGTGTATAACCATACAAGTGCTAAGGAGATAAAGGAAAGAGGACTTGAAGCATTGCAGGCGGTTGGTATTGAGGATAGGGCAAAACATTTCCCTAACCAGCTTTCAGGAGGTCAGCAGCAAAGGGTTGCTATTGCGCGGGCTCTCGTTAACAGACCGTCGCTCATACTTGCTGATGAACCAACGGGCAATCTCGATACGAAAACCAGCCGCGAGATTATGGATATTTTCACAAAGCTTAACACAGAAAAGGGGATAACCATAATAATGGTAACCCATGAGGCTGATATCGCTGCCTATTCCAAGAGAAGGATAAGCTTCATGGACGGCATGATAATAAATGATGAAGGAACATATACCAGAGCAGAGAATACTGTTTTGTGGGAAGACGAGTAGGGGAGCAGTCAGGGAGAATAGCAGATGTATTTCTTGATAAATATAAGGCTGGCATTAAGCGCGTTAAGGATTAACAAATTGCGGTCATTCCTGACTATGCTTGGGATAATAATCGGAGTCGGCGCTGTTATAGCGCTTGTTATTATAGGCAACGGTGCAAAGACAAAGCTTGCCCAGACAGTAGAAAGTCTTGGGACGAATATCCTTATCGTGCGTCCCGGTTCTGTTACGAGCGGCGGAGCGAGGATGGGAATGGGTTCTACACCAACACTTACACTTGACGATGCAAAAGCAATTAGAGATGAGTGTTCTGCGGTTTCCGGTGTCGCACCGCAGGTAAGGGCGGCAACTCAGGTAGTTTATTCAAATCTTAACTGGAACACAGTCGTAATGGGTATTACACCTGACATGCTTGATTTGCGGACATGGGAAATATCTGAAGGACGAAAGTTACTTCAGTCCGACATTGATGGTTCGGCAAAAGTCTGCATACTTGGCAAGACGGTTGTTGACAACCTGTTTGTCGGCGAGGACCCGATTGGGAAGATTATCAGGATAAACAAGACGCTATTTACGATCATAGGTGTTCTTGAGCCAAAGGGGCAGAATCTCATGGGAGAGGATCAGGATGATTTAATATATATCCCTCTTTCTACTGCACAGAAAAGGATAGTGGTTTCACAGTTTCCAAATGTTATCGGTATAATAATGGTTCAGGCTGTTTCCGGCAAAGAGCTCAAGGCAGCTGAACAGCAGATAAATGATCTTTTAATTCAAAGACACCACATCGGTGGTGGTAAAGAGCAGGATTTTATTGTAGTGAATCTTGCGGAAATGGCAGGTGTCGCAACAAAGATGGCTGCAACCATGTCATTGCTGCTGGGCGCCATAGCCTCTATATCATTGCTCGTGGGAGGCATAGGCATAATGAATATAATGCTTGTTTCCGTGACAGAGCGCACCAGGGAGATAGGGATACGTATGGCGATTGGTGCCAAGGATGTGGATATACTTTTTCAGTTTCTCACGGAAGCGGTAGTGCTCTCGCTTGTAGGCGGTTTTATAGGCACTGTTTTCGGGGTAAGCATATCTGCAATTGTTTCAGGCTATCTCAAGTGGCCGCTTATAATTTCTGCAAATGCCATAGTGCTTGCTTTTACCTTCTCTGCAGGAGTAGGAATCTTTTTTGGATTCTATCCGGCAAAGCGTGCCTCGCAGCTAAATCCCATCGAAGCGCTGAGATACGAGTAGAAGATTGACAAACTCACGAAAAGCCGTTAAATACACGCTCAAGCAATAAGCCGAAGTGGTGAAACTGGCAAACACGCTAGGTTCAGGGTCTAGTGGGAGCAATCCCTTGCGGGTTCGAGTCCCGCCTTCGGCATTGAAGTAAAACAATGAGTCAGCAAATCCTAACAGGCTTTCCTTTTAGAATAATTTATTATATTGTTGGTTAGTTCATTAGCGATTCCTTTTGTTGATAGAGACTAAATGGTTTTAAAGAAAACAAAAATCTCATTCACTTTTTCAATTTTATTCATTCTTTTATCACTATCCCCCTCATATGTTTCAGCTAAAACATTTAATGTAAGTAATGCCGCTCAGTTTAGAATTGCTTTGGAGAGCGCAGCTCTGAACGGTCAGGATGACACTATTATTTTGGATGCCGGAACTTATAAGACTACAGATGACGGTGGAGGAACTTTTAAATTCTTTGACAAAGAAAAACATGACTTAATCATTAAAGCAAAAAAAGGATTGACGCATAATGACGTTATTCTGGATGGAGATTATAAAAATGGTGTGTTCGACTATACAAACACTAAAGGTGCTGCTTTGGTGCTTGACGGCATTACTATAAAAAATGGAAAAGCTGAAATTGGCGGAGGGGTTTACTGCTATAGCGACAAGGAAAACTACATAGACAGCAGGGTAACTGTTACAAACTCTGCTATCTACGGGAATAGTGCAACTGACGGCGGCGGTTTTTATTGCAATGCCAGCAGAGTAACTGTTGCGGGTTCCAGCATCTTTGATAATAGTGCAACTGACGGCGGAGCTATTTACTGCGATGCCACCAGGGTAACTGTTACAAACTCAACAATCTACGGGAACACTGCTGCTGTAAGCGGCGGAGGGATTTACTGTTATGTCAGCAGTGTAACTGTTGCAAATTCCACCATCTATGGGAACAGCTCTGCTGAAGGCAGGGGAGGAGGGATTTACTGCTCAGGCAATGTAATTATTACAAACTCAACCATCTCTGGAAATTATGCAGGCGGCTACAGCGGCGGAGGCGGGATTTGCAGCTTCGGAAACGTGACTGTTACAAAATCTGCCATATCCGAGAATACTGTCGGCAGAGAAAATGGCGGGGGTATTTACTGCGCTGGCGTTATAAAAGTTGCCAGTTCAACCATCTTAGAAAATTATGCTTTCAAAAATGGCGGTGGCATTTACTGCTATAGCGACAGCGACAGCAATGACGAAAGCTACGTGAGTGTTACTAACTCCACCCTCTCCGGAAATATTGCTGCTGGCAGCGGCGGCGCTATTTACTTCTATAGCAACAAAGACAGCTACAACAGGGTAACTGTTACAAACTCTGAAATCTATGGGAATACTGCTACTGACGGCAGAGAGAACGGTATTTATGAAGGTGGGACTTTCAAACAGGCAACTGGAGTAAGTTGTGATTTTGCCCGTTCTGATTTCAGGTTAGGTGTGGGCCCGATTGCAATTTCTAAGGGATTAAATCCCATCCACAGACTTTTAAAAAATGATAAAAGATAAAACTCAATGGTTTCAACAAAACTTGAAAATACACATCGCTAATAAGGATTAGCAGGAGAGAGACGAAACTTAAATGAAATGGTTCTTTGCTCTTAATCAGGCATCGCATGAGTTTGCCCATTATTCAGAGATGCTGAAAGTGGCAGTTCACACTGCTTCAAAATGTACAAAGCTTTCCCCTTATTTTCTCTATGATGGTGATGAGAATTCCCTGACAGAATGGCTGCGAAAGAAAGATGTTACAATCATACCTTGCCGGACATCTCTATATGATCAGTTAAGCGGGATTGGTAAAAAGAAGAAAGACATGAATTATCTTACTGTGGGAGCAGGAGCATTTTTGCGGATTGAGATTCCCGGACTTACACTTCAAATGGGGATTGAAGATGAATATGTTTTATATACTGATGTGGATGTGATGTTTTTAAATAAAGTTGAAGATTACCTGGAAAGACTGACTCCAAGGTTTTTTGCCGTTGCACCTGAATTTGATATTAAAAATTACAGGAAGATGAATACAGGCGTTATGTTGATGAATCTGAAAAATCTCAGGGAGTGCGACAACGAATTCAGGGATTTTACCGTAAAGAACATAGAACGTCTCGCAGGAAAGGTATGGGACCAGACCGCATATCATATGTTTTATAAAAAGTGGTGGAAGAGACCGGAATGGGATAAACTTGGCGTTGAATACAACTGGAAGCCCTACTGGGGTGACTACTCGTCGGCAAAGATAGTACACTTCCACGGTCCCAAACCCTATCAAAGGAAAGTACTTTTATCTGAAAAGGTGCCGGATCATCTCAAGGGGCTTAAGACTCTGGCAAATAAAGAATACAATGAATTATGTGAACTCTGGGAAAAAAAACTTATCGAAGCCGAATCTGGTTAAAAAAAAATCCCCAAACTCTTATGAGATTGGGGATTTCTGTTTGTAATGAAAATAAACTTATTCGTGACCGTAAATATCAAGAGTCTTCTTATTCCCCATCAGATAATCTGCCGGGACATACCAGTCGCCTGTTACCGAGTTCTTAAGAAGCCTTGTAGCATCTTTGTGTGCTATACCCAATGTTCCAATCATTTCGACTCCACCTGCTGCTACTCCTAATCCTGTGTAGAGTGTTTTTACGCCGAACCAAACCGGAGTCATCAGAACACTTCCTGTTGTCCAGTAAACTTTTTCCAGACCCTGTGTTTCAGAATATGTCTTTGCTTCTGCAAGCGAAAAAATCAAAGGCTGAACAAGAAACGCACACGCTAATGTAAAAACTATCAGAGCTTTCAATCTCACAGCATTTCCTCCATTATTTAGATTACTTTTAAAATTATATAAGAAGCGTCGACTCAGTCAAGCTAAAAAGCAGATTAAATTATTTTTTATCTTTATTCTTACTCTGTCTGAAGTACTATTTTCCCGAATTGTTTTGCCTCTTCCATGTGCTTCTGGGCAATGGCTGCGTCTTTTAGCGGGAACACCCTGTCGACTATGGGTTTAGTCCCCGTGGCATTCATAAATTGAAGCAGGCTGCTGAACTCTCCTCTTGTTCCCATTGTAGAGCCGTAGATTGTGAGCTGATTCCAGAAAATGCGCTGGACATCTGTCTTGGCTATTCCTCCTGTAGTTGCGCCGCAGGTTACAAGTCTGCCTCCTTTTTTAAGGCACTTCAGGGATATTTCCCATGTATCGCCTGCAACGTTATCAAGGACAACATCAACACATTCTTTTAGAGTTATCTCTCTTATCCGTTTGAAGACATCTTCTTTCCTGTAATTTATTCCGTGAGCAGCGCCCAATCCCAGGGCTTTTTTAATTTTTTCATCATCTCCGGAGGTTACAATAACATTTACACCGATTGCTTTTGAAATCTGAAGAGCCGCAGTCGCAACTCCACCACCGATCCCCATTATAAGTATGCTTTCACCCGGAATGAGCTTTGCTTTTGTTATGAGCATTCTCCACGCTGTAAGAAATGTAAGCGGAAATGCTGCCGCTTCTGCCATGGTGAGATGGCGCGGGGCAGGATGAACATTGACTGAAGGCGCTTTCACATACTCTGCGAAGGTTCCGTCGATATGCTCGCCTATGAGGTGGAAAGATGAGCATTCGCTGTGTTCTCCGGCTCTGCAGTACGCGCATTTTCCGCATGATATCCCGGGGTCAATAACAACCTTGTCTCCCTGATTGATCCCTGTCACTTCCGCACCGCATTCCTCTACTGTACCTGAGCCGTCAGAGCCAAGTATATGCGGGAATGATACACTTATTCCGGGAATGCCTGACCTCACCCATATGTCAAGGTGATTAAGTGCTGCATGGCTTACCTTTATCAGGACTTCATCTTTTCCGGTTATTGGCTTATCAAGTTCTCCGTACTTTATACACTCTGATGTTCCATGATTATTTATATAAGCAGCTTTCATAGTAGTTATTTTTCCCACGTTACAAACCAGTATCCGTTCCTTGCATCCTGGTATCTGATTTTTTCCGGCTCTATCACTATGATTTTGTAAGGATAAAGCGGGGGAAGACTCTTTTCCTTTATCCCCATTAATTTTATACATTCAAGGAAGATTTTCCTGTTTTCGTCCTTGCCGTAAACCTTTGCTTTTCCCCAGAGCTGAATTCCGCGGGAACTGAAATAATCTGATTTCCGGTCATAGTGGTTTGCAATAGACGCAGAAACTTTGGGGTTCTTTTTTATGTTGTTGATTTTTACTCCACCTTCGGAGAAGAGGTATATTCTAAGCCCCTTGTTTCTGAACTCTATGGGAGTCACCCTCGGAATATTATTACTGCATGTTCCGAGATGTATCACCGTATGTTCATCCATATATTTTATTATTGCTTTTTTAACTGATACAGGAGTCATTTTATCGTTAATTTTTATTCCTCTGGACTCCATTGCTTTTCTGAGGCTTCCGTCAATTCTTGGAACATGTAATTTTTCCATTTAAACCCCTCCGTGAACTTTTTACGATAGTTTAGAATGGCAACAATTACAGGTGTCTGTCAAGTTAAACCGCTAATGTATACCGAAAGATTTTGTTTCCCCCGACAGAGTGTGGTAAAATATTTTATCTTTTTCTTTATGATTATTTGAAAGGAGATGGACGTGAAAAATAATGGAGGAATTAAACGAGTCGGCGTGCTTACCGGTGGCGGAGATTGTCCGGGTCTTAATGCTGTTATAAGGGTTGTAGCCAAGAAGGCTATCAATGATTTTGGAATAGAAGTCGTTGGTATCGAAGATGGATATCAGGGGCTAATGGAAATGAGGACCCGGGATTTAACTTTCATGAATGTCTCGGGCATACTTACTGAAGGAGGTACGATCCTTGGGACTTCCAATAAGGCGAATCCTTTCAGCCATCCAGTCAGAAGAGGTGACAAGCTGGTTTTTATGGACAAATCCGATGATGCTGTATGCAACTTTAAGAAGCTTCAGCTTGATGCGCTTTTGTGTATAGGCGGAGACGGGACTCTTCAGATAGCACTGAAACTTTTTAAAAAGGGGATTCCGATCGTAGGAATACCAAAGACCATTGATAATGACCTTTGCGAGACAGACTATACCTTCGGATTTAACACTGCCCTTGAAACAGCAACTGAGGCTATAGATAAGATACATTCGACGGCGCAGTCGCATCATCGCGTAATGCTGGTTGAAGTCATGGGAAGATATGCGGGATGGATAGCGCTTCATTCAGGACTTGCAGGCGGAGGAGATATCATTCTGATACCTGAGATCCCATTCAGCATAGAAAGCATTTGTGAATGGGTGACTTACAGGTCAAAAACCGGGAAGAAATTCAGCCTTGTAGTTGTAGCTGAAGGGGCCAAACCAAAAGGCGGAATCATGGTGGTTAAAAAAGTTATAAAGGACAGCCCTGATCCGGTAAGGCTTGGCGGAATTGGTAACAGGGTCGGAGATGAAATTGAAAGACTCACAGGACTTGAAACAAGGGTTGCTGTGCTGGGTCATCTTCAAAGAGGAGGTGTCCCTTCAGCATATGACAGAATACTCGCCACCAGGTTCGGGTCTTATGCAGTGGATCTTCTGATGAAGAAATCTTTCGGTAATATGGTTGCTATAAAAGGTGACGACATCGTGTCTGTGCCGATTTCAAAAGCTGTTAAAAGACTCAAGCTTGTTGATCCAAAATCTGTGCTTATAAAGACAGCAAGGTCAGTTGGAACATGCATGGGAGACTAAAGGCTGGAGTCAGACTATGAGAGCAGGATAGGATGGCACGACTGCGCTAATATGCCATTGATTTTATCAAGCAGCTCTTTTTGATCAAATGGTTTTTCAATATTTGGGATGTTGTTGTTAAGGATGAACTGATTTACGTTCGGATTTATCGTGTCGCCTGTTACTATCAGAAACTTTGAAAGAAGGTCAGGTCGTATATCAACCAGAGCATTATAGACTTTCTGTCCGTTCATAACCGGCATTTTTATATCACAGAGTATAAGGTCATACTCTGATTTCATAATCATATCAATGCCGGACTTTCCATTTCTCGCTACTTCAACTTCGTGACCCTGCATTTTGAGAAGATCGTATAATAATGAAGACACTATTTCGTCATCATCGATTACAAGGATGTTTTTATGGGCTGCAAGTAATTGGTTATTCTCATTTCCGGAGCTGTCGTATTCCAGAGAAGTGTCTTTAGATATGACAGGCAGAGTCATAGTGAATGTGGCTCCCTCATGGTCAGTACTGCTGGCAGATATTTCTCCATCATGTTCTTTTATTATCCCGTAGCAAACGCTAAGGCCAAGTCCGGTTCCCTTGCCGGGTTCCTTTGTCGTAAAAAAAGGAGTGAATATGTTTCTGAGATTTTGCTTTGATATGCCGGGGCCATTGTCTGATATTGAAATCAATATCTGTCCGTTATGCAGAGATGTCCTGAGCCTTAGTGTCTTCACCCGTTCGATTTCACAATCAAGCATGGCATATTGGGCATTATTGATGATGTTGAGAAATACCTGCTGGAGCTGGTGCGGGTCAGCCATAGTCTTTGGCAGGGTTTCGTCAAACTCTGTATTTACGTTTATGCCGCTTACTCTCAGATCGTATGATTTAAGATCAATAGAGTTTCTTAACAGCCGGTTTATATCAACGTAATTCCTTTCAGGTTTATGCTTTCTTGCAAATGTCAGAAGGTTCTGAACGATCTTCCGGCACCTTAAGGATTCATTATGAATTTTTTCAATTTTATTCTTTATCTTTGAGTCAAGATTATAGCTGAGCAGCAGTTCCGAGTATCCCATAACCCCTGTCAATGGATTGTTGAGTTCGTGGGCAATTCCAGATATCATTTCTCCAAGTACAGACATTTTTTCTGCCTGGAGTAATAATTCTTCAAGTTCTTTTTTCTCGGTAATGTCCTTGATGATGATTATTATTGCTTCATGCCCGCTGTATTTCAAAGTACTTGCATTGACCTCGACAATCACATCATTGCCATTTTTATTCTTCAGCGTTATATCGCATGCACATCCTTCTGAACTTTCGTTTATACATCTCAGATAGTTTTCATATGCATCCGGGACTTCGGTTAAAAGTAAGCTCATGTTTTTTCCGAGCAGTTCATCTTTTCTGTACCCGGTAATTGTCTCGAACATACCATTGCAGTCTATTATATCAGAGTCATTGCTGTTGATTATGACAATCCCGTCCATGGCGTGTTCAAACAGGTTTCTATATTTTTCTTCAGATTCGACAATCTGATTTTTAAGTCTCTTTTTCTCTGTTATGTCTTTCATTATGTGAACTACTCTGTTTACTTTTTTGTCGTTTTCATAAATCGGATATGATGAAACGCTATATGTCCCTTCGGATATTGCTATTTCGTTTTCAGCCTCATCAGCAGTTATTCCCGCTCTTTTGCGGGATAGGATATGAGAAGTCTCTAAATGGTTATCCTTTGAATTCGGTATTATATTGCTGATGTTCTTGCCTATGATATTAAATCCGAATTTATCAAGAGATGAGCGGTTTGCCCTTGAAATCATATTATCTTCATCAACAATTATTATATAATCCTTGATGGAATCAAAAGTGTCCTCCCATTCTTTTTTTGCTTTTCTCATTTCATTCATGCGTACGGCATCCGCTTTAAGACACAGTCTTCTGGAATTGAGTTTTGAAACTGCTATCGATCCTCCTATGACGCCAATGATTACGAATAAAGCAAGTCCTGTGATATCTCTGAAATTCTTGGAAATAAAAGCTGTCGTTTTTTCCTGGTCCCCTTTTATGACTATATGAAGATGGGATGAAGGAATATCGCTTCGAATAAAGGCGGCAAACTTCGTTGAATGGTCTTTCATCTCATATTTGCCTGATCCTTCTTTAAGAAAAAAAGCATCTTTGAAAGTATTGAATGACGTATGGCATCTGAAACATTTTTCTTCAGTGTGAAGTACATTCCTTGCTACCATTGTTTGATTGGCAGAGCTGTATATAAGACTCCCTTCATCATCCAGAATAAAGAAATCATCATTTTTTGATACAATTCCTGATGGAGGCATGTAGGACTCTATAAAGTTTTTTACATCAATTAAAAAAGAGATACTGCCAATGCACTGCCACTTCCCATTTATTTTTTTCTGCATTGGCGATGTGATCAGGAACTCTGTTTTTGGTATGTCTTTTTTTTCTGGACCAGTTGAGGAATCATAGAAAAAAGTGCTTATAACTGGAACAGCATTCAGCCCTGCATTGTTTTTTAATGAAGAAATCTTAGGCAGGTGTTCTGTTATAGTTTGTGTGATACTAGCAGGGTATATAACATGCCCGTTTTCATTCCTTATGATGGTTGTTATTATTATTCTGTCAGGTCCAATGGCCCGTCTATTGTTATTAATAAATGTATCTATATCTCTTTTAAAGCGTTCTGGTCCCTCTGGAGGTTCCTCTGACAGATGTACTGCAAAATGAGATAGATCCCGGGTCAAATAAGTAAAAGCGTTTTTGACCGTACTTGAAACATAAATTGCTTTTAACTTCTGTGAAACTTGAAACTGCCTCAGTGATTCTGATCTTGTTTGCCTGTATATATTGAATGAAGAGAATAGCGATATGATAATTATGGCTATGGTTACAGCATATATTATGTAATTCTCTTTATGTTTCATCAGATAATTAAATTTATAAAAAATAAAAACAGCTCCACCTTTGAACTGCTATTGCAAAATAGCTGCCAACCCTGAGATGTCATAAAAAGATAAGTATGTGTAATTAGTTATTAAAATGGAAAGACGTTTTGAATTTTATCTGGTATTATAATGACATTTTATTCTCATAGATGACAAAATCTGTCTTCTTTGTATTATGAAATAGGAATATAAAATTGAGTCTTCTGAAATCTCTTTTTGCTGACCGTTTATTAAGGTTGAAATCTGCTGCAAAGTTCTTTAAATTCATAATAGAGAACAAAAAAACTAAAAAAAATATGGAAACTGTAAAAGAGAGGAATGTCGAGCCTAAAGAAGTTAAATGTTGATAAATTAATAAGGAGATAGCCATGGAAATATTCAAAAATGTTCTGGTCCCTGTTGATTTTTCAGAAGGTTCGGAAAGTGCTTTTAAGCTTGCCCTTTTTTTCGGTAAAGGAAAGGGTGCTAAAATTTATCTGACCCATATAATATCAGATCCACAGATTACGGATCCATTGTATACAGCCAATATTTATCCCAAAATTTATTTCGATGATATCAAGCGCGAACTGGAAGAGAAGATAAGAAGCATGTATGCTCCGAGAATAGATGGAGTCGGTGAAATTGATGTCATAGTCACACAGGGGTACCCTTCATCAGAGATAGCATTGCTTGCTGAAAAATTAGATATAGACTTGGTAGTTATGGGTACTCACGGGAGACATGGATTCAGTCATATGCTTCTTGGAAGTGTGGCTGAAAAGGTGATACGGGAGTCAAAAGTTCCGGTATTAACTGTAAAACTTGACCACAAGATCGCTGTTGAATCTTACAATATAAACAATATCCTGGTTCCTGTTGACTTTTCAGAAATGTCGGAGAAGGCATTTGATGTGGCGTTGAAAATAGGCAGTTTCTTTAATTCCGAAATAACAGTTCTTTTTGTGAACCAACCTGTTTCCTATTATCCTTACTATCTCAGCGACTATTATTCCGAAGAAAGTTTGATTGAGAAAATAGATGAACAGGTTGTGACAAAGCTTGCTGTGCTTGTGAAAGGCAGAGGGGCGGGTTACAGAAATATAAATACTGTTATTAAGAGGGGTGATCCCCATCAGAAAATAAACGAGGTTGCTGATGAAACAGGAAGCAACATGATAATTATGGGTACTCACGGGAGAAAAGGATTGGCCCACATGGTCATGGGGAGTGTAGCTGAGCGTGTTGTGCGTACTTCTCACATTCCTGTAATGACAGTCAGGGGCTGATGCTAAACAAAATAAGATGGTTAGAACTTTACTGAAGGCGGTAAGGTTTGTAGAATCATAACTTCCGGGTTTACACCTATTTCAAGCCCGTATTTGAAGCCTTCATCTTCAATGAGATTGAATTCTACCCATCTGCCCCGCCTGAAAAGCAAATAATTCCTTTCTTCTTCCGTATAATGTTCTGTTTTTCTTTTTTCAACTATGTTGAAATAAGTGTCTATAAATGTGTTCCCCACAGTTTGGATAAAATCAAACTCCTGTGCCGGCAGATCAAATGCAATGCCTGCAAGGCCTCCTCTTGGTTCATTCCGGTATTTAAGCCAGAAAGTCTTTTTCAGGTTTTCTCTAAGGTTGTCATAATCTTTGGAGAAGTTTGCGCACACCTTCTTGAAATTACCGGAGAAGAGTTCTATATCCTCTTTGAACGGAATATAAGGAGAAAGGTCAGTGCCACCGCCGGTACGTCCGTTTGAACTTGATCTATAACGCAAGCTCAATGTACCTACGGGAACTTTAGGATTCATCATGTGCGAACAGATTTCAAAAACCTGCATATAGACTTTTCCACCGGGTAAATTTTTTACATCCTTCATGTTGTCAGGAATTTCTGCATCCTTAGGAATCTCGCGCTCTTTTTCTCCCCTGCATATGCTTATTTTTTCAAATACTTTTCCCCTTATTATTGAAAGAGTGGTGGCTCCGCCGGTGCTCTCAAAAATCTTTTTTTCATATTTGTCTGAATCTTCGATTGCAAAAACTCTTGAAAGTGCTTTTTCCCTCAGACCGTCAAAAAGTAATTTGTAATTTGCCGCATTGTCATGGAAGCTATTTGAGTTCATAAAGACTACTCCTGAAAAATTATTACTTCTGTAAATACTAATAGTATCACTGTATAAAATTAGCATTCTGCTGATAAAGAAGTCAATGTGTCTTGTATAAATATCAATTCTAAAATATATTTGTGATGACATATTGTTTTTTTAGACGCTTAATATTAAAATAAATTTTAGGGGTAGTGAAAAATAAGGAGGAAATTGTATGAAGGCTATGAAAAAGATTGTGTGTGTTCTTCTTGTTGCGTTTGCACTTACAGCGTGCGAGAGCATGAAAGCGGCATGGGAGCGGGATGAAGTTAAAGGAGCAACAATAGGTGCGGGAGTCGGTGCAGGTGCAGGAGCGATTATTGGTGCTGCCACAGGACATACAGGTGTAGGGACTGCAATAGGTGCGGGAGTTGGTGCCCTTGGAGGCGGTCTGATAGGGCGTATGATGCAGAATCAGAAAGAGGAGCTTCAGACTGTTACAGCAAAAATGAATGATCAGCAGTCACAGATAGACCAGATGAAAACAGAGCAGGCTTCTGTTAAAAGCGAGGGGAATAACTTAATAGTGAATATGAAGGGAGATGCCCTTTTTGCAACTGATTCCTCATCACTTCAGGCAGGCGCCTTCAATAATCTGAGAGAAATTGCAGGTATCTTGAAAAAATACCCTGATACTAAGGTTGTTATAAAAGGGTACACAGACAGTGTAGGAACAGATGATTATAATCAAAAACTTTCTGAAAACAGGGCAAATTCAGTGAAGAACGTCCTTCTCGGTGAAGGCGTTGCTTCTGAACGCATTACTACAATCGGCTATGGCAAGAGCTTCCCTGTGGCAAGCAACGATACTCCTGAAGGAAGACAGATGAACAGGCGTGTGGAGATAGTGGTTGTTCCGAAGGAAGAAGCAAATCAATCATAGTCTCAGTTTATTGAATCAGTTGAAAGGCAGGGCAAACACCCTGCCTTTTTATTCATATCCCCGGTATTCCTATTTTACATCTTCGATTCCTATTGACAGAGTGGATATATATACTATTTTTTTTGACAGAGGAGGTGAAAGGAAATGAATATAAAATTATTTTCATTATTCGTTGCTGTGATGTTCGTGTTATTTACAGCGTTGATTTATGCGGCAGAAGTTACAATCACTGGCGAGCTCGTTGACACCAAATGCTTCTCGAAAATGGGAGCAAAAGGGGAAGGACATGCCTCTTGTGCGGTAACCTGTGCAAAATCAGGTGTACCTGTTGCAGTTATGGATGACTCCACAAAGAAGCTTCATGTCCTTGCAGCACCTGCACCTGCGCTGTCAGCTTATATGTCAAAGACAGTTAAAGTAACCGGTGAGCTTAATGATGCCACCGGCATCATTGTTCCTTCGTCAGTCGAAGTGAAAGAAGGGGACACCTGGAAGAAAGTCGATTTGAGCAAGGGGATGATGTAGGTTAGTTCAAAAAAAACAAAAAGCTGATGCCTGTATTATAAGACATCAGCTTTTTGTTTTTGTCTTTAACGTCTTCTCTTTGGCGAACACTAAAATCAGTTGCCTAATAAGTTTATTTCCGGTAATCATTTTTTGAAATATAATGTGAATTGTGAAATGGATATGAATCAGAAAAATATAAATCTTCAATATGATGTCTGCATCGCAGGGGCAGGTCCCTGCGGTTTAATGACTGCAAAGAAGCTTGCTGAGCAGGGGATTAAAGTAGCTGTCTTTGACAGGAAGCCTGAGGCAAAATTCATTAATCCCGGCATAATGGAGATGCTTTCCCTTCAGCCCAATAAAATAAAAGTAGACGAGAAGAAAATTTATTTTACTGAAAGTGGATTCTCACTTGATAAGCATAGCGTAAAGAATGAGATATACGGGTTTGCCACTTATTCGCCCGGGAAACACGCTCTTACTCTCCGTTCGATCTTCCCAACCAATTACCGCATCGACTATGTTTACTGGATAGAAAAACTTGAAAGAGAAACAATAGATGCTGGAGTAAGCATATTTTATAGCCAGGAAATAGTTGAAATAATCAAAAATACAGGCAGGGCAGAAGCGATAGTTGTTGAGGACAGCTATAAGAACAGGAGAACGGTTAAATTCAAACATCTTGTTGCGGCAGACGGTATCAGGTCTAAAATTTCAAGGCTTGCAGGGGTAAGAAAAGAGCATTGGGGAGTGCACAGGATAGTAGGGGCCCGCGTAAAGGAATTTGACATCAGCAAGACTTCGAAGGGAGAGCTTTTTAACCCGGTATTCCATAACATGTATCTCAATAAAAAGTTTTCAGGTCCAAACACGCTTGCCATAACAGCTTATCTCGGTGACGGGGAAATGTATGTTATTGCAGTTATACAGGATAGCGGATTGCAGGATCATGCCTCTGGAAGCCCGCAGAAAATATTTGATAATTTCTTAGATTTTTTAAAGAGTTATGATGCATGTGCTAAACCATTTAATGAGGCAAAGAGATCGACAAAATTCGCCTATTTCCTCCCCGTTGACTCTCCGATTGCAAATCCTTTTGATGAGGTAAAAGGAATGAGTTTTCTCGGAGATACGGCATTTACAATAGAAACGCAGTGGACAGGGGCGATGGCGGTTGCGGCAAAAGCAGCAGGTGCAATAGCGATTATTCTAAATGGCAATGGCAGCGCTGAAGCAATTAATGCTTATCATGCATGGTGGGGAAGGTTTGTAAAGAATGCAAAAAGGCAGTATGATTTCTCAACTTTCATGCATGCTCTTGAAGAGGAGGAGCTGAACGAGTTGTTCTCCATTTTTAACGAAGAAATGGTCATTCCTCATCTTGAAGGCTGCGACGATGAGTTTGGTACACCAAATGAATTTATAAAGAACATGGATAAGAAACTCCTTGAAGTAAATCCTTCAGAATTAAAATCTCCAAAGGTGCGGATGCTAGTTGAAATGCTTAAGAAAAGATCAGAGGAGATGAATAAAAAATGAGCACAGATAACAGAAAGATATGTATAGATAAAGGAAAGTGTGTTGTTTGTCTAAGTTGTGTTGATATGTGTGATTACAATGCCCTGCGTCTTGTGAATGAAAAGATAGAATGGTCAACTGACCTTTGCACAAGATGCCTTGTCTGCCCGGATGTCTGCCCCTGCGATGCAATTTCTGTAAGATAAGAGGCACTATGGATTACAAATTAGAAGATATAATCGATGTTATTTTATTCCAGGAACTGCAGGAAAAGCTAAATTTAATTTATTCATTTCCTTCAGCAATTATTGATAATGACGGTAAAATCCTTACAGCTGTTGCCTGGCAGGATATATGCACTAAATTTCACAGGGTAAATCCCCAATCTGAAAAAGAATGCCTTAAAAGCGACAAATACATTATTGCACATCTTCATGAAGCAAACCCTGCAGTCAGCTATCAATGTCCACATGGTATGATTGATAACGCAGCTCCAATAATCATTGATGGCAAGCATTTAGGGAATTTCTTTACAGGCCAGTTCTTTCTGGAAAAACCGGATCTTGATTTCTATAAAAAGCAAGCAAAAGCATTTGGTTTTGATGAAAAAACATATTTGGAGGCAGTCGAGAAAGTCCCAATCTGGACAAAAGAGAAACTCAATCAATATCTTGATTTCATAAAAGGATTTATTGAGCTGATAGCAAATGTCGGATTAAAGAATTTAAAAGAGATTGAAGCAAGAGCAGAATTAAATAAAACCAATGAGGAATTGGCTGCATCCCGCATTGCCGCTATAACCTTGATGAAAGAAGCAGTTGAAGCTAAGAATGCTTTGGAGATTGCGAATGAGAAGTTGCTTGAGGAGATTGCCGAGCGCAAACGGGCGGAGGAAGAACTGAAAAAATATCGCGATCACCTCGAAACATTGGTCAGGGAACGTACAGCAGAACTGGAGGAGAAAAACACTGAGCTTGAAAGAATAAATAAATTGTTCGTTGGCAGGGAACTCAGGATGATAGAATTGAAGGATAGAATAAAGGAACTGGAATCCAAGAGTTAGAAAGCTGTGGCAGTCTGCGTTTCGCTTCAAACTTCAGGCGCTCTCCTGCAGACTGCCCCAGCTTTAACTAACTTACAGAATACTAAATTAAAACCATAATAGATTATCTAAAGGTATTACTTTCCGTCAAACAATATCAGTGATGCAGCTCCTATCAGGCATGAGTCGTAGCCGAATTTTGGAAGGGTAAGGCGAAAATCCCTTTTATCTGCTTCGTAGATAAATCCTCTGATATGCTTTTTGATCAGTCTGAACATTAGCGGGTTTTTCAGAATCACACCCCCTCCAAGCACCATAAGATCTATATCAGCGAGATTTACGATATATGAAATCCCTCTCGCTATCTCGCGGGAAGTTTCATTAATTATTTCGTAGGCCAGTTTATCACCTTTGTTTGCGGCTTCCACAATTTTCTGGGTGGTTAACCCGGCTAATTCAAGCCTTGTGTTTTTCTTTTTCCCATGTGTACCGATTCTTTCAATGGCAGTGTTAAGGATGGCCGGTCCGCTTGAAATTGCCTCAAGGCATCCGCGTTTTCCGCATTTACACAGAGGTCCGTTCTCTTTTATATTAATGTGACCTATCTCGCCGGCAAGTCCGCGTTTTCCGGTTATAAGTTTTCCATCCAGCACAAGAGCACCTCCTATGCCGGTGCTTATGGTAATCCAGAAAAAACTTTTCTCCCGCTTTCCATGTCCAAGATTAAGTTCTGCAACAGCGGCGGCGTTAATGTCATTTGCAACACGGACTTTTACTCCAAAGCGTTTTTCAAATATCTTTTTAAAGTCAAAGTTTCTTATTTTCCAGTTAGGAGCATAGAGGAGCATTTCACTCTTTGAGCTTACTATTCCCGGAGCGGCAATTCCTATGCCGAGTGTGTCCTGTACTGATATTTCAGACTCGCGGCAGACTTCTTCTAGAAGATTCGCAGATGTTTTTATTATTATTTCTTTGCTTACATTGTCCGGAGTCAGGACTTTCCTGCTTGAAATGATTTTTCCTTTGTCGTCGATTATTCCGGCAAGTATCTTCGTGCCGCCGTAATCAATGGCTGCGACAAGGTGTTTCTTTTTTTTATTTTGAGTTATCATAAAGCAAATAATTTTTCCGGAGATGATTAAATTGTTGCTTGAATCATTAATGAATCATTAACAGAGGGTGTTTGCGATGTCAAGGAACTGTGTTTTATTCATCTTCATCACTAATCCATCTTCACAATTGACTTGAAGAGTTGTTTCAGTTACAAATATAATGAACAAGAAAACGAAAGGGAATAATATGTTCGGACTTGATACTGGTTTTGGCGCAGAAGGAAGCGTTATAGGACTTGTCTTGAAAGCAGGTCCGGTTGTTAAAATAGTCCTGCTTGCGCTTTTAGCATTTTCAATAATTTCATGGGCAATAATTTTTTCCAAGAGCATTACGTACAGAAGGGCGTCAAAAGACAGTGAGAAATTTCTTGAACTTTTCTGGAAGAGCAAGGACCTCAATGTAGTTGATGACAATATCTTCCAGTTCAAACACTCACCTATAGCGCATGTATTCCATACAGGATATCAGGAGTTCAAGAGGATTAACACAGCTTCCCTGGGAAAACACGAAGGGAATCTTGAGAGCATGGTTTCACCGGCTGCAGTTGCAAGCCGGGTTGACGGAATAGATAATATCGGCAGGTCCCTTCGACGCGCCTGTGTCTCAGAGATAACCAAGCTTGAAGGCTCGCTGACTTTCCTTGCCACGACAGGAAGTACAGCGCCTTTTATCGGACTCTTTGGAACTGTATGGGGCATTATGACTTCCTTCCACGGAATCGGGCTGAAAGGTTCGGCATCGCTTGCGGTTGTTGCTCCGGGTATATCGGAGGCACTCATCGCGACTGCTGTCGGATTGGGAGCAGCTATACCTGCGGTTGTGGCATACAATTACCTCCTGCGAAAAGTTAAAGTCATCTCAAATGAGATGGACAGCTTTTCTTCGGATTTTTTGAATATTATTAAGCGTTACCTCATGGAAGACTCAAGGAGACCTGAGATATGGAACCAATGAAATCTGACATGACAACGCTGTCGGAAATAAACGTAACGCCTTTCGTTGATGTCATGCTTGTTCTTCTTATAATATTCATGGTCACGGCGCCTATGCTTTTTCAGGGAGTTGATGTGGACCTTCCAGAGGCAAATGCAAAAAACAATATAGAGCTCAGCAAGGAAGAACTTGTATTGAGCGTAACCAAGGACAGGAAAATATTCCTTAACAAGGTTCCCGTAACTATTGATGAGCTTCCTGGAAAACTTGAAAAGCTTGCTTCCGACAGGAAAGGAGAGAACCTTTTCCTCCGTTCTGACAAAGATGTCCCTTATGGCTTTGTAGTCAGAATAATGGCTATGGCAAGAAGTGCAGGGATAACGAGGCTCGGAATGGTGACAGAAGAAGAACAGGAAGGTCAGAGAAAATGAATGAGAAAAAAATGGCCGGCATTGACAACAGAAAAAAAAGGTCTTATCGCATCTATACTTCTGCATTCAGTTTTCCTCATTCTGCTAATATATTCGTCAGGTTTTGAAAACAGATATTACCAGCCCTTCAAATCCATTTCTGTAAACATAATAAACATGGCGGGTGTGAAGGAGCGAGCCGCGCCGGGAGGGCCGGAAAAAATTGCCGTACAGACTGGCGGCATGCCTGAATCTGAAAAGAAAGCACCTCCAAAAGCCAACGAAGAGAAGAATATAAAGATAAAAGAGGTTAAAAAAATCCTGCCTCAAAAGGAGGAACCGAAAAAGTCCGCTGTTTCATTGCTGGCAAAGAAAAAAAAAGAAGACCTTAAGAAGTCAGAGTCCGTAAAACAAAAATCTCAGGAGAAAAAGGAAAGTGCTGCAGAACAAGTGGCAAGGACTGAAGATGATATGGACCGAATAATGAGCAAGATCGACAAGGTGAGCCAGCAGGTAGAAAAGGGAAGGGCTGCGGGTAATGCAGGCGGTGGAGGAACTGGAATGTCTGGAGGCGATGTTACTCTGGATGATATAAGGTATAAACTTTATTATGACAGGATATGGTCAAAGATAAAAGAGTCATGGATACTTCCGGATATCCCGGGAATGGATGTTAAATCAATGTCCGTGGTAATTTCAGTAAAGATAAGCAAAAATGGAGAGATAATAGAAAAGTCCTTTGAAAAAAAATCGGGAAGTACATTGTTTGATGAGTCTGCGATGAGGGCAATTTTAAAGGCCAATCCTCTGCCTCCTCTCCCGGAAGGATTTAAAGTTGATACATTGGATATAGGGGTGAGGTTTACTCCGGAATGATAAAAAATAAATTGAACAAAATGACCAGAAAAAAACAGTTCTTATATTTTTGTATATTAATTGTTCTCTGCCTTTATCCCGCAATTGATGGATATACTGAGAAGGTATATATTGATATTACATCTCCATATTCAAGAAAAATTCCTGTTGTTATAGGACGGGTTGAAATGGAAGGAACTCCGGCAAGGCCAGACCTTCCGGAAAAGATGAGAATAGTTATGAATGACGACCTTGACTTTTCCGGATTCTTCATAGTAAGGAAAAATGAAAATACCAAAGATAATGCTTTTACGATTGAACAAAACATCTTAAAATGGAAGAAAGAAGGTGTGTCGTTGTTTGTGGCAAGCAAAGTCTTAAATTCTTCCGGTAAAATGGCAGTTGAGTTCAGGCTCTATGATGTAGTTGAAGAACGTTTTATTGTGGGGAGAAGATATAATGGAAGAGAAGAAGACTATGAGAGGATGGCGCATCGTTTCTGCGATGAGATACTTGACCAGATAAGCGGTATCAGGGGTCCATTTGAAACAAGGATAGCCTATGTGTCGGAGAAAAAAGGAATAAGAAATCTTATTATTTCTGATTATAATGGGAAAAATCCAAAAGTTGTAACGAACTGTAAAAGCATAATGACAACCCCGATATGGTCCAGCGATGGATCAAAGGTTATTTATAATGCATACAGGAACGGGAAATCGGCGCTATATATTGTTGACCTCGTCTCAGGAACTGAGAAAAAGGTCAATGTGCCTGGGAGTCTTTGCCTGCCGGGAGACTGGTCGCCTGACGGCAGTAAGGTTGCCATTACATTGAGTATTGACGGGAATTCAGACATATATCTGCTTGATGTTGCAACAGGAAAGGTTTCAAACATTACAAAAAGCAGATATATCGAAGTTTCGCCGACATGGTCTCCGGATGGGAAAAAGATTGCCTTCAATTCGAACCGTCACGGAACACCGCAGATCTTTGTTATAGATTTGAGCAGCAGCGATGTTAAAAGGATAACTTATAGCGGAAATTATAATACTTCACCGGACTGGTCGCCGAATGGCGACAAAATAGTTTTTACAGCAAAAACAGGTGATAAATTCGATATTGCTATGATAAGCCCTGCAGGAAACGGGATAAAATATCTGACCAGTAATTCAGGGGATAATGAGTCTCCATCATGGTCGCCTGATGGAAGATATATTGTCTTTACATCAAGCAGGGAAGGAGAGTATAAAATATTTGTAATGACTGCCGATGGCGGAAACCAACGCAAGATCGGAACAAGCGGCGGGAAAGAGATAACACCACATTGGTCGCCATATCGCTATTCACATTGAAACTCTTAAAGGGAGGTAATTTATATGCTATACAGGAAGCCTGATCGCCTTTTAATCGTTCTATTTATATCAGCCTTTTTGCCGCTTTTATTCATGTCGTCATGTACAAAAAAACAGGTTGTAAAGGAGGAGGCTGCACCCGTTGAACAGGCTGTAAAAGAAGAAGCAAAAGAGCAGCCTGCTGAGACACAGGTTGAAGAAAAGGAAGCTGCGATTGATGAAGAGTCATTGAAAAGCGATCTTAAGCGTCAAATAGAAAGCAAACTCCAGGATGTTTTTTTTGACTATGACAGATATGATCTCACAGACTCATCAATGAAGAAACTTGAAGCTAATGCGGCAGTAATGAAATCTAATCCATCAGCCTCACTGATCATTGAAGGGCACTGCGACGAGCGCGGCACAGTTGAATACAATCTGGTGCTCGGTGACAAGAGGGCAAATACTGCGAAAAATTATCTTGTTACCTTAGGCATAGACTCTTCAAGAATAGATGCAATCAGCTATGGCAGAGAGAGACCTTTTGATTCCGGTCATAGCGAAATAGCATGGGCAAAAAACAGGCGTGCACATTTTGTAGTGAAATAAAAACTCAATTGATTCTGTGAAGACAAAAAATAATAAAAGGGTTTCCCTGTTGCTTCTGTCTGTCCCGGTTTTTCTGCTTACTTCGTGCGCCTTGAAGCAGGATGTTGATGTTATGGGGCAGAATGTTGGATCTATTGATTCACGGCTTAAGAGAGTCGAGGAGAAGGCCTCAAGGGTTGATGTTGAGGCTTTGAAAAAAGATTTTAATGAAATGTCGGATTTTATAAGAAAGCAGCATGCCAGAATTGAAGCTGACATGGACAAGCTTTTCAGCGAAATTTCAAATTTGCAGGGAGAGATAAGCAAACCCGGCAGTATGAATGAAATGAACGAAAAGATTAGCCAGGAGATGAAAGACATCAAAGTTCAGGTAAATGATTTAAACGCAAGGATTTCTGCAATAGAGCTGCTCTCGCATCAGCAAGGCGAGGAGAATCGCTCTGGAACACAGGGGATGTCTGCAAACGAAGATGATAGCGGCAATCTATCTGTTAAAGAACAGGTTTATGAGGATGCCTATAATAATTATTTGAATTCACAATACCCGGCAGCTATTGATGATTTTTTAAAGTATTTAAAAGAAAATCCTGGCGGTGAAAACTCTGCAAATGCCCAGTACTGGCTTGGGGAATGTTATTTTTCTTCAGGCAAGTATGATGAAGCGATAACAGAGTTCGGGAAACTCCTTAAAAACTATTCCGATTCACCAAAAGTTCCGGCAGCATATCTTAAAATTGGATATTCCTTTATGGCGAAAGGGGACAAGAACGCTGCAAAAGATGCTTTTCAGGTAGTTATTGATAAGTTCCCAAAAACTGAAGAAGCCAGGACTGCAGGTGAAGAGCTTAAGGCTGGGGGTGGAAAGTAAATTAATTTCACTCTACAGGCTGCATTGGCCTGCCGCAGCAATAAACAGGGCCTTTCCCTACCTTTAGAATAACAATCTCTCTCTGGCAGACCTCGCATTTGAGGCGCATTCCCTCTGAATAAACGTAATCTGCTTCTTTAGCTTTCTGCATTTTCGTCAAGTATTGTTTTAACTGTCATTTCTGTTCCGCAGCATACAAGGCTCGGTCCTGAACCCCATTTGGGGTCATTTACCTTGGTAACCCGTACTACCATACCGCATATCTTGCAGATAAGAGTTTTTCCGATCCAGTCTACCAATTCATCTCTCCGTTTGTTTCATTATACGATATACAAAAACTTTAATGCAACAGGTATTTAAATCATCTAAGGCGAATGCTTGCTGATTATGTTTAGAGACGTTTTTCAATATATGCTTTGTTGCGTAAAGACTCTATATAGTTTTTGAGGATTTTTTCACTTTTTTTGCTGAATATGATGTCTTTTATTTCCTCGCTTGCTACCGTGAAAGGCTTTACTGATGCCCCTTTCCGGCTTATAAGCTTGACGATATGGTACGCTTTTTCAGTTCTTATCAGCATAGTCTCGCCTGATTTAAGATTAAATGCGTCCTTGAAATCCTCAGACAACTCATTTTTCTTGAACTCCCCGAGGTGCTGGAATCTTATAAGGGAAAACTGTGTTTCATATTCCTTTTCAAAATTTTCAAGGGGAGCTCCATTTTCTGATTTTACCAGGATTTCCTTTATCTTGTTTTCAAAAACATCATTGCTCTGCACTTCCTCTTTGTCGTGAATGATGACGAGCTGATCAAGAGTAACACTTCCTTCGGTTGTGAATAAATCGATGTTTTTATCATAATAATCTTTTATTTCGCTTGAAGTAATTACTACCTTTGGTTTTATATTAGCATTGAGAAGCGACATAATGGTGAGCTGCTGTCTTATGCGTTCCTTGAAATCTTCCAAAGTTACATTTTCCTGCTTCAAGGATTGAATAAACTGATCATCATCAAGACCGTATGATTTTTTCTGGTCTTCCATAGCGAGATTAACTGTCTCATCTCCAACTGAAATTCCCATGCTTTTTGCTTCCTGCAGCTGGAGTTTTTGATCTATCAGTTCATCTAGAACTTTCTCTTCTATTTTTTTAATCTTTTCTTTTTTTGCATCTCCTTCAGGGTCATCTTTAATGGCAGCAAGGAGCGGGATACTTTCCCTCTTTAGCTCAATCAGGGTTATAGGTTCGTCATTTACCACTGCCACTACTCTGTCAATAACCTCTGCGCCGCTTGCATTGAAAGAAACGAATAGCGACAGGAATAGAAGTATGGGACAGCAGAATAGGAAAAAATGGTATTTTGGTTTTTTAATCATTTTTTATTTTCAATGATTTCGTATATTTTATTTAGCGCAGCGTCAAGTGCTGCGGCATTTTTACCTCCAGCCTGTGCAAAATCTGCTCTTCCCCCTCCGCTTCCGTCAATTATTGGAGCGATTGTTTTTACCATATCTGATGCGCTGAATCTGTTTGTAAGGTCCTTTGATACAGCTCCAATGATCGAGACCTTTCCATCAAAATCAGCACCGCTTACAACTATACCTGAGGCAATCTTCCTTAAAGCTTCTTCAGTTAATGTGCGCTGCTCCTGTATTGATGAGCAGGGGATTTTCCCTGTAATTACCTGTATGCCGTTTATCTCTCTTTTCATATCTGCAAAACCTGCAACACTCTGTTTTGACCCTGATGCCCTCAGGAATTCGATTTCTTTTTCAAGTTTCTTTTGCGTCTCAAGAAGCTTGCTTATTTTTTCTAAGACATTCTCCCTTCCTGTTTTAAGAAGGCCCGCGATATTATCTATTTTCTTTTCCAGGCCTTTAACCAGAGCATATGCTTCTTTCCCTGTACAGCCCTCAATCCTGCGTACTCCGCTTGCTACCGCTTTTTCAGAGATTATCTTAAAGAATCCAATATCCCCTGTAGCGTTTATGTGGGTGCCTCCGCATAGTTCGCGGCTGAAAGTGTTGACCTTTACCACACGCACTGTGTCAGAATATTTCTCATCAAAGAGCGCTGTCGCCCCTTCTTTTATAGCATCTTCTATCTTCATTATGTCTGTTTTGACAGGAAGGTTTTCTCTTATTACCTTGTTAACAAGCTCTTCAATCTGCTCAAGCTCATCATCCTCAAGTCTTGAGAAATGCGTAAAGTCGAATCTGAACCTGTCCGGCGCTACAAGGGAACCTGCCTGATTTACATGTGAGCCGATTATCTGTTTCAGCGCCGAATGGAGTATGTGTGTAGAAGTGTGATTGAGTCTGATGCTCCCGCGTCTTTCTTCATCTATATTGCATGTTACCTTCATCCCTTCGGTGAGTGAACCTTCTGTTACAGTACCCTGATGTATTATTATTCCTCCGAATGGTTTTATTGCACTCGTTACAGTAAAGAGAGTTCCGTTTGAAAAGATTGTCCCGGTGTCGCCAACCTGACCACCTGATTCGCCGTAAAAAGTGGTGGCATCCAGAATAATGTCAGCCTTCTCGCCTTTATTGACTGATTTTACAGTTTTGCCATCCTTTATTATTTTAACCACTGATGCGTCAGCTATATTTTTTTCATATCCGAGGAAAAGTGTCTCTTTTACTCCCTCAAGGAGTTTGCGTACTGCTTCCTGAGAGGATTCCCCCATTTTGGCGTCACGTGATTTCCGCGCCATTGACTTTTGTGCTTCCATGTGATGGGCAAAATCCTCATAATCAATGTCAATCTGGAAATCTTTCAGTATCTCTGCTGTGAGATCAATTGGGAATCCGTAAGTATCATAAAGTTTGAAAGCCATTTCTCCGGGGAATCTGTTTATATCTCTGCTTTTCCCTCTAAGCTCCTCTATTAATGAATGAAGCATTTCCAAACCCTGTGTCAGAGTTGCAGCAAATTTCTTTTCCTCGTTCTGTACGATACCTGTGATTGAACTTTTTGCCCCGAGCAGTTCTGAATAGGGTTCTGACATGAAATCAATTACGCCGAGGCAGAGTTCGCTGAAAAACTGCCTTTCGATACCGAGCATCTTCCCGTGACGAAGTGCTCTCCGAAGTATCCTCCTCAGGACATATCCGCGCCCTTCATTGGACGGGAGCACTCCATCTGATATAAGAAAGGTCGCTGCCCTTGCATGATCAATGATGACCCTGATTGAAACATCATTTACCGGGTCAACAGCATATTTGCACCCTGCGATACTGCATACTGTTTCTATAAGTGGTTTAAATAGGTCGGTGTCGAAGTTAGAGCCCACTCCCTGAAGTATAGCTGTAGCTCTTTCAAGCCCCATTCCTGTGTCGATGCTTGGTTTGGGAAGAGGTGTGAGTATGCCTTCCTGACTTCGGTTAAATTGCATGAAAACAAGGTTCCAGAGTTCAAGGTATCTGTCGCAGTCACAGCCCAATGCGCACTCAGGTTTTCCGCATCCTGTTCCCGGACCCTGGTCTATTATTATTTCCGAGCATGGACCGCATGGCCCTGTGTCCCCCATCTGCCAGAAGTTGTCTTTTTCTCCCATTCCGACAATCCTGCTCTCCGGGACTCCCATCTTCGTCGCCCAGAGTTTATGCGCTTCATCGTCATCTTTATAGACTGTAACCCAGAGCCTGTCTTTGGGGAGTTTTAAAACATCAGTCAGCAGTTCCCAGCCGAACTCTATCGCTTGTTCTTTGAAGTAATCTCCGAATGAGAAATTTCCGAGCATTTCAAAGAACGTATGGTGGCGGTTTGTTTTGCCTACGACTTCAAGGTCATTGTGCTTTCCCCCTGCGCGGACGCATTTCTGCACTGTCGTTGCCCGCTTGTAATCCCTTACTTCTTCGCCGAGAAATATGCTCTTGAACTGTACCATTCCGGCATTGGTAAAAAGCAGGGTAGGGTCTTTCTGGGGAACGAGAGAGGATGAAGAGAGCACTTTGTGTCCACGTTCCTCGAAATATGTCAGAAAACTTTGCCTTACATCTTTGCCTGTCAACATTCTATATCCTTAAATTCAGTCCCTATCTTTATATTCATTTGAACGGAGAATGCTGTAATGGAAAAACACCCCCGAGTCAAGGGGAAACCTTGCTCTTGAATAAAGCCTTTCTTTCATATAACTATTAGAAAAATCAAAAAATGGTATTTGTTTGGATGATGAATAAAAATGCATGATTATGACAATGAAAAAGGAAGGCATCACTGTGGAATTGCGGGTGATGCGCGGACGGGAACGTTTTCGGGGAAGGTGAGTGATTTTCTCCGCTTGATGCTTTCCGAGGACGTGACTTACGTAAACAGGAAATCCTGTCAGTCGTTAAACACTCCGATCATGAGTCTTTGCCCCATGTATGCGGCATATACGCTTCTTTACAGGATAAAGGGAAGCATCTGTCTTGTCCATGGTCCGATAGGATGCTCTATGAACAGGAACATAGTTTCATTCCTTGGTGGAGAGATCCAATATCTCGCCCCTGAAATCTCAGATCCTTCTGAGCACAAGGCGTACACTACAAACATAAACGAGCAGGACATTATATTCGGGGGAGAAGAGAAGCTCTTCGATGCCATAGTTGAAATCACGAATCGGATTTCCCCGAGGGTGATATGGGTTTTCAGGACCTGCCCCACTTCAATAACCGGAGATGATGTCGCTTCAGTGGCAGCGCGGGCTGAAAAGAAAACCGGATGCACTGTTAAAGGGATTAACTGTGAAGGGCTTAAAAGCGCAGACTGGCGAAAGGGATATAGTCTTGCCTATGAGAAACTTATAGAGATGCTTAGAGTGCCTGAAGTAAAAAACGACGCAGTTAACATCATAAACATGGCATCAGTAACCCGCGCTGACATGAACGAGTTCAACAGAGTTTTTTCGCGGATGGATATAGTTCCTTCCTATATGCCATATTATTCTTCGATTGATGAGATCGAGAAAGCGGCAGAATCATCTTTTAATGCGGTGATTTGTGGGTCAGGTGGGAATTTCTTTGCCGGGATGATGAAAGAAAAATTTAAAATGGATTATGTCTCAGGCCTCCAGCCATTGGGAATAGGTGAAAGCAGGAAATGGTTTGGTTCGATAGCAGAGATGGCGGGGAAGGGGGAGAAAGTTGTAAACGATGAAGCAGATTCAGCAAATAGAGAGATTGAAAAATACAAAGAGCTCTTAAATGGAAAACGAGCTTTCATCGCAGGAGGTTCAGAAAGAGCACTTGCAGTTCTTAATTTGTGTATTGAAACAGGTATGAAACCAATAGGTATTTCATTATATCACTTTGATAAAAATACCGCTTTCAGGTTAAAGGAAATTACTGATGGGTACGGCGAAGATTTTCAGATCTTTGCGGGACAGAATCTACACGAACAGGAAAAGTTTTTAAAGGAAACAAAAGTCGATCTGTTTCTTGGCAACAGGATGGTGAATAACAGGATAATGGCTTTGAACATCCCCTCTATGCCTCTTAATAATTATGGCTCAACAGGTCCGCACCTCGGTTTTAAAGGAGCTCTATCATTTGCGAGCCAGATGGCAAAGGCGGTAATGTCTCCAAGGGCCCTGATTCTTGATAAGCTTGCAGAGTATTTAAATGAATGAACAATCCCGAAGCAAGCTGTAAGGTATCCAAACACTAATACACCGTTGTCATTCCGCACTTGATGCGGAATCCAGTTTTTGTCATTATTTCTGGATCCCCGCTTTCGCGGGGATGACATAAAAAAATAAGGATGACACAAAAAAAGAAACAGGAATGATTAAAAATTGCCTCTAAACATTAGGAAGTGAGATGTTGTATGGAATGGAGAAGATAACTTTTAGACCGCCAGGTTCAGCCCTTTTTGCCCATATCTTACCGCCGTGGATTTCCACTATCTGTTTTGCTATGGCAAGACCTAATCCGCTTCCTCCTGTCTCGCGGTTTCTTGATTTGTCTGTGCGGTAGAATCTTTCAAATATCTCGCCCATCTCGTTATCTGAAACTCCGGTACCATTGTCAGCAATACTTATTTCTACACTGTCTTCTTTTTTCAACACAGTTATATCAATGACTCCATAGGAGTTTACGAACTTCATGGAATTGTCAATGATATTGCTAATAGCCCTTCCGATTCTTCTTCCATCAATTAAAACCAGGGGAATATTCTCATCGCATTGCAGATTAATCTTTAATCCATTCGTTAATGCCGTGGGCATTGCTTTTGCAACAACTTCACGTACAAGGTCATCTATCTTTACCTGCCACAGATCAAGCTTGGTTTTTCCTAATTCAAGCTTTGAAAGTTCAAGCAGGTCTCCTATGAGAAGATTAAGTTCATCTACTTCATCATTTATTAGTTTCAGATAATTCTTGCGGTCATCCTCATCGGTGGCATCTGCCATAAGCATTTCAGATGCGGTTTTGATCCTTGCAAGTGGTGAACGAAGTTCATGAGAAATATCTGCTGTGAGCTCCATCCTTGCTTTCGCCATATTTGAAATCCTTATTGACATCTCGTTGAAATTTCTTCCAAGTTCACCAAGTTCATCCATGCTTTTTATATCAACCTGGTAGCCAAGCGCTCCCTCAGCCATTTTTTTAGTTCCCTCCCTTAACTTTGTTACCGGAGTTGTCAGAAGCTTTGACATAAAGTAAGCAAGGATACATATTGTGATAGTTTCTACAAGAATTCCAAAAAGAAGATTGCCGCGAAGTCTTTGGGGGTTGGTTTTGGGATACGATACCTGAAGTATTGCCACCGGCTGCCTGCCTATTGATATAGGGACAGATATATCTACGGTGCTTCTGAACCAGCCACTATGACCTCCTTCAATCATTATTCCTTTAGAAATGATAGATGAGATTTTTTCGACGCTGAGATATTGCGAAATAATTTTATTGTCAGGCATTTCATTTATAACTGTCTGTCCATCCATGTCTATTATGCGTGCGGGCTTGCCGCAATCATAAATAAGTTTCTTAAGTACAATATTATTTTGTAGTGCATTATGGTAAGTTTCACCGGATATAGATATGATTTCCGCTGCTTTCGCCGCAAGGATAATAGCATCATTTTGAAGTGATGTACGGATTTCTCTGGATATGGATTCGGGAGTTTCTGCAAAGCGATATATAAGAAGTATTACGCCGCTGGAAAGTACTATGTACATTAAGAATGCAATCAGCACTTTCCAGAAGATGCTGACTCTGATCATTCCTCCGGCTCCGAGAATTTGTAACCTACTCCCCAGACAGTAATAATGTAAACCGGTTCTTTGGCAGTGTCGTTTATCTTTTGTCTTAGATGACTTATGTGTATGTCAACGGAGCGGTCAAATGGAGTGAGTTCTCTGCCGCGGATCTCATCGAGAAGCTGGTCTCGTGTAAAAACGCGTCCCGGGTTTGAGGCAAGTAAAGTTAAAAGTGCAAACTCAGTCGCCGTAAGTTCAATCTTTTCTTCATCAACTATCACCTCATGTTTTTTGAGATTAATTGAAAAAGTTTTAAACTTTAAAATATCATTTCTGCTCTTTTCTTTCTGAATTGTCTTGCCTGATCTCCTGAGCAGCGCCCTTACGCGTGCAGAAAGCTCCCTTAGGCTGAAAGGTTTGCTTATATAATCATCTGCTCCTACTTCAAGACCTACAACTACGTCAGTTTCTTCCCCCCGGGCAGATAGGATCAGTATAGGGACGTTTGATTTCTTTCTTATTTCTCTGCAGACTTCAAGGCCATCGATCTTCGGTAGCATAAGATCGAGGATGATGAGGTCAGGGTTATCTTTCTGAGAAAGGTCAAGACCTGTCTCACCGTCAAAAGCCCCTGAGATAATATAACCATCTCTTTCAAGATAATTCTTTACCATGGAGAAAAGTTTTTTATCATCATCGATTATCAGGACTTTTTTATCTGTCATAGTAGATATCTCTCCCCTCATGGTTTTTCATACTACAGCAAGTAGAATCTTCACATATCATATATGAAGCATATTTTAAATCAAAGAACTGCGAATGGAAACTGAAATATTTATAATAAAAAGGCGGGGAGAGATTGATGTCTTTCCCCGCCTTTAAAGCAGATTGACTTTCTAAGCTGTTTAATTCTTCTTTATTTCATCCTGTATTACTTCATGAACCCATCTTGTGAAATTCTCATGTGTTGACATTCCTTCAAGATAGGACTTGTATTCAAGTCCGGCAAGGTCAGATTTTATTTTGTGCTGAATCCCGCGGGATGACATAAGAAGTGCAATGATCAGCGGCTGAAGTTTCTTGCTGTTTGTTTCTTCTATCATCTTTCTGAGCTTTTGCACGTTTCCAGCCCTTATTTCCTTTGGGGCGTCATCCTGGAGATTAATGCATTTGACATCATTGTAGTTGCCGTCTTTTTTAACTTCTTTAGCAATTCTGCCCATTACTTCGAGTACTTTTGCATTGTCAGCAGGATCTTCAGGGCCATGACCGACGATATAGACAACTTCATTTTTGGGATCTGTGCTTATCTTCTTTGCAAAGTCAATCATGATTTCAGAGACAAGGGGGTTGTCGTTCATTTCCGATGCAATTACTATCTTTGCTTCGGTCTTTATCTGCGGGACAGTTGCATAGGAGGCTTTGTTGCTTTTTCCGAATATATATGCCCACTGCCTGTCAAGTGATGTATTCTCATTAAGAGCTGTGGGAACTACTATTATCTTCTTTGCGCCTGCTGCAACAAGGTCGTTAACGCTTGCCTGCATGTGAGTTGAGTTGTGCATGCACATTCCAAAACCGATTACAGTCGGAAATGCGCTGGCAATCGGCTTTACTGCATTAATAAGTGTTTCGTCCCATACTTTACCTCCACCGTGCGCTACTACGAGGACTCCTATATCTCCCTTAAGGCTCTTGTCGCTGATATATGCCTCATAATCTTTGGGCATCATTGCCATGCCTGCGCGTATTTCTGCATCTGTCTTACCTTTTAATTGCGGGATTGCCTGTCTCATCTCTTCAACCATTTTGTCATCCATTATCATGTCGCCTTCGCCGTGCGACATACCTGCCATTCCGGGCATGCCTTCCATAGTTTTAGTCTGCTGGGCACCGGACATGTCCATATCCTTCATCTCCATTGCTCCGGTTCCGCCTGCGGGTTTGCCTTCTTCAGAATAAACCAACGGAATGCAAAAAAGGAACGATGCTAATAACATTGTGAAGCATGATAGAAAACAGAACCGTACTTTAAGTCTTAATGCCGTCTTCATACTGATTAATCTCCTTAGTTTAAATTTTATTCTTTAATGTATGAATGTTATACTATTATTTCTATATGAGCTATGAAGATTTTGTAAAATAATATAGAATCTTTGTAAAAATTGTGCAGCTCTTACTTAGAGATTCTATGTTTTTATAACCTATATTTTTCTTTGATCTAATAAGTATATAAATGAATAAATATTTCAAAAAGCATTTTTTCTTAGTCAATATCTTACTTTGTCTGATTCTGAATATATTGACTAATAATGCATTCCCTGAAGAAATCTGTCTGACAGGCGGGAACCTGGAGTTATATCTTTCCGAAAGCGGTAACCTCGGCATTGTCCGAACAAATGGAGATAACATCCCCATTGAGCATGACAGGTCTTTAGTTTATCTCAGGGATATGGGGAGAGGTAGGAGTTCCGGTCTTCCTGAAGAAAAGTTCACTCCTGTGGAGATGAGCATAGATGATTCCTCTGAAAAAGGACTGTCGTTAAAAGGCATAAGTAACAACTTCAGGATTGATTGCAATTTAATATCAGAAGAAGGGTATATTTCTGTTTCAGGGACTTTAACGTCTGTTGACAGAAAAGATCGGGCGGCAATATTGAGGTTTTCACTCCCTTTTCAAGTGGTCAATGCACGCTGGTATGACAGCCTTTCAAAATCAAGAGTTGTTGACACAGATGAAGTATATTCAAACTGGTTTAAACTCGGAGATGAGCGGTTCTTTTCGCAGTATCCTTATTCGTCGCTGGCTTTTGGGAGTAACAGTGTTTCCTATGCTATACCTCTTAACTCTCCAAGAATATTCAGGATCGGCTGTTCTGAGAAAGACGGTTATTTTATTGAATTCGATCTTGGTATGAGCGAAGATACGGAGAAGTTTCCTTCATCCGCTTCATTCAGTTTTATTATTTTTTCAACCAATACGGAATGGGGTTTACGCGCTGCTGCAAACAAATATTTTTCTTTTTTTCCAGAATTATTCAGGAAACGCAATACAAGAGAAGGAATATGGTTTGCGTGGAATGAGCGGAATCTTATGAAATGGCCGCTGGATTTCGGGCTTATGTTTGATTCTACATGTGATGAGACTATCTTCTTTGATGCTTATTATGGGATCAATTTCTTTTATTATCAGGAACCATATGGTTCAGGCATTGGATGGGGTGATAGAAATTCTAAGAGCAGTATCCCTGAAAACATTTCCTATGATGTCATAATAAAGAAAATCAAGGATGATTCTTTGGCAAAGGAAAAAGAATATCCCACACTAAGGGGAAATGTGAATTATGTGGATACAGCTCTTAAATCTGCAATTGAGGATGAAAACGGCTTGTTGTCCATAGGACGTTATAAACCGTATTTTTTTTCAAATCCTGATCCGGAGCTTTCTCTAGGCAGGTTTGCGCTTGACCGCGCACATTTTTGGGAGGAGACAACTCCTCAGGCAGCGAGACAGTTTTACGGAGAATATTTAGATTCCATAGTTCCATGGTGGTGGTCACTTAAGGAAGACTACAAGAGGGAACATTTCAGGACGGCTGATGTTCCACTTGTATTCAGCTATAAGACAGGACGACCGGTAAGGCTTGGCATACTGGAAGTCTATGAGCTTTTTTCAGAGATTTCAAGGCGAACTCATGATTACGGCGGACTTATGCTTGGGAATACATGGGCTCCGGTGCAGACTTTCTGCGCACATCTCTTTGATATAATCGGTGCAGGTGAATACACTACCGACCAGCCGGCAGAGCATTTCCATTACCTGCGCGGTCTTTCCTTCCACAAGACTTTGTCATTTATAGACCCGGGTCTTGTTGAAGGGAACCTGAATGAACAGGAAATCGAAAAAAGATTTAATAAATGCCTTGCCTTCGGGGTATTCCCCGGGACTTACCCTTTCAGGGATCCGGGAAAATATGAAAGGCTAAGACATTTCTACAAAAAATATATACCGCTTACCCGGCTTGTTTCTGATGCCGGATGGGAGCCGGTAACATATGCTTCAGCATCTCATACTGCTCTTAACGTAGAAAGGTTTGGTACAATAAAGAAGAACTTGTTTTTTACAATCTTAAATACATCCGATTCAGTTATTGATTTCACTCTTGATGTTGATATGAAAAGCCTCGGCATAGATAGCTCTATGGGTATATATGCTCTTGACGTCTTGAATGATAGCTCTGCGAAAATTGTTTTCACAGCCCAAAGAGCTTATATCCCTATGCATATCGAGAGATATGGAACACTTATTGTACAGATTGGTGCGGAACAGCAGTTTCTTGCTTCTAAACTGAAACTTGAAACTTCTTCAATTGAGTCTCTTGAAAAACACAGGACATCAGAGGAACTAAGCGAAAACATGTTAAGGACTCTCCATAAACTGGCGCCAGGGCCAGGTAAGGAGTTTATTTATTCCGGAAAAATTCCTGACATTGACTCTCTGAAGATGGAAAACAAAAAGACCAGTACAAATACAGTTCTGCGCCTTCCATGGAAGATAGAAAAGGGAAACACCGATTATATTTGCAGGGTAGATTACCGTACTGAGCCTTCTACTACCGGGAATAAGGGCATTTTCAGCATCTTTAACAGTCTTCTTTATTCTGTGGCAAAGTTTTTATCAGGAGATCAGCTTCCGGACGTAACCCTATCAGCTGCGTTTTTAAACAAAGAAGGAAAACTGCTGGTTTATGAAAAATCAGAGCTGCAACCTTCGAAAGCTTCAAGGGTAATAGAAAAAAGGTTTTTTGCTCCAGCAGGAACTGCTAACCTTACTCTTGTTTTTGGGTTAGAGGGAGAATTCAGCCGTATATATATAAATGATGTAAGAGTGTATCCGGCAGGACTTTCATCGAGCGTAGAATATGAAATGAAAACAATAGATGAAATAAACAATAAGATAAGCGACTTTTACAGGAAACAAGATATAACAGAGCTGATTAACTCTTCTGTTGACGGGCTTTATTCAGGGAAAGAAGATACGACTGAAGCAAAGAAAAGGATTATTGAGGCAGGCGAGTTGTTGAAACAGCATGAAATTGAGATTGCTAATAAGAACAGGAAACTGCCTGTTAAGAATGAATCTGTCGAGGAATACATAATGAGGCTTAACGATCTTATAGACCGTCTTGATTTACTGTGATATTTCTGGTAAAAAAAATTTATTATTATCTGACATGTAATTGACCGAATAGGGGAGCGTTTTAAAAAATTTAAAAAAATCTGATTGACAAAAAAATCATAAGCGATTAGTATAAATAATGTTCTTGGAAAACCTTCTATTTAGATCCCAGAAAATTAACAAATAAAAAAAAGTAATTTAAAAATTAGGCAAATTTAAAAAAAACAATTCAGAAGCCCACCAAAATATTCGGGAATAATATTAAGAGTTAGTGATTTGAAGTTAAAAAATTCCTTTAAACATTGCGAAGCACTTAAAGGCAAGTTGCCTGCCATCATGGTTAAAACATTACCAATCTGTGAATAATATCCCGGCAATTAACCTGGAGAGTTGATAATGTTCCGGATTATTGAAAGTGTGGCCATTACATATCATGCTGAAAGATAAATGATGATTGGCGGGAAAGTAGTTGTTTTAAAACGATGAGGCGAAGCTATTGTATGCTGGCAGGGTGTTTCAATTCAGGAAAGAAAAAAGGTAATAATTTGTAATTACGAAAGGATCAAGTTTATGGCAAGGGTTGACAACAAGGATGTAAAAAAGAGCAAAGAAGATAATGGAGAAAACGGGCTGAAGAGCAACGAAGCGAAAAACAACGAAGTGAAGAGCAACGGAGCGAAGAACAACGGTACGAAGACAGATGAAGTCATGTTCGTAGGAACCGACGAAAATGCCATGCTCGATATCCGTAAATTAAAGCAAATGACTATAGCTGGGTTAAGCTCAACTGCCAGAAAGCTTGGAATTAACGGTGTAAGCACGCTTAGAAAACAGGAACTTATTTTTGAAATTCTGCGTGCCCAGATAGAAAAGAATGGTCTGCTTTATGGTGAGGGAGTCCTTGAGATACTTCCTGATGGGTTCGGGTTTCTCCGCTCCCCTAACTATAACTATCTGCCCGGTCCTGACGACATCTATGTGTCTCCGTCGCAGATAAGGAAATTTGACCTCCGTACAGGTGATACTGTAGCAGGACAAATAAGACCTCCGAAAGAAGGGGAACGTTATTTTGCGCTTTTAAAGGTTGAAGCAATCAACTATGAACCGCCCGAAGCAACAAAGGATAAGATACTTTTTGACAACCTGACTCCATTCTATCCTCAGGAAAGGATAAAGCTTGAGATTGAGGGAGTAAAAGACAACATGTCAATGAGGATAATGGATCTTCTGACTCCGATAGGCAAGGGACAGAGGGGACTTATAGTTGCTCCACCGAGAACAGGGAAAACAATGCTTCTTCAGGCTATTGCCAACAGCATCACGAATAATCATCCGGAGGTCGTTCTGATAGTGCTTCTTATAGATGAGCGTCCGGAGGAAGTTACCGACATGGAGCGTTCAGTCAGGGGAGAGGTTGTGAGCTCAACATTCGATGAACCTCCGACAAGACATGTGCAGGTAGCTGACATGGTAATAGAGAAGGCAAAGAGGCTTGTTGAGCATAAGAGGGATGTTGTTATTCTTCTTGATAGTATTACAAGATTAGCAAGGGCACATAATGCCATTCAGCCGCCAAGCGGAAAGATACTTTCCGGAGGTATTGACTCCAATGCGCTTCAAAGGCCAAAAAGGTTTTTTGGAGCTGCACGTAATATTGAAGAGGGAGGAAGTCTTACCATCATAGCTACTGCCCTTATAGATACAGGCAGCAGGATGGACGATGTCATATTTGAAGAATTTAAGGGCACGGGCAACATGGAAGTAAACCTCGACAGGAGACTTGTTGATAAACGTGTTTATCCTGCAATTGACATGACTAAATCCGGAACGAGAAAAGAAGAGCTCCTTATTGAAGCAGAAGAACTTAACAAGATATGGATATTGAGGAAGTTCCTCAATCCAATGGGAGTTGTTGATGCAATGGAATTTCTGTGTGAAAAAATGAAGGCAACGAAAAGCAATAAGGAATTCCTTAATTCTATGAACACCTGATTTTTTTTCTTGAAAAGAGAATTTTATTAGTATAAATAAAACAGTCAAAACAAAACAATCAGCCAGTTAGTAGGGGTAAAAAGCTGGATAGGAGGAAATTTAAGTGAAAAAAGATATTCATCCAAAATACGCGGAAACCGGAATTCAGTGTGCATGCGGTGAAATCCTACAAACAAGGTCAACGCGTGAGGACATACACATAGAAGTATGCTCAAGATGCCATCCTTTCTATACGGGCAAGCAAAAGCTTGTTGATACAGCCGGAAGGGTAGAAAAGTTTAAGAGGAAATATAAGAAGGATAAACAGGATTGACAGTAGAGATAAATCCTATCCTCATTCACGTCTTAAAAGCTGTAACAGCTCCTCAAACAAAAGGAAAAGGTTAGCTCCCTTATTCCTTTTTTTTATTATAGATAAACAGGTTATTCCTATAAACAATCACATTATACAATATTATATAAATGTTTGATAGATTAGACAAAACAGAAGAACGCTACGAAGAATTGGGGAATCTGCTTTCCGATCCGTCTGTTCATCAGGACAGGAATGCTTTTACCCAGTATTCAAAAGAGCGGGCAGCATTATCCAAGATAGTAGATGTTTACAGGGAATATAAGAAAATAAAGAAACAGCTTGATGACAATAAAGAACTTCTTCGTACCGAGAATGATGAAGAGCTTAGAAATATGGCAAAGGATGAGATATCCATCCTCGAACAGTCAGTCAATGAAATAACCGAACGACTTAAGATTTTGTTGCTTCCCAAGGACTCCAATGATGAGAAAAACATACTGCTTGAAATAAGAGCAGGGGCAGGCGGAGATGAAGCAGCGCTCTTTGTGGCGAATCTTTTCAGGATGTACACCATGTTTGCTGAAAAGAAAAAATGGAAAGTAGAGATATTAACCTCCAATCCAACCGGGATAGGAGGGTTTAAGGAAATAATAGCGCTTATTGAAGGCGAAAAAGTTTACAGCTTTCTGAAGTTTGAAAGCGGCGTTCACAGGGTGCAGAGAATTCCCTTAACTGAAGCAGGCGGGAGAATACATACATCAACAGTAACGGTTGCAGTGCTTCCTGAAGCTGAAGATGTCGAAATCAACATAGACCCGACAGAGTTAAAAATTGACGTTTACCGTTCATCAGGCCCTGGAGGGCAGAGCGTCAATACCACTGATTCTGCAGTAAGGGTTACACATATACCGACCAATACGGTTGTATGCTGCCAGGATGAAAAATCACAGCATAAGAACAAGGCAAAGGCATTAAAGATTCTGCGTGCAAGGCTCCTTGAGAGGATGCAACAGGAACAGCAGGACGAGATTGCAAAGACGAGAAAAAGCCAGGTCGGCACAGGTGACAGAAGCGAGAGGATAAGGACATATAATTACCCTCAGGGACGTGTTACTGACCATAGAATCGGGCTTACTCTTCATAAATTGAATGCTGTACTTGATGGAGAGATCGATGAAATAGTGAACGCACTTATCTCTTCATATCAGACTGAACTGTTACAGCAGACAGCTGTGTAAATCTGCCAATGAAGTCATTGCGAGCGAGAGCGAAGCAATCTTGTTTTTTTGACCATTATTACTAATATGCTTTTTAACATCTCTGAAGTCCTTAAAAATGCATCAGCAAAGCTCCAATCTGCAGGGATAAGTTCAGCAAGACTCGACAGCGAACTTATCCTTTGCAAGGTTCTTCATGCAGAAAGGATTTATTTATACAGCAACCCTGAGAAAATACTTTCTGAAAAAGAGCTGGAAGAGTTCCAATCACTTCTTGTTCAAAGGCTGCAGAGAAAACCCATCCAATACATTACGGGCAAGCAGGAATTCTGGTCAAGAGACTTTGTTTTAAATGATGAAGTCCTTGTTCCCAGGCCCGAGACAGAAATCCTGATAGAAACCATAGTCGTTGATGCTGAAAAACTTTTCTTAAACGCAGAGAGCGAAGGGCGGTCTTTGCGAATCCTTGATGTGGGAACCGGTTCAGGGATAATAGCAATTACCATTAAGAATATACTGAGGTCTGCTCACGTAGTTGCCACCGATATTTCCTATGGCGCATTGAAAATTGCAAAACTCAATTCATCAATTAATGTGCAAAGAGATAATCTTTACGGTAATATCCTCTTTGTTGAAGCGGATATTTTCCAGGCTTTCAGCGACAGTCTTGTTGAAAAGAGGAAGGCATTTGATATAATCGTTGCCAATCCTCCATATATATCTTCCGTTGAGATTGACAGGCTTGAACCGGAAGTATCTGAATGGGAACCGAGGGTTGCTCTTGATGGAGGAGATGGAGGAACGGAGATAATTGAGAAGATAATCAGGTCTGCGTGGGAATATTTAATGCCCGGCGGGATGCTTCTGATTGAAACAGGTGAGAGCCAGAAAGAAGAGCTTATTAAAATAATAGATTCCTGCGGAAAGTATATTTCAACAAAATTTATTAATGATTATTCCGGCAAAGAAAGGGCATTGGAGACGTGGAAAAAATCGTAGTGACCGGCGGCAAGAAGTTGAACGGTGAAGTGCTTATAAGCGGGGCAAAGAACTCAGCCCTTCCTGCTATGGCAGCCTCATTGCTTACCAGAGGCAAATCAGTCATAAGAAACGTTCCACATCTTAGGGACATTGAAACATTCAGGCTTTTGCTTCAGCATCTTGGCGCAAAGGTAAAATGGACTGATACAAACACCATCGAGATTGATACATCTGCTGTAAACTGCTTTGATGCGCCTTATGATCTTGTAAGGACTATGAGGGCATCAGTTCTGGTCCTCGGTCCTCTGCTTGCAAAATACGGGAAAACCAAAGTATCGCTTCCGGGAGGGTGCGCGATAGGAGCAAGGCCCATCAATTTTCACCTTCATGGCATGGAACAGCTTGGAGGGAAAATCAAACTTGAGAACGGGTATGTTGATGCGACAGCAGGACGACTTGCCGGCGCCCATATCGCCTTTGACATGCCGACTGTTACGGGGACAGAAAATGTGCTTATGGCTTCCGCTCTTGCTAAGGGGAAGACAGTCATAGAAAATGCAGCATGCGAGCCGGAGATAGGTGACCTTGCAGGAATGCTGAGGCAAATGGGAGCGAAAATAAGCGGGGAAGGGACCGAGAGAATTGAAGTGACCGGAAGAGCGAAATTAAAACCCCTGGAATGGGATGTGATCCCGGACAGGATTGAGACAGGGACATTTCTTGTTGCCGCAGCTATAACAGGCGGTGAAGTCACTGTCAGAAAATGCGTACCGAATCATATCACGGCTCTTCTCAATAAACTCAGGGAATCAGGTGCAAATGTTACAGAAGGAGAAGATTGGATAACTCTCAAGAATGGCGGAGGGTTAAAATCTGTTGACATTAAAACTTCACCATATCCGGGATTTGCAACGGACATGCAGGCGCAATTCATGGCGTTGATGTCATTGGCAGAGGGTGTAAGCGTTATTACAGAGACAGTCTTTGAGAACAGGTTCATGCATGTCGGCGAGCTTCTCCGCATGGGTGCTGATATAACTATTAACGGGAATACTGCTGTTGTAAGGGGAGTGAAAAGCCTTAAAGGTGCTCCGGTAATGGCGACAGATTTAAGAGCAAGTGCAAGCCTCATAATAGCCGGGCTTGCAGCAAAAGGAGACACGCTTGTTCAACGTATTTATCATATTGACCGCGGTTATGAGAAAATAGAAAAAAAGTTTGAGGGTCTTGGTGCCCGTATAAAAAGAATATCATAAGGGGATTCCGGTGAAGACAATCAGATCAGGTTCAAGGGAATTCGACGCATTTATAAAAGCATTGAAATCCAGGAAATACAAAGAGGATAAAAAGATTGAACAGAGCGTGAGCCGGATTATTGCTGATGTGAGGAAAAACGGCGACAAGGCTGTGATCAAATATACGCGGGCTTTTGATAAAGTCATAATCAAAAAATCTTCAGACCTTCTCGTAACTAAAGATGAGATAAAAGAAGCTGTAAGCAGAATTCCTGCTGATGATATAAGAAACTTTAAACGAGCGGCAGTGCGTATAAAGGCTTTCCACATGAGAGAACTTCGTTCCGGATGGATTTATGAAGAAAAAGACGGCACTATTACGGGACAAAAAATCACATCTCTTGCTGTTGTTGGAATATATGTTCCGGGAGGAAAGGCAGCCTATCCTTCATCAGTTCTTATGAATGCAATACCTGCAAAGGTTGCGGGCGTTGAAAAAATTATAATGTGTACTCCTCCGTCAAAAGACGGAATGAATCCTTATGTGCTTGCAGCGGCAGACATTGCCGGTGTTGACGAGATTTACAGGGCAGGAGGAGCGCAGGCTGTAGCTGCTATGGCTTATGGTACTGATATGATTCCGGCAGTGGATAAAATTGTGGGTCCGGGAAATATCTTTGTTGCCACTGCAAAGAAACAGGTCTTCGGGGCTGTGGGAATAGACATGATTGCAGGCCCGACAGAGATTGTGATTGTCGCTGATGAAAGTGCGGACTCAGATTTTATCGCCTGGGACATGATATCGCAGGCTGAGCATGACGAGAATGCTTCGGCGACCTGCATAACAACATCTTCAAGGATTGCAAAGGAAGTTCATAAATCATTGGAGAAAAGATTAAAGGGATTTGCAAGGCGGGAGATTGCATCGAAATCACTCGAAAGATTTGGCGCAGTTATTACAGTTCCATCAATTGAGGAAGCTCTGAAAGTTGCAAATACAATCGCTCCTGAGCATCTTGAACTTATGGTGAAAGACCCTGTAAAAGTTTCCTCAATGGTCGAGAATGCGGGGGCAATGTTTCTCGGGTCCTATTCTCCAGAGCCTATAGGGGATTATGTGGCTGGTCCAAATCATGTCCTTCCAACCGGCGGCACAGCGCGTTTTTCATCACCGCTTTCAGTTGATGATTTTACAAAAAAGACAAGCATCATCTATCTCGGGAAAAAAGCATTCGATAACCTTTCAGGCACAGCCATCGCTATCGCGGAGACCGAAGGTCTTGTAGGCCATGCAATGTCGGTGAAGGTGAGGATTGATAAATGAAACGATTATCTTTATAAGATGTTTTGAGAAATAATATTAATTTGCAAACAGTCAAACTTTTTTTCTTTTCATAATAGAGTAAAAATATTATTATAAAATATTAAGTGGATTTTTTTTGAATAGATCAAAAAGTTAAGGAGGGTTTGAAATAATGAGAACTTCTATTAAAAAAATAAACCCTGAAGATTATCTATTGTCTGTTCTTTCGCCTGAAGAAAGACTCGATGCAGCTTTTAACATTGCCAAAGAGGCATTTAAGAAAACTAAACTTACCATGAAAGATATAGAACAGTCGGTAAAAGTAATACGGAGAAAAATTTACGCAAAGAAGTAAAGTCGTTATAGATACTTGTGTTCTCATTTCTGCATTTGCCTTTGGCGGTGTACCTGAAAAGGCAGTTAAAAAAATATTGAATAGTTCTGAGATTTATGTGTCTCCTGAGTTGTTAATAGAATATCGAGGAGTTCCCTTGTCTCTTGAAGCAGAAGGGAAGATTGATCGTAAACAGTTTCGAGCGCTTATTTCTGGAATTGCTGCAATTGTTTCGAAAGCTAAAATTGTCCACCCGGTTAAAAGGATTTCTATATGCAGAGATCCGGAAGATAATATGTTGCTTGAATGTTGTAAAACTGCTGGTGCTGATTATTTAATTACAGGGGATAATGATTTGCTTGATATAGCCGGATTAGTATTTGATTTTGGGATAGTCACTCCTGGGGAGTTTATCAAAACCAAATGAAAAACCTTCGCAAAATATTTGAGAAATCTAAGAGCATAAATTCTGTCGAAAATCTAAACACTTTTTTGCTTAGAACTATAAAAGTGTCGTATTTTTAGACATAATTGCAAAAACCAACATTCTTAACATCTCTATATCTTGCTGATAATCAATAAGTTATTTACTGTTCTGTAAAATGGCATTTATATTGCATTAATTAGAAAACTCTTTTTAGTTGACAAAATAATATATTTACTTTTACCTGACGTAGTCTTTAATAAACCTTGTTACCGGGGGTAATGGGTTGGGGGTATTTCAGAATAATAAACATTCGAAATATAATTTTATAATCCCCCTTCTGTTTTTTCTTCTTCTGTCATCTCTTTTTCTGACTTCGCAACTTTCCTTTGCAGTAGAACAACCCACACTATCTTTGGGTGTTTCTCAGCTTGATTTAAAAGATAACAAGCTATCCGTTGATGCCAAGGATGCCTATGTAAAAGACCTGCTCAAGTCTATCTCAGCAAAATCAGGGATTGATATCGAGGTTGATGAGAGTATTACGGATAAGATTACTATAAAGTTTGAAGGGCTTTCCCTTGAAGAGGGGATTCAGAAGATTGCCGGGAACTGGGTGATTGCGTTTGCAAAGGATGATAAGGATAATTTTGTAATTAAGAAGGTAAGTGTTTTTGTCAAGAAGAACGGCGGAGGAAGTGCACGTTCAGACGAGCAGAATAAACAGCCACCCGTCCAAGAGGCAAAACGAAGAGATATCTCTGCAAGTAAACCTTCTTCCAATATCTCAAAAGTACAAGATTCTTCAAAGCTTGAAGCGAGGACATATAAAAACCTTTCAACTGGAAGGGAAATAAAATATGTTTCAGATCAGCTTCTTCTCAGGTTCAAAAAAGATGTTCCACAGAAAGAGATAGATTCTTTCATAAAAGATAGAGGTGCATCTGTAATTAAAAGCATCAAGAAACTTAATTACTATATCCTTAAGCTTGCCGACGGTGAAGACCCTCTTGTAGTATCTGAGAACTTTAAAAAGCATAATATCATAGAAGTTTCTGAGCCTAACTATATTGCCAGGATAATGGCAGTTCCCAATGACACATATTATCCAAAACAGTGGGCGTTGCAGAAGATTGGGGCAGAAAAAGCCTGGGATATTACAACGGGAAGGCCTGATGTTATTGTTGCAGTTATAGACACAGGAGTTGAGCTTACACATCCTGACTTAAAAGCCAATCTCATTGCAGGGTATGATTTTGCAAATGATGACAAAGACCCTTCAGATGATAACGGTCACGGCACTGCTGTTGCAGGCATAATAGGAGCAGTAGGTAATAATAAGGAAGGAGTGTCTGGAGTATCCTGGAACAGCAGTCTTATGCCTCTTAAGGTTATAAGCGCTTCCGGCGAGGGGACATATTCAGATACTGCCGAGGCAATAATTTATGCTGCGGATAACAAGGCAAGAGTGATTAATCTCTCTCTCGGAGGCTACGGATATTCCCAGCTGCTTAATGACGCAGTAGATTATGCTTATTCCAGTAATTGTGTTCTCATTGCTGCGGCGGGAAATGAAGGGACAGATGAACCACTGTATCCGGCAGCATATCCGAATGTCATAGGAGTTGCGGCAACAGACCAATCAGACAAAGCTTGGAGTTTATCTAATCATGGCGACTATATTAAGCTTTCAGCCCCCGGTGTTGATATTTTCAGTACAAATGAAGAACAATCTTACGGGAGTTTCAATGGTACATCTCTATCATCTGCAATTGTTTCAGGAACCGCTGCGTTAACATTATCGAAGAATATTAATTTATCGAATGTTCAGGTTGCGGAGATTCTTAGTGACAGCTCTATGGACCTTGGTGAAAAGGGCTATGACGATATCTATGGTTCAGGTCGCCTTGATATTGAAAAAGCGATGACTGCTGCAAGTATTGAAGTACATGATGTAGCGATAATACAAGCAATCATTGAACCGGCAGTCATTAACGTTGGTGAGCAAGCATATATAGTTTTAACAGTAAAAAACTTGGGTAATTTCATTGAGAAGAATCTGAATGTCAATATCTCCCAGAACGGAAAACCCTTAGGAGAAGAGAAAAAAATAGCACAGTTGAATCCTAACGAAAGCATCACCTTTAAGACCGAATGGATACCTGATACTTCATCTCAAGGGGCATTTTACAAAATACTTTGCCAAGTGAGTCAGGTTGAAAGTGAGCAGAATATTTCAAATAACTCCCGAACAATTCGGAGCAATATATTAATTGAAGATAATAAGGTTTCAATAAAATATTCAATCGGTCCATTAGATAATTCGCCTATGCACGAACTGCTTGCTTATGAAGCATACAATAAATTTAAAGATGTTAACTTTAGTCAGGAAATGAAAACCGAATTTGACAAATTCTTAAAGAAGAATGGCACCGACTATAAGCACAAGTATACTGATTATGATGATTCAGATAACCTTAAAGATGGGGCACACCCTGAAATTGGTAACTATTTATTAGAAGGTGCCCAAGAAGAGGACCTTTATAATCCCGTAGATGGAACTGGATACTATAGTGGGACGTATGTAATTAATTCTGGTCCAGATTGGTGGCATGCAGACATATTTTATAATCATTTTTGGGAAGTTGATAAAAATGGAGATGATACAGGATATGACAATCACAAAAATGCAGGACATAAAGCATTAAAATACTGGAAAGATTACGTGGTAAAATATTATAAAAACAACGAACCAGATTTTGCATATTATTATCTTGGAAGAATGGTTCATCTTTTGGCAGATATGAGTGTGCCAGCTCATACACACAACGATGGGCATAATAGTTCTGAGACTTTAGTTGGTGATGATAGTTATGAGGAGTATTTCAAAAATAGTTCTGACAATATTCAAAATTATATTGAAAGTTTAACAAATCAAACAATCGCAGACTATAAAAATCGCCTTAGTGCACCTGGAACTGATGCATATAAAAAAGACGAACGTTATTTAAAAAATTTATTTTACGAGTTAGCACAATATAGTCAGTATTTTGATAGCGATGACGTAAGCGGCAATAATACAGACATAAACGGAAATAATTTAGATGGTAGTTTTTCATTTGAGATTTCATCTCAAAATGGTTCAAAAAGATGGGCGGGATATATAAAACTAAAAAATGTTGGTTTTAAATCTGAGACTGTAACTCTTTATAAAGGATCATATGACAAAACAGGAATAAAATTAAATTTGGGTAGTGATTATGCAACAAGCCCATCGAGATGTAAAATATTATTTAGTTCTTCTATAATTAACCAAATGAAAGAAGGATACTTTTTCAGAGTAGAATACAAAAGCCAATTGGATTCTCCTAAATCAGAGGACATTTATGAGGTACAAATAACACATAATTGGGGTGATATATCTGATTCCGATGTAAAAGAAAACTATCACAAGGTAATACCAAAGGCAATTAGCCATATAGGCGCACTTTACAAACTCTTCTGGGATACGACTCATATTATCCCATATTTTTCAGCACCATCTGAAGGAAGTACTATTTCAAGTCAATACACTTTAACTGCTTCTACAACAGGAATAGCTGACAGCGTTAAGTTTTATTATAGAAATCCTTCTAATGGCAATTATGATTTTATAGGTAATGGAACTAATGACGGCACTAATAATTGGAGTACAAAATTTGATACCAAGAGCTATGGATTGGGATTAACTAACAAACAGCAAATATGGCTTAAGGTTAAAGGGGAAAATGCAGAAGGCTTTAGTGACGAAAAAGAAATTTATGTTTACGTTGACAACACTACCACATCATCCCATGTTCCTGTTTTAAAAGTTTCGCCAGAGAATATATCTGTTACTGCGACCTATAATATGGAAAATCCAGATCCACAATTCATATCAATTACGAACGACGGAGCAGGAAGTTTATCTTGGACTGCAACGAAAGATCAAAGTTGGATTATATTATCAAAAGCATCTGGAACCGCGCCATATACATTACAGGTTGATATTGATGCATCAGGCCAATCAATTGGAACACATAACGGAAATATAACAATAAAAGAAATAGGTGCGAATGGTTCATCAAAACCTATTCCAGTTACTTTGATTGTTGGTAAGGATAATACAACATCTGATACTATAATAAATACGAAAGGCGATGCATGGGTTACAGCTGGAGGGACTACACAGAATCATGGTACAGATACGACGTTAAAAGTTGGAGAGTATAGAGATTGCATTGCTTTTATTCAATTTGATGACCTTAATAAAAAAATAGCTGGGAAATCTATTCTTAAAGCTGAATTGAAGGTTTACCTGAAGACATTTGTTGTAAGCAATATTAGTAGTAGCAGTACAATAGAAATAGAAGCGAGATCAGCTGATCAAGGATGGAAAGAAGATACTATAACTTATGATAATAAGCCTTCAACGCACAGTATTTGTAATAAACCTTTGTCGTCTTCTGATGAGGGGGCGTGGATTTCATTTGATGTTACTTCTAAAATGGAGGATTGGAAACAATATAGCTATGACTGTGGAATAGCATTACAGCAATATAATTTAAATGCTAATTATGTGCTTTTTTCAAGTGAAGAAGGAAGTTATGCACCATACTTGCAGATCCAATTCTGTGATGGCAATCCTGATTTAAAGCCTGATTCACCTTCCTTAAATACTGATAATAATTCTGCACCTCCTTTTTATGAAGGGCAGAATGCAAAATGGAAAACACGAATTAATAATATTGGTGCTGGTTGTGCAGATGATAACAAGATAGCATTTTATATAGGAAACGATTCAGCAGATTTTAGTAAGAAGCTTGGCGAAAAAGGGCTAATAATTCTGGGCACCGGGAAGGCGACTTCAAAATCTTATGATTACACATTTATTAAAGAAGACATTGGGAAAACTAAGTATTTCATTGCTAAAGTTGACAGTGTTAGTGAATCTCATGAAGCAAGAGACAATAATGTTAGTTACTATGGGCCTTTTGAAGTCAAAGCGCTTGCCTCAATAAAAGCTGACCAGCAAAACGTATCTTTTTCTGCGGCAGAGGGTTCAAAAAATCCGGGGTCACAATATTTGACTGTAACAGTTACGGGGGATGATTCCATACACTGGACCGCATCCACAACCGGCAACAGCCCCAGTCCATGGCTAACTATTAAACCTCAAGAAAGTACCGGTTCAGGATCAATCCAGATGACTGTTGATATTACTGGATTAACTCAACAGGGTAGTCCATATAATGATACAGTCAATATATCTGCTACAGTAAATGGCAGTCCTGCACAAATATCTGTTACTGTCACATTAAATATTACCCAAGAAACAAGCAAACCATCAGGCTACGTTAGCCTAAATGATAATGATGAATATACGAACAGTTCTTCGGTTAAAGTAAAATTATCAGCCTATGATAATATAGGGATTACAGGTTATTTTATCTCTAATGCTTCATCTGTTCCGAGTTTAGATAATCCGGGATGGAATACAGTCACTTCATCAAAATCTTTTAATGATACAATAAGCAATTACTCATTAAGTGGAGATGGCACGACAAAGAATGTATATGTATGGTTTAGAGATCTCGCAGGCAACATATCAGATACATGTACAGATTCTATAAAAATAGATAATGTTGCTCCTGCAATCAACATATCTTCCCCAAAATCAGGGTATGAAAGTTCTAAAACTCCTATCACCATTTCCGGGACTGCTTCTGATAGCGGAGGTTCAGGGTTAAAATCAATTAGTATAAACACTGGTGCGTCAAATACAGGGTCATTATCAAATTGGACATTCTCCGCTGATTTACAGGAAGACTCAAATAATATTACAGTAACAGCAGAAGACATAGCAGGGAATGTTTCAACTGCAACAATTTCTGTAAGCTTTATACCGTCCGGTCCAAGAATAATAAATAAGTCGCCCGCTTCAGGTGAAGCCGAAGTTGATATATCAAGGAATGTTGAGATAACTTTTTCTGAAGATATGAATGCTTCGACAATAACAAAATTAAATCTCTTTATTGCAGGAGTCGAGTCTGCTGTGACTTATACAAGTTCAACAAGAGTTGCTGTTATTAACCCAAACAAAGACTTCTCATACGACACTTCTTATTCAGTTAATGTTACTTCAGGGGTTAAATCTGCAAAGAGTGAGCAGTTTAGCGGAAGCGTGTGGACTTTTACTACCGCTGTTAACCCATGCAAAGCTTTGATTACGATCTCTCCGGATAGCCAAGCGTTTAAGTACAAGAAAGAAACAGGGACAATTGTTGTAACGGCGACTTATGGTTGTGATTGGTCTGTAGTGAGCGATGCAGAATGGATAACTATAAGTTTGGACAATAAAGCCGGAAGTGGAAATGGAAATATAAATTATGAGGTAGTTACTAACACCAATACGACTGGACGAACCGGCCATATAAATGTTGAAGGGAAGGTTGTCACTATAACTCAAAAAGGTTATTCAGTTTCTGATGACGCTGGGGCAATAAATGTTACGAATAATATTGATAAGGCATCATTTACTATCGACGGACCTGATGGCCCATTTACCGGCAAAGGAACTTCATGGTCTGTTTCTGATGTTACTGTAGGTGACTATACTATAACTTACAACAAAGTTTCTGGATATACTAAGCCTTCACCTCAAACAAAAACTCTTACAAAAAGTGGATCTCTTGGTGAGTGGAGCATAACTAAGAATATAACATCACATTATCTGTATGGTCATGCAGCTGTCGCTTACAACAGCTATATCTTTGTTTTAGGTGGATATTCTAATGATGGCAAATATAATAATGAAATTTCCACCGCAACAGTTAATGCCGATGGAACATTAGGAGACTGGACGTCTTTAAGTGATTCTGTTTTACCGTATGCACCACAAGCGCATGCAGCTGTAATGAACGATGGATATATTTTTGTTTTAGGTGGAACTTATGGCGGGGCAAGTACCTGTGACTATGTTTATTCTGCAAAAGTAAACACATCAAATATAATAGAGGGTTGGAATCCTACAACATCTCTACCTAAAGGGGTGCGTAATCACGTAGTAATAGTGAATGACGGATATATTTTTCTGATAGGAGGATATTCAGACGGCACCCAAAATGACACTGCTGTCTACTCGGCCCCAATTTATTCCAATGGTACAATTGGCGATTGGACAAACAAAAATATTCCTCCTTTACCAAAACCATTAAGTAGCCATGCGGCTGTAGTGAGCAACGGATATGTATTTGTAATAGGTGGTGAATCAGATAGTTATCAATCAAAAGTTTATTCAGCTAAAATTAACAACAATGGCACGTTAGGTGACTGGGACACAGTTAACATTCCTTCATTACCTTCCCCTTTAACAGCACATAAGGCAGTGGCGAACAATGGATATATTTTTGTCATGGGCGGCTGGACAGGGAGTATGTATAATAAAAATGTTTTTGCTGCCAAGGTTAATTTAGATGGAACATTGAGTGAGTGGAAAACTTTAACCAGTGAATTCCCCTCAGGATTTGCAAACGCAGCGGTTGTTGAAAGCAATGGATATATTTTTAAATTAGGCGGATATGCAGGAGAATACGATTATAATAATTATTCTGCGCCAATAAGTGGCATTATAAATTTCAATGGGAACTACATTTATAAGACAGAAACATTTACCATAAATGCGACTGTAGGTGAAGGTGGCTCTATATCACCATCCGGGGATACAATTATTGAGAAAGGTGAATCGCAGGAATACGCAATTTCACCCTTAACCGGCTACAAAATAAAAGAAGTAAGAGTTGGCGGCAACCCTGTGCAATTAACAAATAACAAATACACATTTAATGACGTTTCCGCGAATTACTCAATAGATGCAAGTTTTGAATCTATTCAGAATATCATTACTGCGACTGCTGGTACAGGAGGTTCAATATCTCCGTTAGGAGAGATTTCTGTAGATTACGGTAATGATCTGGAATTCACAATTAACACTCTTGAAGGTTATCATGTAAAAGAAGTGAAGGTAGATGGTGGACCGGTTGAATTAATTGATAACAAGTATACCGTCAGTTATGTCACCGCACCGCATACGATAGATGCTATATTTGAAATAGATAAACATATTATTAAGGCAACTGCCGGAGTCGGCGGTTCAATATCTCCTTCAGGGGAGATTCCGATAGATTACGGAAATAATAAGGAATTTACGATTACCTCACTTGAAGGTTATCATGTAAAAGAAGTGAAGGTAGATGGCGGCCCAGTTGAATTAGCTAATAACAAATATACCTTCAATTATGTCACATTAGAGCATACTATTGATGCCGTGTTTGAGAAGAATACTGATGAACGGCCTGATTTACAGATATTAAATATCAGCTTTAATAATTCAACTTGTATGGGAAGCTTTGAGAACATATCCATCACTGTGCTAAATGACAAAACAAACTGCGTTGCAGATGCAGCATCTTTTGATGTTACGGTATATCTATCAAAGGACAACAAGAAAGATTTAACCGACTATACTCTTAAAGTATTTCACGTGACCGCCCTTTCAGCTGGCTCAAGCAAATTCCTGTCAGACCAGGCAATAATCCCATCTGGTGAATATCATTATCTTATCGTTTTTGCCGACAGCGGCAGTGCAATTATCGAATGTGATGAAGATAACAATCTAGAAGTTATCCCGTTAACAATATCTAATCCGCAGCTTGAGCACTTTACTATACCAACAACGTCAGGCAGTTTTGTTACATTCTGGGGGGATTTGAGGTCATACAGCAGTGATTACGCAGAAATTGGGGATGAGATGGCGGTGTTTGATGAGAAGAATCCCCTATTATTGTTGGGTGCTGGCACGGTTTGTTCTGAGGGAAAATATTCTGTCAAAGTTTATGGTGACAATCCAAGTACGCTTTCTGTTGATGAAGGGGCAGAGCAGGGCGATATGCTGTCATTTGTTTACTGGGATAAGAGTGAGAATAATGAGTATTGTTTAGATAGCGGAGAGACAACTACAAAATGGACTTCCGCTAATGATGTATGGAATGTTGATATGGAGGCTTTGGCAGATATTATCAATCCAGATTTTGATCATGAGGTTATTACTGAAACTATGACTGTTAACTTCTGGGATAATTCTGTTCCGGAGCATGATTCCTGCCTGTGGGATTTTGGTGATTATAGTGAACCGAGCGAAGATATGAATCCTTCTCACGAATATGCGAGTCATGGAGTTTATACGGTTACTATGACTGCTTTTAATGATTGCGGTGGTGCCACTATTGAGAAGCAATTAATCGTAGGGGGATGTGAACGGCCGCAGATAAGTTCAATTGATAAAACTCAGGGATACGCATACGAGGAAGTTGTAATAAGCGGGCAGTGTTTTGGGTCTGAACAGGGGAAGGTCTATTTCACCAAGAGCGGAAAATCTTCTGAATGTAATGTATTGAACTGGACTGACACAGAAATATCAATTGAGGTGCCATGGTTAAAGTATGGAAATTATAATGTTTCTGTAGAAGATGAAAGTGGGAACCCGTCTGTTGAAACAATAAAATATTACATCAAGAAGAGCTTATCAAAGATTACAACAGTTCCAAGCAAGGCTAAACAAGGACAGGTTGTTTCAATAAGCGGACAGAACTTTGGCAGAGATGAAGATGCCGACAGCAAACGTTCACTCTATCTTGGCGGAAAAAAGATTGTCTGGAAATCCTGGAACAATGACGTGATTACATTTAAAGTCCCCACTGGAACATCAATAGGCAAGAAAGATATTTACATTAAGACAATTTACGGAACGAGCAACAGTAAGAAGATAAATATTTTGAAGAAAAAATAGCTTGATTGTTTTTATGTTATTGCTTATGAGCTTGAGCAGGATAGAAACAATCAAATGAAAAACCTTCGCAAAATATTTGAGAAGTCAAAGACCATAGCAGTTTACGGGATGTCTAAGAACCCTGACAAACCGGCGCAGCTTGTCCCTGCTTATTTCGTATCGCAGGACTACAATGTGGTTCCAATCAATCCTTCAGCAGATGAGATCATTGGCATTAAATGCCATAAGAACCTAAGTGACATATCTGAGCGGATAGACATCCTTGATGTTTTCCGTCCCTCTGAGGAAGCAGTTGAAGTTGTGAAAGAAGCTATAGAAAGAAGAAAGATAAAAGGCGACATAGACGTCATCTGGCTGCAGGAAGGCATCGTAAGCGATACCGCCCGCGAACTCGCAGAAAAAGAAGGCATTATCTTTATACAGGACAAATGCCTGTACAAAGAATACGTAAAGGTCTTCCCCGAAAGAGATTAATCAGGCAATCAATTATGCCTCTGCCTTCTTTGGACTCTTTGCAACCTGCATTACCATCCACACGACAATTCCTACACCTATCACAAAAAGAATAAGGAAAATTATAAGCGGGCTCCATTGAATGTTCACCTTTTCTCCAGTTACATCAAGATATGCTGATAATTCCTTGTTCTGAACAATCTGGCGGCTTATGGCATTTAAGGCGAGCACAATAAACTGTGCAAGACCGATTGCCAATGCCTTCCCCTTTGTCAGTGATTTGCGGAATAGTAAAATCAAAATGAAAGGTATTCCGGGTGCAACGGCAGTTAAAGCTGTGAGTATAAAAAAGTTACCTCCAAGCTGGTGAGCTCTGACAGCCGGATTAATGGCGCCGAAAAAATACCATGAGCCTGCTGCGGCAAACCATAAAATCCCGACAAGATACATTTTAAGCGCAAAATCAGATGTCCATTTTTTGTAATTATCTTTTTCGCTTCCCGCGAAAAAGCCGCTATCAATTATTACGTAGGCTGCCGTTGTCGTAATGGCAAGTCCGAACATCATGAGCCAGCGTGGTATAAGGACAGGGTCACCGATGTTTAGAGCAGTTCCAAGAGATGCCCCGCCAATGCTGTTAGCTTTCCACAGCGCTTCCCATGCCCCGATGTTTGTCATTAGACTGAAGCTGTTTGCAAAAAGAAACCCGATGAGCATGAAGGAAATTGCGGAAACCCAGCCTACCGCATATTTTATTCCGGTCATGGTTCCGCTTCGAAGCCCCACAACATAATAATAGACTCCGTAATATGCCGCTGTGAGCAGTATAAAAATACTGAACCAGGGCCATGCCATAAGTATTGTAGCAGGGTAGAAGACCTTGTAATAAGCGACCTGTGTGAAGAGAAGCGGGACTATACCGAAATTTACGCCAATTGAAATTATAACCGGCATTGCATTAAGAACGCGGTCACTTAGTCGTTTACCGTTTTCTCCTCCAAACTTTCTAAGGAGGAGCATGGTTATAATCCCTGCATACCATATATTCATCGGTACCATGTGGAGTGTGAAACCGAGTACCTTGAAGAAAACAATAAACCAGTAAGGTGCGGGAAACCCAAGTGCATTGTCAGGTGCAAGAAGTGTCATAGTCATCATCGTCTATCTCCTAATTCTCACGGGGCAAGCCCTGAGGAAATGGTTTTGCAATTGATTGAATGTAATCTGTAAGCAACATTGCTTCTTCATCTGTACCGGCAAAGGGAGGCATGAAAAAGTGCGCCTGATCAAGATGCCTTAAAAGGGTTAATGTCATTTCAGGTGTCCAGCCGCGTGTAACTTGTCCAACAGCAGAATAACCATCGCCTGCTGCATGGCAGTCGTTACAGTGGTACTGGAAAAGGACTTCTCCGATTTTTATCCTTTCGCTTTGGGGAAGATTCAAAAGCTCTGCTTCGTTTATTTGTCCTTCAGGATTGAGCGCAGAAGGGTAATAGCTTGCAATAAAAGCTTTTGTCCATACTCCTCCTTCGAGATAGCCATTCTTCTTCAAGCTCGGTATCTCAGATGGAAGAATCTGATTGCTGAGAACGACATCATAGACAACAAAAGGTTTGCGTACTGCTTCCCTTATGAACTCTCCTGTTCCTGTTGCAGCGAGACCGAAAGTGAAAAGCAAGATAGCAAATCCGGGTGTTATCCACCCCGGGTTTCTGAATGGCCCCAGATAAAGCATAATGAACACAACTATGGTCAGGAGGAATATGAGTACCATGAGCACATTTAAAACGCTTGCTGCTGCAAGCGCTGCCTTAGCTGATTCAGGAAGTGCAGCAAACCACCAGAGTCCTCCAACTGTTACAAGTATGGCGCCAAGAAGACCCGGCTTTGTGGAGCGCGTGCTTATTAGCCCCTGCAGACTCTTATCCTTTAGGCGAAATGCAGCATGCATGTAGACATAAAGCGATGCCAGAAGAAGTGAACCTCCGGTTCGTGCAATTGTCTGCGGCAGAAACTGCGGATTAAGGAACGCAGACCAGAAGGACTGGTCTGCCGGCCAGTTTCCCGGGTGAAGCATAAAGGCTGTGATACCTGTTATAAGAACAAGGCTTATCCATGCAGAGATTCCATAAATCCACCCGATTGTCTGGTGGGTTTTTGAGCTAAGTCTGTCCCAGTAATAATAAAAGATGAATGCCGAAGCGATCTCAAGAACAAAGAAAACATATTCCATTGCCCAGCCGAATACGAATATGTGAATCAATGCTTCCGTAGCAAGGGGAGAAGCAAGGCCGATTGTCCACCATATTCCTACACCGGTTATGGAGCCGTAAACAGCTGTTATAAGAATGAAGAACCATGCATGATCTTTTAAATAACTTAAATAAGCCCGGTTCCCGGTTTTGTAGGCGTATTGAGTCTCGGCTGCAAGAAACAAACCTCCTCCTACCGCATACATGGAAACAAAAACATGAAACACAGAAACACCTGCAATCAGCATCGGGGATGTTAGAAAGGGAACATACCACCAGGGATAATGCATTTTCTCTTCCTCCAGTTTATAATTTAATTGATTAACATACTTCTCAATAATGCCATGCGAATATTATAGATAGGAATATTCTATACAGCCCTTGCAAATTTGTTGCCAATTTGAACCATGAATATTTGTATTTTAAAACAGATAGTTAGGAGGAAGGGGTATTGGGAGCCAGTTTTTTTGTTTCATTTAAGAAAATATTGTTAAAAATAAGAAACATTAAATAAGATAAGATGACAAATAGATAATGATAGGAACACAAAAAAAAGTTCCCTGTACAGAGGTGCAGGGAACTTTTTTAGGGATGGTGCGTTATAGCTATTTTACAGTAATTTTATTCGATACGACTGTGTTGTTATTCTCAGACATCTCTTCAATTGAAGAAGCGCTGTCGCAGACAGCTTTCAGATAGTATTTTCCGGGTTTCAGATTCTTCGCCGGTTTCCATTTCAAAACAACGGTCTTGCTTTTGTTTGCTGATATGCTTCCAATTGATTTGGTTGCAAGCAGAGTATCATTATCCATATCCGCATCAGAATTATTGGAAGAAAGGTAGAAGCTTACTTTTGATGCTGCTGCGGCAGTCCCGATGTTCTTTACAACAGCACGAACTTTTGAGGTTATTTTACGTTTCACTTTTGATGATACCTTGATGGAGCCGGCTTTTAGGTCAGGCAGATCTGTCTGCTCAGTAGTCTGCGCATAAAGACCTGTCCCTGTTCCTACCAGCAGGTCGTCCCAGTAAAGGACGTTAATGTCAGTGCCAACAGGATATTCATAGCCTAGCACCCATGATGCCCCGTCATAATAGTAAATATCTTCTCCGACAGCAATATAAGGAGTTTCATTGTCAGATGAGTCTTTTCCTATTGTTACAGCAGTTGCGCTCCTGTTGAGCGGCAGTCCGTCAGTGTTCATCATCTTCCATGTTGTTGTTCCTACTGCCATGACATAAATCCGTGGTTCATTGGTGCTGTTGCCTCCGGCTGCATAGACATCGCCGTTCGAATTTATTGCAAGGCTGTTGGCTCCGAAGTTTGTGATGTTTGTTTCTGTTTCAGATGAAACCATATCATTACTGAAGGTTGAAATCCCGCTTGGGACATCGTAGTTAATAGTCTTTACTCCATAAGAGGAAGTGACACCGTCGTTCACATATTCGCACCCTGCATATATGGTTGTGGTGATACCGCTGTCACTGACAATGAGCAGATCTTTGACTTCAGCGTTATATACTCCTGTGTCAACCATCGCCCATGAAGGATCCACCGAGCTTGCATCCTGAGTTATAAGTATGCCTCCCTTTACTCCGCTTGAAGAAGAATTGATGCCTACAACGACAACATCCGGATTGTCAGGATGAATGGCAACACTTGCGACGCGGCTGTTGTAATTAAATGTTCCGCTGTAAGCCGTTTCTTCAGTAGAAAAGATCATGCTCCAGGTAGAGCCGGCATCAGAAGTTCTATAAAGCCGCACATTACCGGCATATGCTGTTCCTCCCGACGTGTCACTTTTATCCATTGCAATGGAATAATATGGCGAGCCGTCATTGTTGGGAAAAAAGGTCGTCCATGTCGGAGAAGAAGCATTATAATCTTTGACCTGTCTGATTCCTGCTTTTGAAGCAAGCCATCCGATGGTCTTGTCGCTATTCATATCAAAATCATTTACCTGAACTGCTTCAACGCCATCATCTATTTCGATGAGATCAACGCCACTGTTAATTGAAGCACCGATTCCCAGGTCAGTGGTAAGATAGATTACATTACTGTTATTAGGGTCAGCAAAAACAGCACCGTCATTTGAATGCGTCTCACTTGTTCCACCGTTAGGCATTGCATGCCAGCTTCCGTCTTCTCCTTTGTTTGTGTTCACGGCTGAGCCGAAATACACGTAATAAGCATCAGCCGTTCCGCCCGCGGCAATATTACTTCCGGATGTTCCGCCAATACCTGTAAAGACAGAATGCCATGTAGCACCATGATCATCTGTGTAAGCAATGAATTTTGTCTGTGCGGGCTCGACAGATTCCTGTGCACCGACAAATATCCTCCCGTCAGGACCTATGCCGAATGCCCTGTAATCCCTTTCACTCCCAAGATCAACAACCGGCAGCATTGAAAATGTACTCCCTGAAGTCAACGAGCTATACGTTTCTGATGACTCATATATTTTGGGGGATGTGCCGGGCTGAAATATATAGACTAAACTGGTGGCCGGATTTACGAGCAACCGCACACCTGCAGGGGCGCCGCCGCTGCCGACATCAATGGGACTTGAAACGCTTTCGGTGAAGGTCCCGTTTCCTGCTATGGACCCGAAATGGAGCTTGATGTTTCCCTCCATTACGAGATAGAAAAGCATGCTGTTGTAAACAGTTACAGACTGGGCATTGCTGTCAACTATCGTATTGATTGTCCCTGCTGTGGTTGAACAGCTTAGAAGCTTCCCATCATTGATTGAAAAAAGATATCCCGAGTTTCCATCGGCTGCGAAGGAAGTAATACTTTTCCCATAACCGTCATCACTGTCCATGTCAGGCACAGGCTGAAATGCACTGTACGTAGGTGTTATCACTGAATGGTCGACATCGGCATAGAACATAGAATTTGCGCTTTCTGTAGAAATGAAAATTCTTGTAGTTGTAGAGCTTATTGGTGCTGCATCAATCCAGTTTATCCTTCCACCATATACCTTCTGTGTAACGGGAGATGTCAGTCCGCTGCCATGAACTGTTGATGAAATGCATAATGAGATAAAAATAAATAAAATGGAAAACAATAAGGAAAATCTTTGAATTCTCTGCTGAAGTATAAGCATAGGATTACCTCCCGGGTTAAGGTTGGCTTATAGGCGGACTCTTTGTCGTCATATGAATTTTTAAATGTTAATTAAACTTAAAGCTCTGCTATTGTGTTGAGGCTTTAAACCTTGAATAGTGATAAACTAATAGAATAAAATAATAATAATTTTATATGCACAAAACGGAGAGCGTAATTACTGTTATAAAGTTTAACCATGCAAGCCAGTTTAAACTAAGGAGAATAAAAAGGTGAATGTCAGGAAAATTTCTTTTATAACAGATGATGATGTTTACCTTTTTAAGGAAGGCAATCATTTCAAACTTTATGAAAAGCTTGGTGCACGCATTTGCATAGATGACGGGACTCCCGGGACTTATTTTGCAGTCTGGGCGCCAAATGCATCTACAGTTTCTGTAACCGGAGATTTCAATGGATGGAATAACAAATCGCACAGGCTTTATTCAAGGTCTGACAGCTCCGGTATATGGGAAGGTTTTATTCCGGGTATCGGTAAAGGCGATATTTACAAGTATCACATAAAATCCCATTACCATAATTACAGAGTCAGTAAGGCAGACCCTTTTGCATTACTTTATGAAACTCCTCCTAAAACCGCTTCAGTAATATGGGACTTAAATTATAAATGGGATGATGCAGAATGGATGGGAAAAAGGCATGCTGCCAATTCAATCCATGCTCCCATGTCTATTTATGAAATTCACATCGGCTCATGGCGCAAGGTGCCAGAAGATGGAAACCGTCCTCTCACATATCGTGAAATGGCGGATTATCTTCCCGATTACGTCAGCTCTATGGGATTCACACATGTTGAATTTCTTCCCGTAACAGAGCATCCGTTTTACGGCTCATGGGGTTATCAGTCTTTAGGCTATTTTGCACCAACAAGCAGATACGGGACCCCTCAGGATTTTATGTATCTTATCGACTCTCTTCACAAACATAACATTGGAGTTATCTTTGACTGGGTGCCTTCGCATTTCCCCGGAGATGAACATGGGCTTTCTTATTTTGACGGGACTCATCTTTATGAACATTCCGACCCAAAACAGGGTTTTCATCCTGACTGGAAAAGTTACATATTCAACCATGATAGATACGAGGTTCGCGCATTTCTTGTGAGCAGTGCTATTTTCTGGTTTGATAAATTCCATATTGACGGGCTCAGAGTGGATGCGGTTGCCTCAATGCTTTATCTAGATTATTCGAGAGAAAATGGGGAATGGGTGCCTAACCATTATGGCGGAAGGGAAAACCTCGGGGCAATTTATTTTTTACGCCGGTTGAATGAAGCTGTTTACTCCGATTACCCTGATGTCCAGATGATAGCTGAAGAATCCAGCGCATGGCCTATGGTGTCAAGACCTACATATGTCGGGGGTCTTGGGTTTGGCATGAAATGGAATATGGGATGGATGCACGATACGCTCGAGTATTTTACAAAAGACCCAATCCACAGAAAGCACCATCATAATCAGCTTACTTTCAGCATTTGGTATGCATTCTTTGAAAATTTTCTTTTACCCCTTTCTCATGATGAGGTTGTTTTCGGGAAGGGCTCTCTCATAGGAAAAATGCCGGGTGATTACTGGCAGAAGTTTGCAAACCTCCGCCTCCTCTTTGGCTATATGTACGGCCACTCAGGGAAAAAGCTTCTCTTTATGGGCGGTGAGTTTGCCCAGTGGAGCGAGTGGTATCATGAGACAAGCCTGGACTGGAATCTTCTTGAATATGAAAAACATCAGCAGATACAAAGATGGGTGCAGGATTTAAACCGTTTATACAGGGCTGAACCTGCGATGTATGAACTTGATGCAGATCGGGAGGGTTTTGAATGGGTGGATTTCAGCGACTGGGAAGGGAGCATAATAAGTTTCATCAGGAAGGGCAGGACTGTAAATGACCTGGTGCTTGTGATCTGTAATTTTACTCCTGTAACACGGACAGGATATAAAATCGGAGTTCCAAGGGAAGGGTTTTGGAAAGAGGTACTTAACAGCGACAGCTCGGAGTACGGAGGAAGCAATAACGGGAATTCAGGCGGTGTCAATGCCGGTAAAGATAGTTCATACGGGCATGGTTTTTCGGTCTCTTTGACGATTCCGCCGCTTGCTGTGATTTTCATGAAACATTCCGGATAAAACATGAACCGCTATATCTGCATACATGGCCATTTTTATCAGCCTCCAAGGGAAAATCCCTGGCTTGACGAAGTGGAGAAACAGGAGTCCGCTCATCCATTCCATGACTGGAACGCAAGAATAACAGCCGAGTGCTATGCTCCAAACACAGCCTCCCGCATAGTTAATGAAAAAGAGAAGATAATAGACATGGTGAACAACTATGCGAAAATCAGCTTTAACTTCGGACCGACTCTTCTTACATGGATGGAAAGAAATAATCCTGAGATTTACAGTGCGATAATTGAAGCTGACATCCTTAGCAGGACCTTCTATTCAGGACATGGCTCAGCCATAGCACAGACCTATAACCATATGATTCTGCCTCTTGCAAACACCAGGGATAAACGGACGCAGGTTATTTGGGGTATCAGGGATTTTGAATACCGTTTTGGAAGAAAACCTGAGGGGATGTGGCTGGCAGAAACAGCAGTAGATCTTGAAAGCCTCGATATTATGGCTGAGCAGGGGATTATATTCACCATATTGTCCCCGCGTCAGGCAAAGCAGGTCAGAAGGATTGGAGATGAAAAATGGCGTGATGTAAGCGGGGGAAGCATCGACCCCAGGATGCCTTATGTATGCAGGCTCCCTTCGGGAAGAAACATGAATATCTTTTTCTACAGTGGACAAATAGCACAGGAAGTTGCCTTCGGGGGACTGCTTAATAATGGTGAAGGGTTTGCAAAAAGGCTTTGCTCCGTATTTTCTGAACATAACCATACACCTGAGATGTCACATGTTGCTACTGATGGGGAATCATATGGTCATCATCACCGTTTCGGGGATATGGCTCTAGCTTATTGTCTTCGTTACATTGAGTCGCACAATCTGGCTAAGATTACTGTCTACGGGGAATTTTTGGAAATAAACCCTCCTAACCATGAGGTCGAGATATACGAGAATTCTTCGTGGAGCTGTGCTCATGGTGTTGAACGCTGGAAAAGCAACTGCGGATGTAACACGGGGATGCACAGCAAATGGAACCAGGCATGGCGGGCGCCTCTCAGGGAATCTCTCGACTGGCTGAGAAACAAGATAATACCGGTATACGAAACAGGAATTTCCAAATACCTTGAGTCCGCATCTGCTGCCCGTGATGACTATATCTGGGTAATATTGAATCGCAGTGAAGACAATGTGGAGAATTTTTTCAAAAGGCATGCAAGAAAAAAACTCAAAGATAATGAAAAATCAATAGTTCTCAAACTGCTTGAGATGGAAAGACATTCCATGCTCATGTACACAAGCTGCGGGTGGTTTTTTGATGAAGTGTCAGGGATTGAAACCGTCCAGATCATCCAATATGCAGACCGCGCTATGCAGCTTGCCGAGAGCATTTCAGGCGCATCATTGGAATCACTTTTCGCGAAGAAACTTTCGCATGTCCCGAGCAATATAGTCAAATACGGGAATGCAAAACATGTTTATGGAAATTTCGTAAAGACAGCTCGCGTCGATCTTTTAAGGGTAGCTGCACACTATACAATAACGTCACTATTTGAGGACTATCCTGAAGAAGCAAAAATATACTGCTACAATGTTACATCGAAGACAAATGATAAACTTAATAAAGGCAAGCTGAAATATGCAGCCGGACAGGCTCTGCTGCAATGTGAAATCACCTGGGATAAGAGCGAGATAAGTTTTGCTGTTGTGCATCCCGGAGACCATAATCTTCTTTGCGGAATAAGCACGGATATGACAGCAAATGAGTATATCGAAATCTGCAGTAAGGTAAGAGCTGCTTTTGACAGCGGGAACATAATAAAAGTCCTGAATCTCATTGACAGCAATTTTGGCCTGCAAACCTATTCGCTGAAGCATCTCTTTAAAGACAAACAGCAGGCTGTCTTGCAGCAGATAATGGAAGACACTGAAGAAGAGATTGATGATTATTACCATCAGATATTTGAATATTATTCTCCCATAGTCCACTATCTGAGAAAAAGCAGGATGGAACTGCCAAAAGGTATCTATACTGCAGTAGAACATGTTTTAAACTGTAAGCTGAAGAAAGTTCTTGAGAGCAAAATGCCGGACATTGAAGATCTTAAAAACGCTATCTCAGAAATAGAGCAGCTTGATCTTGAGATTGAGGGCACAACATTAAGTTTCGCTGCAAACATGAAAATAAGCGAACTCATGGGAAAATTATCAAAGGACGCAGAAAATATCAGCTTAATGGAGAATATAGAAGAAGTAATAAAATTGCTGAATGGACTTCCGCTTATACTTGATCTCTGGAAAGCGCAGAACATTTGCTTTAAGATATGGAGACAGAAATCAGGAGAGATGAAAAACAGGGCGGAAAAGAATGACAGGAAAGCAACTGTCTGGATAACGCGTTTTAAAAGCCTCGGAGATTACCTTGATGTAAATATAGAATAGAAAATAAAAAATCATGGAATTAAATGTACGAAAAAATATTGCGCGTACTGTTGCCCCATTGGCAGGTATAATATTATTTACTGCAGCACTTTTTGTTATTCACGGCGAGCTTCAAAAATACCACTATAGCGAGATATTGAAAAGCTTCAAGGAACTTCCGGGCATGATTATTCTATCTGCCATCGGCCTTACTGCTGTAAGCTATTTTGTTTTGACGTTTTACGATACTCTTTCTTTCAGATACATCAGGAACAGCCTTCCTTATCCAAAGATATCAGCAGCATCGTTTATAGGATATGCATTCAGTAATAATATAGGGCTTGCTGCGCTTACAGGAGGTTCTGTCCGCTACAGACTTTACTCGGGGTGGGGATTGACAGCCATAGAAATCGCTAACATCGTTGCATTTAACACTATAACCTTCTGGCTTGGATTCCTTATTGTGGGTGGTACGGTATTTCTTACGGAGCCGATCCAACTGCCGCCATCAATTGCATCTCTTCCATTTAATTCAATTAAACTTCTTGGCCTGTTTTTCCTGTCGGTTGTTATTTGTTATTTTCTCGTATGTCTCATAATAAGAAGAGCCCCTATCAGGATAAAAGAATGGGATTTCCCAATCCCGTCAGTCAGGTTTGCAATTGCACAGTTTGCAGTTTCATCTCTGGACTGGATGATCGCAGGAGGGACACTCTATATCCTTCTTCCTTCAGGCACCGGCATGACATTTCAGAAGTTTCTTGCCATATTCATGTTAGCCCAGATTGCAGGACTTGTAAGCCAAGTCCCCGGAGGAATCGGAGTGTTCGAATCAATAATGCTTTATTTCTTTACAAGCTATGCTGATGCTTCAACAGTGTTTGGAGCTCTTATGGCATACAGGGCGATTTATTATCTTATGCCATTTGCAGCGGCAGCTTTTATGCTTGGAGCTTATGAATTATATCAGAGAAAAGAGGAGGTAAAACGGTTTTCCGGTGTCATGGGTAATATCCTGCCGGGTTTCGTTCCACATTTACTTGCTGTCGCAACGTTTGTATCGGGAGCAGTTCTTCTCTTTTCCGGAGCGATACCATCTGTTGACTGGCGGTTAACATGGATTAAGGATTTAGTACCGCTCCCCCTACTTGAGATATCTCATTTTCTTGGGAGTATTGCCGGGTTGCTTCTGCTTATTATCGCATGGGGTATTTTTCACAGGCTTGATGCTGCCTATTTAATCACCGCAGTGCTCCTTTCCGCAGGTGTTATTTTTTCACTTGTTAAAGGATTCGACTATGAAGAAGCGATTCTGCTGACGCTTGTATTGGCAGCGCTTATCCCCTGCCGCAGAAATTTTTACCGCAAGACTTCACTATTACGCCAGCGTTTTACCTTTGCCTGGACGGCCTCTATAATAGTAGTTCTTATAGCATCTGTTTGGCTGCTGCTTTTTTCACATAAGCATGTTGAATATTCCAATGAACTTTGGTGGCAGTTCAGCTTGTCCGGTGATGCGCCGCGCTCGCTTCGTGCAATCGCCGGTGTTATCGGACTTGCGTTTTTTTTCGGTGCTGCGAGTTTGTTCCGTTCATCAAAACCTCTACCTGAACTTCCTGAACAGGAAAAGATGAGCAGTGTACGCGCCATTGTTAAAAATGCAAAAAACGCATCCGCAAATCTAGCACTTCTTGGTGATAAGTCTTTTCTATTTAGCGAAAGCGGCAGAGCTTTTATTATGTACGCTGTAGAAGGAAACAGTTGGATTGCGTTAGGTGATCCTGTAGGAGATGAAGAGGAAAAAGCTGAGCTTGTCTGGAGATTCCGTGAAAAGTCTGATTATTTCAATGCATGGCCGGTCTTTTACCAGATAAGCGATGAGAATCTTTATTTATATATTGAGCTTGGGCTAACGTTTTATAAGCTTGGAGAAGAGGGGAGGGTTAATCTGACGGAGTTTTCTCTTGAAGGAAAAGATTTTAAGGGACTGAGGCACACCCATAATAAACTGGAGAAGGAGGGATGGTCATTTGAGATTTTAGGCATTGAAAACGTAATCCAGATAATGCCGCGCTTTCGGGAAATATCCAGCTCATGGCTTGCTGAAAAAAATACCCGGGAAAAAAGATTTTCCCTCGGTTATTTTAATGAGTCATACATAATGGAATTCCCGGCAGTCATAGTAAAAAAAGAAGAACAGGTTGTTGCCTTTGCAAATGTTTTTGAAAGCGCTGGCAAAGAAGAACTAACCATAGACCTTATGAGATATGATTCAAATGCTCCTCCCGGCGTAATGGATTATCTTTTCGTGTCTCTCATGCTCTGGGGGAAAAAAGAAGGTTATGCATGGTTTAACCTTGGCATGGCGCCTCTTTCAGGTTTCAATAACAGAAAGCTTTCGCCGTTATGGAACCGCCTGGGAGCACTGATATTCGTACATGGAGAACACTTTTACAATTTCCAGGGTCTTCGCCAGTATAAGGAAAAATTTCATCCAGAATGGTCACCGCGATATCTTGCATCGCCAGGTGGTCTTGCATTTCCGAGGGTTCTTGCTAATATTGCTGCACTGGTTTCAGGGGGGATAAAGGGGGTTATTTCAAAATGAGACGGTTGATTTATTTTTTAATTAGCTTCTTCATTCTTTCAGCGACAGCCTATGCGGGTGAAGAAACATTGAAATTCGGGCGCTTTGGGAATGTAATGATTTACCGCAATTCCCTGAAGCCATCACATGTTGTTCTTTTTGTCTCGGGTGATGGGGGATGGAATCTTGGTGTTATAGATATGGCGAAGTCGCTTTCAGCACTTGACGCTATTGTTGTGGGAATAGACATCACGCATTACATGAAAGAGCTTAGGAACACAGATGAAAAATGTTCTTATCCTGCCGCTGATTTTGAATTGCTGAGTAAATTCATTCAAAAACATTATGATTTTCCTAAATATGAACCGCCAGTCCTTGTCGGTTATTCATCGGGTGCTACCCTTGTTTATGCTGTCCTTGTTCAGGCCCCAACAGGTACATTCCAGGGTGCCATAAGCCTCGGCTTCTGTCCTGATCTCCCTCTTGACAGGCCATTGTGCCGCGGAAGCGGACTTGAATGGAAGTCTGGTCCAAAGGGGAAAGGCTATTCATTTCTTCCTTTCCATGAACTTAAAACACCATGGATTGCTCTTCAGGGAGAAATTGACATGGTTTGCGATGCTAAAGCTACCGAGCTATTTGTAAAGCAGGTTGGAGAGGGGAAATTAATATCACTTCCTAATGTAGGGCATGGTTTTTCTGTACCCAAAAACTGGATGCCGCAGTTTAAGGAGGCGTTTACAGGTTTATTCAATAAACCTAAACAGATGGTTGAAAAATCAGAATCCGGAGACATAAGCGATCTTCCTGTTGTTGAAGTTATGCCGTCAATCCCGGAATCAGGAAAAAGAATGGCTATAATGGTTTCAGGCGACGGCGGTTGGGCCGGGATTGACCGTGAGCTTGCCGGTGCACTTGCTGCAAAAGGTATCCCTGTCGCAGGAGTTGATTCCCTTCAGTATTTCTGGAAGCCAAAGAATCCGGAGATTGCTGCCAATGATCTTGAAAGGATAATAAAGCATTATCTTAATTTATGGGGAAAAGAGCGGATAGTGATTGTCGGCTACTCGCTTGGAGCTGATGTCATTCCATTTATGATAACAAGGCTTTCCTCTGAAGTGTCGGAGAAGATAGAGCTGATAGCTCTTCTTGGTCCGGAGCATACTGCTGATTTTGAGTTTCATATCACTGACTGGATAGGGTTATCTCCGCAGTTAAATTTGCACCCCCTTCTTCCAGAGCTTAAGAAAATAAAGAATATAAAAATACTTTGCTTTTACGGAGATGAAGAGAAAGATTCTCTTTGCAGAGATATAGACATAGCTATAGCAAAACCGATGCGCCTTGAAGGTGGACATCATTTCGGCGGCAACTACCAATTCATCGCTGATTCAATACTAAATGAATTAAAATAAAAAAGGGCAGGATAATTATACTCCTGCCCTTTGTAAGGTCTGTTAATTATTTAAATAAACAGCGGTGCCAGAACCAGTGTTATTGTTGAAAGGAGCTTTATCAGGACGTGAAGTGAAGGTCCCGCTGTATCCTTGAATGGGTCGCCAACTGTATCGCCGACTACTGCTGCCTTGTGAGCATCTGATTTTTTTCCGCCATAATGGCCGTCTTCGATGAATTTCTTTGCATTGTCCCATGCGCCTCCACCGTTGTTCAGGAATGTAGCCATTAGTATTCCTACTATGGTGCCTACCATAAGAAGCGCTGCAACGGCTTCTGCGGCAATGAGCGGATCAACGCTGGTGATAAACATCCTGAATATCAACCCTACAGTAATAGGCATGAACACTGCAAGCAATCCAGGGAGAACCATTTCTCTAAGCGCTGCCTTTGTGACTATGTCAACGCATCTTCCATAATCAGGTTCCTGCGTGAAATTCATTATGCCCGGTTTTTCCTTGAACTGTGCCCTGACGTCGCCTATGACAGCGTATGCTGCACGTCCAACCGCACGGATGGCAAGAGACGAGAAGAGAAACACAAGCATTGCCCCCAAAAGACCGCCTACAAAAACTTCAGGTTTGCTTATATCAACTTTAAAGGGGAATGATTCTTCCTTGCCGGAATAAAGCTTTACTTCGTCCATGTATGCAGAGAAGAGAAGGAATGCAGCAAGAGCCGCTGAACCTATGGCATAACCTTTTGTAAGAGCCTTTGTAGTATTGCCTACTGCATCGAGCCTGTCAGTTTTTTTCCTGATTGCTTCAGGCTGGCGGCTCATCTCTACTATTCCGCCTGCATTGTCAGTGATAGGTCCGAAGGTGTCCATTGCAAGGATGAATGCTGCTGTTGCAAGCATACCCATTGTTGCGACTGCTGTTCCGAAAAGTCCTGCATTTACTCCATGTCCGGCTGCATCTACAGGGAAAGCATTCAACCCGATATAGTATGATGAAAGTATCGCTGCCGAGATTGCAATCGTCGGAAGAGCGGTACATTCAAGCCCGACTGATATTCCTGTTATTATATTTGTTGCAGCGCCTGTCTGCGATGCCTTTGCAATTTCCTGTACAGGCCTGTATTTATGCTCTGTGTAATACTGTGTGATGAATACGAAGGCAACGGATGTCAAAACCCCGATTACTCCGCAGAGGAAGAAGTGCCACCATGCATCAGGCGCTTCATTGCTGTAAAGCAGCCAGCGTGATGAAAGTCCGAACAATGCCATTGCTATAACGACGGCTATATAATAACCGCGGTTCAACGCCTGCATAGGGTCAAGTTTTTCTTCCTTATCCATCTTTACTGCCATTATGCCAATAATTGATGCGATTATTCCGAAGGCGCGGGAAATAAGAGGGAACATCATGACTGCTATTGAACCGAGGGCGAATGGAAATCCGCCTGCTTCAGCCCTTGTTGCCAGAGTTGCTCCCAATATCATTGCGCCGATGTTTTCAGCCGCTGTTGATTCGAAGAGGTCGGCGCCCCTGCCTGCGCAATCGCCTACGTTGTCGCCAACAAGGTCTGCGATAACTGCGGGGTTGCGGGGATCGTCTTCCGGGATTCCTGCTTCTACTTTTCCTACAAGATCTGCTCCTACGTCTGCAGCCTTAGTATAAATTCCGCCTCCAAGCTGTGCAAAAAGAGCAACGAATGATGCACCGAATCCGTAGCCCACTATCATTAATGGTATATGGATTGGATCTTTGCCGAGAGAAAGGAGTATTGCGTAAAGACCGCCGACACCGAGAAGACTCATTGCAACAACTAAAAGTCCAGATACTGCTCCAGCCCTTAGTGCTGTCTGAAGTGCGTCGTTAAGGCTCTTCAATGCCGCTGAAGCTGTCCTTATGTTTGCCCTGATTGATATCCACATTCCTATATAGCCGGCTATGAGCGAACATCCTGCACCGAATATAAAAGATAGGGAAACCCAGAACGCAAGTTCAAGGGCAGTGGGTACCGGATCAAAATCATGATGGCTGCGAACAAACCCGTAAAGAACAAAAATCAGTACGGTAACCGCTATTGCGAGGTAGATGATAGTCGCGTTCTGCCTGCGGAGGAACGCCTCAGCGCCCTGTTTGATGGCATCGCTGATTTTCATCATTTCAGGTTTTCCAGTGTCCTTTTTCATGACCCAGCTTGCAAGATATGCTGAAAAACCGAGTCCGATGGCGCTGAAGATCAGTACGATCGCGATAAAAAGAAGTGAATTCTCGCTCCCTGATTTCGTCGCCTGAATCATTAAGTTTGCTGCCTGTGGTACTAAATCAATCATATCTCATATCTCCCATATTAATGGATTAACTTAGAATCTCACGATGTGATTTTCTACCCTAAAACAATCTGTAAAAGAGGATGCTGTATAATATCCTGAAGAGAAAAAGTCAAAACAAAAATGTGGGAATTTTCAGTCTCTTTATTAACTGCTTAAAGAATAATGACGTGTAACAATTCGCACATCAAAAAAAAGATTAAAATGGTAAGGTTTTAACATCGATAAGAGTTTATAATATTTGTTAGGAAATATCTGATGACAAAAAAATGGATTAAACTAAAACTTCTTCATAAAGCAATTCTGGCTGTTTTAGTCATTATTATCCCAATCATTGTTATTTACTTTATTACTTATTACACAAATAAAAAATATATAAAAAATCAAATACTTGATAATGTTTCTATGCTGGCTGAAGCTTACGAAACCCAAGTTTACCAATTTATGCAACGAGTGAAAAGCAGAGTAGAACGTTTTTCAGATGATAATTCGATCATAGCGGAGTTTGATAAAATAAGTAACGGAAAACCAGCAGATTCAGCGATTCTAAATAAGTATCTTTCAAAGAATGATATTGATGCAGAGAGAACTATTAAGGCAATCGACTTTATTTCTCTGGATGGACGTATAGTGGCATCAAGCGACAGTGCGGATATAGGGAAGGATGTAACAGAAAAGAGTTTTTTTAACAAAATAAAAACAGGTAGTAATTCTGTATGCACTTATGAAAAATCTAATAGATATGAGCTTATTGCTGCTGTTCCTGTTATAAACAAGACTAATGGCAGGCAAGTTGGTGTAATTGCAAACCGCATAGATTTGAACGTACTTAATAGTCTGCTAAGTGGAGCACTGTCAAAAGATTTAGGTGCAATTACTTCTGAGAAAAGAATGAAATCTATGGAAGTGTATATCGTTAATAATGATAAATTGATGCTTACTGATTCCATATTCGTTAAGGATGCCATCCTGAAGCAACGGGTTGATACGATACCTGTGGAGCAGGCACTGAAATTCGGAAAAGAGTTCACCGGATTTTACAAAGATTACCGTGGGGTTGAAGTTGCAGGCTCTGCTATGCTGCTGCCATCAATGAAATGGGTACTCCTTGTTGAGATAGATGCGGAAGAAATATTAAAACCTGTGCTTGCGTTGCGACATGCTGCGATAGTATCAGGTTCTATTGTTTCCGGACTTGTTATAGCTCTTCTTTTCATCTTTTACAGATTTATGGTTGTCCCGTTGAAGAGAATTTCGATGGCTGCAGAAAGCTTAACCCAAGGAAATTATGATGTTACTATTCCAGTTAAAACAAGTGATGAGATAGGAGAGCTTTCCAGCTCTTTTAACAAGATGACAAGTGAAATCAATAAGCGGACAACCCTGCTCACAGAGAGTGAAGTCAGGCTTAATGCAATTATTGATAACACGACTGCTGCTATTTATATGAAAGATATAAATGGGAAATACCTTCTTGCAAACCGCAAAATAGAAAAATTATATAAACATTCAAAAGAGGAGATAATAGGTAAAAGTGACTATGATTTTTTCCCTGAGAATATAGCTGTAAAGCTCATAGAAAATGACCGTCGTGTATTAGAGGTTAATAGCCCGATAGAATTTGAAGAAACTATACAGGAGGATGACGGACTTCACAATTATATATCAATTAAAGTCCCTGTCTGCAGCACTTCAGGAACGCCATACGGTGTATGCGGCATATCAACAGATATTACGAACCTTAAGAAAACTGAAGAAAGCCTGAAGGAAGCTCAGCGTATTAGCAAGATCGGAAACTGGGAATGGAACAGCGAAACCGATATAATTGCCTGCTCTGAAGAAGTATATTCAATTTTTAATTTATCTCCCCATGAAGCTGAATTCACTTATGATCTTTTCACAAGATACATGCATCCTGATGATGTTGAGCATGTTCATGACACTATTGGTGATAGTCTAACAAAAACGAACACTTATTCTATAGATTACAGAATAGTTCTACCGGATGGTACTTTAAAATATATCAACAGACAGGCTGAAGCGACCTTTGACAGAGACAGGAATCCGATCAGGATAGCGGGAACTATTCAGGATATTACTGAACGAAAGCGTGCAGAACAAATTCAGATTGAACTTCAGAAAAAATACGAAGACCTCATTAACAATCTCCCCGTCGGGATCTGCCGTATTTTGGACGGATACTTTTCAGAAGCGAATCCTTTTCTCGTTAAGATGCTTGAGGCAGGTTCAAAAGAGGAACTTCTAAAACACAGAAAAGGAGATTTTATACTTGTTAATAAAGAACAGCAGAAATCAATGGATAGTAATTTCAAGAAAAATGGCTTAATCAACTGTGAAGAAGTGGAGCTTATGACACTGAAAGGAAAAAAATTCTGGGCTTCATTCTCGGCTATTGCAAGGAAAAACATTGAAGGTGGTACCTATGTTGACTGTATTATACAAAATATATCTGAGCGTAAACAACTTGAGGATCAACTTCGTCATTCTCAGAAAATGGAAGCAATAGGAAGGCTTTCAGGGGGTATTGCCCATGATTTTAATAATGTTCTTACTGCGATTATAGGATATGCAGATCTTCTATCCAGAAAAAGAAGAGAAGATGAACTTACAAAAAGTTACACTGAGTTGATACTTAATCTATGCCAGAAGGCAGCAAGTCTCATTAACGGTCTTCTCGCCTTCAGCAGGAAACAGATAATATCTCTGGAAACAGTTAGCCTGAATGAAATAGTAAAAAGTAATGAAAAATTTCTGAGAAGAATAATTGGTGAGGATGTTGAATTGGTATTTGAGAGCAATAAAAACGATTTATTTATTGATGCTGATAGAAATCAGATATGGCAGATATTAATGAATTTTAGCACCAATTCCCGTGATGCAATGCCGGAAGGGGGGAGTATAACAATAAAAACAGGATATACAGAATTAGATGGAAGTTTTATGAGAAGTCGCGGAAACGGGAAACCGGGTGAGTATGCATTTTTGTGCTTTGCAGACACAGGAGCAGGAATTGATGAAGAGAATCAGCAAAACATATTTGATCCTTTCTTTACAACAAAAGAAGTAGGAAAGGGTACCGGGCTGGGACTTTCTATAGTCTATGGAATTGTAAAACAGCATAATGGCTTTATAGAAGTTAACAGTTTACCAGGCAGAGGAACGACATTTACAATATATTTCCCTTTATCAAATCACATAAACGGTAATGGAGTCATCAAGCCAGCAGAAGAACCATTAAAAAAAGGGACAGAAACAATACTCCTGGCAGAAGATGATGAAGAAGTAAGAAATATGACTAAGACAGTTTTGGAGGAAGCAGGCTATAGAGTTATTCCGGCAGTTAACGGAGAGGATGCAGTTGAAAAGTTCAGAAACAATAAGGAACAGATACAATTTGTAATTCTAGACGTAATAATGCCTAAGAAGAACGGGAAGGAAGCACTTGATGAAATCAGGAAAATAACGCCAAAAGTCAAAGTTCTTTTTCTTAGCGGCTACACAAGCGATATTCTGGAAAGAAAAGGAATTGATGAAGAAAAGTTAAATTTTATTTCAAAGCCATTGAAGCCATTTTTATTATACGAAAGAGTCAGAGAATTGATAGATAGCCCTTAACAATTATCTGCTATATTTTTTCAGCTTTTCTCCAGAATCTCTTTCCATCCATGTTCCCTAGAGCGAGATTGCTTTGCTCGCAAAGACCATTTTTTCAGCAATCTCAATTTACATTTTAAAAACAGAAATAAAAAGTAAAGGCAATGGATTATTGTAATAGAATGATGTATATAACAAAATCATGAATACAGCGCTAACAGATAAGATAAAAAGACTGCCGGACTGTACTTGCGGGAATCTCCAATCACCAGCCGGTAATATACCGAGAGTCACTACAAAACTCTCTTATAAGGATTATCTTGGAGAAATCTCGTGCAGGTTCAATTCATTCAGGATGAATTATAAAATTGAACCGGGAATTTACGCCGTCGGCTCTCCTGATGCAGAATCAGATGTGTTTGTAAGCGCCAATTATAAATTGAGCTTCAACAAACTCCGCAGTGCACTTAATGGCATGAATGGATGGATCCTTGTCATAGACACAAAAGGTATCAATGTCTGGTGCGCGGCAGGGGAGGGGACATTCGGAACCGAAGAACTGATAAAGAGGATAACAGAGCATAAGCTTGATAAAGTAGTATCGCATAGAAGAATAATTGTTCCTCAGCTTGGAGCGCCGGGCATAAGTGCGCATGTCATCAAGGAGAAGACCGGATTTAATGTTTATTACGGCCCTGTGCGTGCAACTGATATTATCTCTTATGTTGAAGCAGGTTACAAAGCTACAAGAGAAATGCGGACAGTGAGATTTGGATTCACTGACAGATTGGTTCTTACTCCTATGGAGCTGAGCCTCGTCTTTCAAAAATATCTTATATATGTTGCGGCAATAGTTGTTTTGTTCGGAGTAGGAAGAGCAGGCTTTTCTATAACGAATGCTATGACCTTCGGCATGCCCTTTATTATGCTTGGCCTGATTTCAGTTTTATCGGGAGGCTTTGTAACGCCGCTTCTTCTTCCATTAATCCCTTCAAGGTCATTTGCAGTCAAAGGATGGATATTAGGAATTATAATGACTGCTATTTATGTGAAATCTGAATTCTTTGTTCCGGCCAATATGGGAATAGCTGCTGACATGCTTGCATACATTTTTTATCCGGCAGCAAGTTCCTACATATTTTTACAGTTTACAGGCGCAACTACATTTACAAACATCTCAGGAGTAAAAAAGGAAATTAAATATGCAATGCCTGTATATATTTCTGTGGCAGTAGTATCCATAATCCTGCTCGCCGCGGTTAAACTCGAACAGATGGAGATTTTATGAAATATATCTCAAATGTATCAACGCTTAAGTATTCTCCTGAATTGTGCAAAGGGTGCGGCATTTGTGCGGAGGTATGTCCTCACGGGGTTTTTATGATAAATGGAAATAAAAAAGCCTCTATCACTGACATTGATTTATGTATGGAGTGCGGCGCCTGCGAAATGAACTGTGCCTTTGGGGCAATTTCTGTAAAAGCCGGTGTTGGCTGTGCGGCTGCAATCATAAACGGCATGATAAGCGGAGGGGAGCCTTCCTGCGGATGTGGATGCAGTTGCGGGGAAAAGGCTGAGAACTAAAATCATTTGACCTTTTTTGTGTCCCTGCTTCCTTCATACAATTCATATTCAAGAAGTCTGCACTCAATCGTGCTGTTAAAAAACGGGATTCGTCTTTTTGCCCTTAATCCAATTTTTTTCGCAAGTTCCATGTTTCCCGTAAAAATATATCCCATGTATCCTTTACATTTCTGTTTGAGAAAATCCCCCATCCCCTCATAAACTGCCTCAAGCTTATTGATGTCACCGAGACGCTCTCCATATTCAGGGTTGAAGATGACCATTCCTCGACTATCTTTAGATACTTCAGGCAGATGAGTGTCAGCGTAATCGCAGACATCAAAATCTATGAGATGGGCTACTCCCGCAGTTTCAGCATTATTTTTTGCTGCATTGACGGCTTGCCTGTCTTTATCAGTTGCGATTATCTTTCCTTTGAGGGTTTTTAACGAGCCGGCTTTTCCTTTTTTGCGAAGCTCATTCCAGAGTTTTTCATTGAAGCCTTTAATGTGCATGAACCCGTAATTGTTCCGTAAAAGTCCCGGCGCCCTGTTAAGCGCAATCAGAGCCGCCTCGATTGCAAGTGTTCCGCTGCCGCACATTGGATTTACAAAATTCCCGTCTCCCTTCCAACCGGCTGCCATAAGAACGGCTGATGCAAGGGTTTCCTGCATCGGAGCTTTTAATGGGATTTTTCTGTATCCCCGTTTTGAAAGAGATTCGCCCGAGGTATCGAGATAAACAGCACACTCATTTTCCTTCCAGTATAAATGGATGACAGCCCGGTCTCTCAGAGGACCTGAATCCGGACGCTGTCCTGATTTCCTGTTAATGCGGTCAACGATGGCGTCTTTGCATTTAAGATTCGCAAACCTTGAGTCTTTGATATAGGGGTTATCAACTGAAGATGTGATGCTTATATAACCGTCCTCGAAAATATATTTTTCCCAATCGAGCTTGAATAATTTTCTGTAAAGCTCATCCGGGTCCTCGGCTGTGAATTCCGATATGAGGAAAAGTACGCGATGGGCTGTCCTCAAATGGAAATTGAACGTCATTGTGTCGTCCATTGTTCCTTCTGTCTCAACATGAGCTATGGCTGTGTTGATTACAGGAAAGCCAAGAACGGCGAGCTCCGATTTCAGGAAGGTCTCAATGTTCCTTGCGCATGTGATTATGATTTTGTTTTTTTGCATATATGGACAAAAGGCTCATAGTTATATAAGATTTAAAAATTATAAGAACATAAGAGGCGGAAAATTACAATGGTGATAGAAGGAAAACATATTGTTGCACTGATTTTAGTGGTGATAGTGCTGGCATTCTCTTTTCAGGGGACCAGAGGAATATGGTCCCCTGACGAGGGGTTCTATATCCCAATTGCAAAAACAATGCTTAGCTCCGGGGATTTCCTTATCCCAAAATTAAATGACGAGACATGGCTTGAAAAGCCGCCTCTTCTTTACTGGGGCATTGCAGCGGGAATGTTCGCATTAGGTGAAAATGAATTGGGAGCAAGGGCATTCACAGCACTTTGCTTTGTGCTTACTACGGTGATTGTTTTCCTGCTTGGAAAATCTATGTGGGGGAAGAGGGAAGGGACTATAGCGGGCGTAATATATTGTACAACCATAATTCCCTTTGCTGCTTCAAACATCGTGACTCCTGACACACCGCTTGTTCTCTGGACAACTCTTGCCTTTTTCTTTTTCTGGCAAAGCGTAAAGCCGGGTGCCTCGAAGATATCTATGTGGAAACTCCTTATGTGCGCGTCTTTTGGTCTGGGTTTTATCAGCAAGGGGCCTGCAGCCATAATACCTGCCGCCGGTATGTTCGCCTTTCTTCTCTTCCGGGGGAAGTTGCGCGAATATTTTATAACCACCTGGGCCTTGGCAGGTTTTGCAATCTTCAGCGTCCTCGGTCTTTCGTGGTATTTCATGGTAGGCAAGGAAGAGGCCGGTGCAATCGCTTATTTCTTTGACAATCAGGTTGTAGGGAGAACTATTTCAGAAAAATATAACAGGAACCCGGGCGTCAGAGGTGCCTTTATTTATCTTCCGGTTCTTCTCTTTGGTACTCTTCCCTGGTCGTTTATATGGTATTCAGACGCTCTGCGCCGGAGGTGTTTTATAAATCCAAAATCATGGTGGCTGGACTTCAGGAAAAATCCGGTGAACCTTTTTATCATGTCATGGTTTGTTGTACCATTCATTATACTCCTCGCAGCAAACTCAAGGCTTCCGCTTTACTTGCTCCCATTGTTCCCTGCTATTTCTCTGGCAACTGCAAGGAAACTAAGCCTTGTTACTTTAGAGACTCAAAAGGAAAGAAGTCCCGGATTATTCCCGAAGCATGTTGTTCTTGTTGGAACATGGGTAATCCTTTTGATTGGGTTTAAGTTGGCAGCGGCTTATTATCCATCAGAGAGGGACATGAGGTCTTTCTGGCGTGATATTGCAGTATCATTACCGGGTTCTAATAATTATGAGTTTATTGTTCTCGATGAATACTATGAAGGGCTGAGCTTCTATGGACTGGAAAATCTTGAAATGGTCACAAAGAAAAAGAAGCCTTATCCATGTTTTGTAATGCCTGAAAATCTTAAGAGCGAGATTAAAGAAATCGCTCTTTCAAATCGCCAGCATGTGATAATATGCGAGGGTGTAAAGTCTGTTGCCTATGTTTGCAATGAGCTTCGTCTTGCAGGCGTAGGGTTTAAACAATCAAAACTCTCATTTGACCGCTGGGTCATAATATGCAAGCCGGAAGCATTGCCAATAGAAACCAGAAATCTCTTCCCGGCAGATCACAAAGCCACCTGAAATATAAACATCAACAGACGTGAAAAAAAATACTGCACTTCTTTTTTATTACAATAAAGAAAACAGATATGGAATAAACGCCCTTGCAGGTAGCATTGAGTGCTGTGAAGACTTGCTGCAGGATATAGATATTGTATTCCCCTATGATGAAGATGTGCTTTATAAAACAACAGAGAAACTTGTTAAATCCCATGAAAAAATCATTCTATGTTTTTCTTTTTTCACAACCCAGCTCTGGGATATTAAGAGAATGCTTAATAAGCTCAGAAAAGATCATGGAAAGCATATTCACTGTATTGCAGGGGGACCGCATCCCACTGGAGCTCCAGCCGGAACACTTGCAATGGGGTTTGACGTCGTAGCGCTGGGGGAAGGTGAGGGGACTCTCCGGGACATTGTTAGCGCAATTAAAAATGATGGGAACTTAAGTGATGTAAAAGGGATCGCATATATAGATGATAAAAAAAATGTCTGTTACAATGCCCACCGTCCGCCGCTCGAGCTCGACAGCTTCACCCCCTTTTCAGTGAAATACAATAAGATCGGACCAATCGAAATCACAAGAGGATGCAGGTTTTCCTGCTCATACTGTCAGACGCCGAATATTTTCCCCGGCAAACCGCGTCACCGGAGTGTTGAAACAATTTTTGAGTATGTTGAGATTATGAAAAAATTGAAGAGGAAAACATTCAGGTTCATCTCGCCCGATGCTCTTTCATACGGCTCTCCCGACGGACGGAAGGTCAATTTGGCGAAGATTTATGAGCTTCTCTCAGGTGTGAGAAAAATATCAGGCAAATCAGGGCGCATAATCTTTGGCTTTTTTCCATCAGAGATAAGACCAGAGCATGTGACAACTGAAAGCATGGAACTGATAACGCGATTTACTCACAACAACAGGTTTGCTATAGGCGCGCAGTCAGGAAGTGAAAGAATGCTGGAGCGATGCAGGCGCGGACATACTGTTGATGACATCTATAATGCAGCGAGAATAATAAAAGGAGCGGGAAAGATGGTGATAGTTGATTTCATCTTTGGAATGCCCGGAGAAACAGCGCATGACATACAAGATACCATAAAAGTCATGCGCGACCTTGTAGATATGGATGCAACCATCCATGCCCACACATTCACACCTCTCCCCGCAACCCCGTTTGCCAACGAACCAGCAGGGAAGGTGAGCCCTGAAGTCATCGCCGCAGTAAACAGCTTCATGCCATCAGGCAGAGCTTTCGGCGACTGGCAGGCACAGGAGCAAATGGCAGGCAAGATTGCAGAATATCTCCAAAATACTCAGATAAAGCAGAGCTAAGTAAAAAAATATATTGCATTTTATTCTATTTTTTGTCTTTGATTCCAAACAAGCAACATTTCTTATATTTTATGACGCTAATTAAAAATATTGCGGAAATATTGTTTTTCTTATCATGTAGATTGCTTAACAGTATATTAGGCGCATGAAAAAGACAGGATATAAAGAAACATTCATATTTATTATTGGCACAACTCCACAGATAATAACTGAAACAATTTATTATCTAGGCGTTGTAAACAACCCACATATCACACCTGATGAAATATTCATAATTACGACTGAAACAGGCAGAAATATTGTAAAGTCCTCATTGCTTGCCAAAGGAATATTAAAAAAGTTAGAAGACGAATACAGTTTGCCTGAAACGCCATTAAGCGAATCTTCTTTTCTGATTCCGACCTGTTTATAGGTGTAGGAATGAGAGACCCTGAGTAAAGGGGATTGCGATGCGCATGATCTATTACCTTTTCACATGATCCTGATGGAAAGTGTGAGGATAAGACCTGATGAACAAGGGATTGGAAAAGAAGAAGCGGACTGTTCGGGGAACAGTCCCTACAAGAAAAATGGAAAAATATGCGGTGCGTTCAGGGAACGCACCCTACGGGAAGAGAGAATACTGGATCCCCGCTTTCGCGGGGATGACAAAATAAGAAGTGGGGATGACAATGAAGATTAAGTACCGTCTTGAAAAATCAAAAGCTTACTTGTGTCTAATTCACTGCTTTTCCCATTAAACTTCACTCCTTCTCCTTCAAGATTCGTTTCCCTTTTTCGGTGAGGCGGTATTTCTGTTTGCTGCTTGTGGGTTTGCCGGGAATTGTCATCTCGATCATACCGGCAGTCAGCGCCGGAATAAGATAAGCCTCTCTAAAGTAATCTTCATGCCGGAGAGCCAAAGCCTCCTGGATGTCTTTACGTTTCATCTCTCCAACCAATACCGCCAGGAGCCGCTGAACTTCCCCGGTGACTTCCCCGGTGACTTCCCCGGTAATCCCGCCGACAGCTTTGAAGGCGAGTTCAGGCTTTCTTCGGATAGTAACCACAAAGCCGTCTGTAAGGGCAAACTCCGGTTCGTCAAGGCCGACATCACGACAGCGCTTGATCATATCACCTGTTCCAGTGCCCATACGTTCAATGTATTTGGTAAGATAGAGCGGCTCGGCCAATAAGGGATTACAGGGAACGGAGCCGTGGGGCTTTCGCAGTTTTGCAAGAGTCAAAGGCGGTGAAAGGGTACCGGGATTCCAGACCTCCAACCGATTCGCAAAGAGCATCACCTGCACACTTCCGTTGCTTGTATAGTCCCGATGTGCCACAGCATTGACAATGGCTTCGCGAATCACTTCAGGAGGTATCTCGTAAGCCACGGGAGCTTGAACGCTCTGGGCGCGGGTTCCGACAGCAAGATTGATTTTGGAGAGCACAAAATCAACAGCCTGATCTACCAGGTCAAAGACTGTTCCTTTGTAAATACGGTAAAAGGGAATAGGCTTGGTTACCTCAACACCATGAAAATGGGCGCACTTGATTTCGGAAGAAATAAGGAAGCGCTGCGGCTGTATTCCAAAGAGCAAGACTGCTGCATTGCTCGGCCTTTCTTTATCAAGGAGATTCAAATGAGTAAGGACTTCCATGGATGTGGATTCTTCGGACAGCGGGAAGCCTCTGGCCTGTCGGGCTTGACTCAGAAATGTATGTATCTTCTCTTCATCCAGGTCGGCCATGGTGGCATTTCTGCAGAAAGAGGCATCAAAGGGAGCTGAACGAATCAATTCGTGTTCATCAAGGTATTGAACAAGGCTTCCGTATATTGCGGTGACTAGCTCTGCAGCGCTGACAAAGCGACGCCTTACCACCTGGGTTCCCGCCGCCTTGATAAGGCTTTGCATTTTTGGGGCTTTGCCGCCATCGTCAGCGCCTTTGACAAAAATAAGGCGGTGTTTCCCGCTCTTCGTTGCAAGGTCGAATTCCCTATGGGTAGGAGAATAACCTTTGTCGTCTTCCTTTCCGTATTCCATCCCGAAGAGTCCTACGTAAATGTCGCATCGTTCAACTTCCTGGAGATAGACCTCGTCTGCCCGTCTATCAATAGCAGGCATATCTTCAAAAAGAAAAACATCATAGAAGCGCCGCAAAAGAGGATCTCCCCGGAGAAATTCCCGCAACGCCTTGCGCTCCTCGGCAAACTCTTTTTGCACACTGCTGATAAAGATGCGAATGGGATTCATGTCATTTGTCCTAAGTACCACAAGCCAATTTGAAGTTTGAAGTATGAAATTTTTAGCTGATACTCTTCCATTTAAAAACCTAAAATACTTTAACATGCAAAAAGAAAATTTATCAATACCAAAGGAACGGAATTAAAAGAATGAGAGGGGCGGGCTGTTCGGGGGACAGACAACTCATTGATACCTTTTGAAAACAGCTTTCCTAATTTTGATTTTTTGTGCTATATTTAAAAATTGAAGATGGATAACAAACAAGCAATCAATTATTGGATAAAATCTGCTGAAGCTGACTGGCAGGTAGTTAACCACCTTTTTGAAAAAAGAGACTATACATATGCATTATTTTTCGGACAGATAGCACTTCTTGAGACAATTACGGATTTCAATCTTGAGGCAAGATATCCGGATGAGAGATTTTTATTTAAGAAAAAATGCACAAAAAAATTTACAGCAAAATATATTGCTGAAATAGAGTATCTAAAACAATGGCTTTTGAAACAGATTCAATCATAAAGATAGCGAAGAGATATATCAAAGAGCTTGAGAAAAACAATATCAGAATTACTGAAGCAATAATATTCGGATCATATGCAAAGGGAACAGCAAAGGCAGAAAGCGATATAGATATTGCTTTGGTTTCTGAATCGTTCAGTGGCAACAGGTTTGATGACCGTCGTAGGATTGTCCCGCTAAGAAGAAAAATAGACACCCGCATTGAGCCTCTGCCTTTCAGGCCTGAAGACTTTTATAATGGCGGAATGATGGCTGAGGAAATAAAGCGAACAGGGAAGAAGATACTGAAAAAATAAATATTGCTGATGAACAAGGGATTGAAAAAGAAGAAGCGGGCTGTTCGGGGAACAGTCCCTACAGGAAACACGGGAAAATATGCGGTGCGTTCAGGGAACGCACCCTACGGGAAGAGAGAGAATACTGGATCCCCGCTTTCGCGGGGATGACAAAATAAGAAGCGGGGATGGCAAAGAAGAAAAAGGGATGGGAAAAGGAAAAGCACCCATACGTTCCAATAAATTGACTTCTCCAATTAATCTTATATAATCTTATATAGTTAAAATAGAAGATTATATATCATGAATAAAACCAATAAATTAGACGCCAGATTAACCAATATTCCATCTGAAATATGGTCGAAAATCACTCAAATTGACCAGTTAAAAGGTCAGTGGATAGCTGGAGCGCGGTTAAGCCCGCAAATATTGGGACGTCTTAAGCGTTCTGTTTTGATTACTTCAACCGGTGCTTCTACCCGCATTGAAGGCGCCAGATTATCTGATGAAGATGTTGAAAAATTAATGCGTGGTATTTCAGTACAAAAGTTTACTGACCGGGACAAGCAGGAAGTACGAGGATACTATGAATTGTTGGAAAATGTTTTCAATTCATGGAAAAATATTAAATTTACAGAAAGCACTGTTAAGCATTTTCATAATGAATTGCTCAAACACGTTGAAAAAGATGAACGCCACAGGGGCGATTACAAAAAGATTGAAAATAAAGTAGAGATGATCGACGCTGACGGAAAATCCGTTGGTGTGCTTTTCGATACCACTTCAGCATATCTGACTCCTAAAGAAATGCAGGAGTTGGTAGAGTGGATGCAAAATGCAGTCGCTGAGAAAAAACACCATCCGCTTTTAATAGTTGCCAATTTTAGTGTGGAGTTCTTAAATATCCATCCGTTTCAGGACGGCAATGGAAGGCTCTCAAGAGTCTTGACCAATCTTTTGATGCTAAAGGAAGGTTATTTATATATGCCGTATGTATCCCATGAAAAATTGATTGAGGACAACAAACCTGATTATTATTTATCGCTTCGTCAAAGTCAAAAGACGTTTAAGTCAGGCTCGGAAGACATTACTCCGTGGCTGCATTTTTTTCTGGACATCATTCTAAAGCAATCAGAAATGGCTGTGGCTTTGCTGTCCAGGGAAAATATCGAAAAATTGTTTTCACCAAAGCAATTGGCTGTATGGAATTACTTATTATCAGTAGAAGAAGCAACCCCAAGAGAGATTGCAAATCATACAAATATCGCTCGACCAACCATAAATCAAGTGCTGACAAAATTACTTCAGCTTAAAAAAATTGAGCAGATTGGGCAGGGAAGAAGCACGAGATACAGGAAGATTGTTTAATAAACATGTTTTCTGTGTTTTACAGTGAGGATGTAAACGATTCCTACGGAAAGAGGAATTGAGAAAGATTTGACATAGGAAGAAAAAGAATAAACGGACTGTTTGGGGAACAGTCCCTACAGAGAAAATGGAAAGATATCAGGTATGTTTAGGGAACAGCCCCTACGGAAAACAGGGGGGATAAGCATCTTCTTCTTAAGGTTTGATATAGGCATTCAATCCGATTATGACAGGCTTCTCGTTTACTTTTGCAGTGGTGACAGTATTTCCCCTCGTACTTGCAACAACAAGGGTTTTTCCGGATGCTGAGGGTTTCGGAGGGGTGTCCATGTCAATTTCTATATAAAGCTTGTTGTCCTTGATTTCAACTTTCATCGCCATTGGAATTTCTCCTTTTATTGATTGATTAGAGTTCCCTTGCTCCAGATGAATTTTAGCCTCCGCTTATTACATTATAGCATTTTAACTGTTTCATGTGTACACCGTCTAGTCTTATCGTGGCAAGGAGCGCTCTTTTTTGTCAAATTTTCTTTATAGCCAAGAGAAGTGTTGCTTTTTTGAAATAGATGTGATTCTCTACGGCCAGAATTAAAGACCCTCAGATAAAACCCAAAAGTCTGCTCCTTTGATGCACGGCATAATTGAATGCTGATGCCAATTGCAGGTTTAATTTAATACAAGAGGAATTAATGTGAAACGTGAAGATTTAAGGAACATAGCTATTATTGCCCATGTTGACCATGGGAAGACAACACTTGTGGATGTAATGCTTCGTCAATCCGGGATATTCAACTCCCATGAAGTAGTGAAAGAGCGCGTGATGGACAACATCGACCTTGAGCGCGAAAGAGGCATTACCATAATGGCAAAGAACACTGCTATTAACTATTGCGGTGTCAAAATAAATATAGTCGACACACCGGGACATGCAGACTTCGGCGGCGAAGTGGAGCGCACCCTTAAGATGGTTGACGGAGTTCTCCTTCTTGTGGATGCCTCGGAGGGACCTCTGCCTCAGACAAGGTTTGTCCTTAAAAAAGCCCTTGAGCTCAATCTTAAGCCTATAGTCGTAGTCAATAAAATAGACAGGCCTGATGCAAGGATACAGGAAGTCTTAAACGAGATATATGATCTTTTCATTGACCTTGATGCAACTGAAGAACAGCTTGAGTTCCCTGTAATTTATACAAATGCAAGGCTTGGGATTTCCAAGCTTTCGCTTGATGACAGCTCAAATGATTTCAAAGTATTGTTCGAACTGATCATCAAAACAATACCTGCGCCTGAAGGGGATGATAGCGCTGTGCTTCAGCTTCTTGTCACCAATATTGATTATAATGATTATGTCGGAAGGCTTGCTATTGGAAGGATTTTTTCAGGCACTATTAAGGTAGGTGACAATGTCGCCTTTACTTCAGGCCATGAGCAGCAAGCAGCTAAGACAAAGATAACATCACTTTATGGGTTCCAGGGGCTTGAGAGAGTTGCTCTCACTTCAGCATCTGTCGGTGATATTGTGGCGCTTTCAGGGATTGAAGGGATAAATATAGGTGACACCATTACGGATGCTGAAAACCCGAAGCCTCTGTCGAGGATAAAAGTTGATGAGCCTACCATATCAATGGTCTTTTCCATTAACACATCTCCATTTGCCAGTAAGGAAGGAAAATATGTCACATCAAGGAATCTGCGTGAACGGCTTGAAAAAGAACTTTTATATAATGTGTCAATAAGGGTTGATTTCAGCAACACCGACTCTTTCAATGTAATGGGGAGAGGTGAGCTTCAGCTTGCAATCCTTGTTGAGATGATGAGAAGGGAAGGTTACGTTCTTTCAGTATCAATGCCGGTGACAATCACAAAGGAAATAAAAGGAGTAGTCAACGAACCAATGGAGCTTCTTGTCATAGATGTGCCTGAAGATTTTATAGGGGTTGTGACACAGCAGATTGGAATAAGGCGCGGCAAGATGCTGAAGATGCAGAACAACGGACATGGAAGAGTAAGGCTTGAATACAGGATACCTTCAAGGGGATTGATAGGTTTCCGTTCGCAATTCTTAACTGATACCAGAGGCACCGGTCTTCTTAACCATCTTTTTGACGGATATGAGCCTGTGCAGGGGGATATCACAAAACGCTACACTGGTGCACTTGTAGCGGACAGACCGGGGAGAAGCACCACTTATGCGCTTTTCCACCTTCAGCCCCGCGGCAATCTTTTCATAAAAGAGAACACGCAGGTCTACGAGGGGATGATTGTCGGTGAGAACTCAAGGGACAACGACCTCTATGTTAACGTTACAAAAGAGAAAAAGCTTACTAACTTGCGGGCATCCGGCTCTGATGAAAATCTACTTTTAGTGCCGCCAAAGCTCATGAGCCTTGAGCAGGCAATAGAGTTCATAAAAGAAGATGAACTTGTAGAGGTAACGCCTCTTGCAGTGAGACTTAGAAAAAAGGTGCTTGAAGCAAACAGGAAAAATTAATAAAATTATTTTTATGTCATTCCGCACATGATGCGGAATCCAGTTCTTTTTATTAATTTCTGGATCCCCGCTTTCGCGGGGATGACAAAGTAAGAAGTTGGGATTCAGAAATAAGAAGCGAGGATGACGAAGTAAAAAATTGGGATGAAAAAAATGATCACAATTCACCCCCATGCAACGCATCGAAATATTTCTTTAATTAATCTAATTAAAATCTGCTTATTGGTATTTTTTTTAGGCTATTGTATTACATTTGTAACATCAGCTCAACACATTGAAATAAAAAGAAATACAGTTGTCACATGGGTGTTCTTCAAAGACAAAGGCAATGTTTCTGCAAGTGATATAGAAAGCTATGTAAAAAGCCTTCCTCAAAATGTGCGCGCTAGGCGTGCAAAGGTAAATCCATCAAATATTGCCGATGAGCGGGATCTCCCCGTAAATAAATATTATGTTGATAAGGTCATTGCTTTAGGCGCAAGGCATAGAGCAACCACGAGATGGCTTAATGGAATAAGTATAGAAGCTACAGATGAGATTATTGATGCGATAGAGCAGCTCCCCTTTGTCAAAGAAGTTAAGATAATCAATCCCCCAAAGAAACAGCTAAATTTAATAGACTCAGGCGAAAACACCCTACAAGGCAGGCTTCCTTACGGTTCGTCAAAGAGCCAGCTCAAACAGATAAATGTGACAGCGCTTCAGAACATGGGATACTCAGGCAAAGGCGTTATAATCTGCGTCATTGATTCCGGGTTCAAAACAACGCATGAAGCATTAAAATCAGTTAAAGTAATAGATGAACATGATTTTGTAAATGATGACGGGGAAACTGCGGATGAAGCGGGAGACTATGGAGGTCAGGATGCTCATGGCACTGAAGTCCTTTCAGTGATAGGCGGGTTTAAAAAGGGAAATTTGATAGGTCCAGCCTATAACGCTAAATATCTTCTTGCCAAGACAGAGGATATGGCGAGCGAATTTCCTGTTGAAGAGGACTACTGGCTTGAGGCAGTTGAATGGGCTGATGAGAAGGGAGCGGAGATAATCAGCAGTTCCCTTGGTTATTATGATTTTGAAGATGGTTCATCTTATACATTTGAGGACCTTGACGGCGAGACAGCAACTGTTACCAAAGCCGCAAACATTGCAGCAGAAAAAGGGATTCTCGTTGTGAATTCTGCGGGAAACGGAAATCTTATGCCGCCGGCGGATGGAAAACATCTTATTGCCGTAGGTGCAGTGGAAGTAAACGGGGATTTGTGGCAAGACAGCGGAAGCGGTCCTACTTATGATGGAAGAGTAAAACCGGACGTAGTCGCAAGAGGTTTTGAAACATACTGCGCTGACCCGAATAACAACAATAAATATCTTTATAAAACCGGCACATCATTTGCAACGCCGCTTGTCGCAGGGCTTGCAGCACTTCTGCTTGAAGCCCACCCTGACTGGACTCAGGACAAGATACGAGAAGCAATATTAAACACATCAGACAGAAGCAGCTCGCCTGACAATTCTTTTGGCTACGGAATTCCCAACGGCGTATCAGCTCTTAAATATGCCCTGTCCATTACAACGGAAAAACTTCCAGCGGCAAAGGCGGATAGAAAATACATCGCTAAATTAAATGCTTCCGGCAAGAGCGATAAGCTGATTTGGAGCATAGTTGACGGAAGCGGGTTACTCCCCTCAGGTCTTACCATGAGCAAGAGCGGAGTTATCAGCGGCAAGCCTGCAAAGATAACTTCCGGTCAGATTTACACATTTACTGTTAAAGCATCTGACAGCGGTGTCCCAGGAAAAGAGATCACCAAAGAGCTTTCTATCAAAGTAAAACCATAAATCCGCAAAATCTGCTTTCAACTTTCTGATTTTTTTATTACAGTTAATTAACTTAAAAATAAATTTTGGAGGTCTGTATATGAGAGGAGAGCCGCAGATAGCTTATGGGATAGAAGCAATACATGACTCTATAGTCACGGACACGGACATATTCAGGAAATACAGTAGTAATGCAAAAAAGATTTCAATCTACAGGGAAAAGAAAAAGATCCTCGATAAGTATCCTGAGCTAAAAGAAATGATAAGCCCGGAGTTTGTAAGTTCCCTTGATAAAGCAAGAGGGAAATTTGTCGGCAAAGTTGACTGGCTTCCGCCCGAGCTCGTAATAACAGACCAGAGGATTCGCGAGATGTGCAGGAACATGTTCACTTATTCCGACGACTATGTGAAAAAAACAGGACTTCGTTTCGGACCTTGCCCCGGGCTTGAGAAGATGTCGGGGTGTCCCATGTTTTCGCCGGGACCTCGCGAGATAAGACCTAAGCTCGACAAAGCGGACATATTCATTGCCATGCAGTCAAAGGATTTTATCAAGAGTGACCAGATACCGGGCTGGCACAGCGTCATTATGATTAAGCTCAAAAGAGAGATTGAAAAACTTCTTGGCGAA